>JAGXGV010000148.1 GCA_024636635.1 Puniceibacterium sp.
AATGTCGCCCCGTTAAAGTCCGCCCGTAATGCTATCGCTAAACCCATGATGAAGCCCTCCCAGACCTACCATCAAAGATTCATACTTTCAGCCCGACGGGAATCCCCCACGTGAGTCTCCGTTCACGCGGCTTGGTATTACCTCGTCTTTCAACCGGGGCCTGCGCCTCGGACATATGGTTCAGGTGCAACTGCCGGACGACCGTGCCAGAGATGCGCGCGGTTCCGGAAAGATGCTGTCTGATATGAAGGAGACGATTTTCCGTCCGACCGTCCTGCTTGCGGTGGCGCTGATGGCGGTCATCGTGATGATGATTCTTCCGGTGCCGTCCTGGGTGCTCGATATCGGGCTGGCTACCTCTTTCGCGCTGGCGATCCTGATTTTCACCGTCACGTTGTTCATCGAACGGCCGCTCGATTTTTCGGCTTTTCCGACTATTCTGCTGGCCTCGCTCATGCTGCGCCTGTCGCTTAACGTGAGCTCAACAAAACTGATCATTGGCCACGGACACGAAGGCACCGGTGCCGCTGGCAATGTGATCCAGGGCTTTGCGAACTTCGTGATGGACGGCAGCGTCTTCATGGGCCTTGTGGTTTTTGGCGTGCTGATGATCGTCAACTTCACGGTGATCACCAAGGGGGCCGCACGCATGGCGGAGGTCGGGGCACGCTTTGCGCTGGACGGGATGCCGGGCAAGCAGCTTGCCATCGACAGTGACATGAGCGCAGGCGCAATAGATCATGCCGAAGCCAAGGCGCGGCGCGAACGCGAGTTGCAGGAGACGACTTTTTTCGGCTCACTCGACGGCGCGTCCAAATTCGTCAAGGGCGACGCTGTCGCGGGCCTTCTGATCACTCTGCTGAACCTCCTCATGGGCACCATCATGGGCGTATTCGTCCATGACATGGCGATCGGCAATGCACTCGAGACCTACGCGATCCTGACCGTCGGAGATGGGCTCGTGTCCCAGATCCCTGCCGTGATCATCTCGATTGCAACGGCGCTGCTCCTGGCCCGCGGTGGTGCGACGGGGGCAACCGATCTGGCGCTGGTCGGTCAGCTCGGGCGCTACCCAGCGGCCCTGGGCACAGTGTCGGTGTTGATGGGGCTGTTCGCGCTGGTGCCGGGCATGCCTTTCATGCCGTTCATTGCAGGATCTGTCGTTCTCGGCACCGCCGCATGGTACATGGCGCGCAAGCATGCCCGCGCGCTTGAGCCTCCCGACGCGGTCGAGGTGCAGGGGCCGTTGCCGCCCAAGCCAATTGGCGATGTGCTTGATCTCGATGACATCCATGTCGAATTTGCGCCCGATCTCGTGAACATGGTGCTGGACCCGGGCACAGGTCTTGATGTCCGAATCTCCAATATGCGCACCCACATCGCCTCCGCCTTCGGCCTCATCATGCCTGAAATCCGCCTGACCGATGCCGCCGCTCTGCCAACCGGGACATATGTCGTGCGGATCCAGGGTGTGGAACTCGCGCGTGGATCGCTGAACCCGGATCTGGTTCTGGCGCTAGTGCCCGACGACCGGACCCGCCTGCCAGAGGGTCGCGACGTAAGCGAACCTGTCTACGGTGCCCCGGCCCGCTGGATCAAACCCGAGGATCAGGAACGGGCCTCTCTGAACGGCGTCACCATCGTCACACCGACCGAGGTGCTGGCGACCCATCTGCTCGAGGTGATCAAGCGCAATTTCGGCCGTCTGCTCAGCCTGAAGTCGCTGCGCCGCATCCTGGACGAGATGGTGTCGCTCACCAATGCTGGCCGGGCCGAAGCGAACCGGCGGCTTATTGATGAATTGATCCCTGACAAGGTGCAGATCGACGTGCTTCACGCGGTCCTGCGTCTGCTTCTGGATGAACAGGTTTCGATTCGAAACCTGCCCCTGATCCTTGAGGCGATCGCCGAAACACGCGGTCAGCAGGCCCGCCCCGAGGCGATCTGCGAACATGTGCGCCAGCGGCTTGGGTTTCAGCTGGTCGCGGGAATGCGGCGCAATGACGGGACCATCCCGCTGATCCAGCTTGCCCCCGAGTGGGAAGAACTGTTTACGCATTACCAGATCGAGGGCGACCGTGGCGGTATCGACATCGCCCTGCCACCCGAATCCTTCGAGGCGCTGACCAGCGGCGTCGCCAGACAGGTGGGGGACGCCGGTGCGCGCGGCGTGTTCCCGGCTCTTGTCACCTCGGGCCGCAGGCGGCGGTTCCTGCGCACGATCCTCGCCGCGAAGGGCATCAGCAACCCCGTCCTGTCGTTCGAGGAAATCGGGATCGAGGCGCGACCCTCGCTGGTGGGGGTCGTGGCCGCATGAGCGCGCTTGCTGAGATGATCCAGATGCAGCTCTGGGCGGGCTTCGCGATCTTCGTGCGTGTCGGCGCCGCGCTTTCGGTGATGCCGGGTTTGGGCGAACGGTCGGTGCCCGTGCGCGTACGTCTTATCCTGTCGCTTGCCATGACGGTGGTTGTCGCCGCAGCAGTCAGCGGATCGGTCCGGATTCCGCCGCCGGGTCTCGGAGCCCTCGGCCGGATTGTGGTGACCGAAACGATCGCCGGTCTTGCCATAGGAATCGCCCTGCGGCTGTTCATGCTTGCACTTCAGACGGCCGGGTCCATTGCCGCGCAGTCGACATCCCTGTCGCAGCTGACCGGAAACAACTCGATGGACCCCATGCCTGCCATTGGTCAGGTGCTGACCGTCTCGGCCCTGGCGCTGTTGATGATGACCGGGCTGCACGTCAAGGCGGCCGCCCTGTTCATCCTGTCCTACGATGCGATGCCACTGGCGGCCTTTCCCGATGCCGCGGTGCTGGCGGACTGGGGCCGGACCCATGTCAGCCAGGCGTTCCGCCTGGCTTTCACGCTTGCCGCGCCCTTCGTGATCCTCTCGATGCTTTACAACCTCATGCTTGGCGTCATCAACAAGGCGATGCCGCAACTGATGGTCGCCTTCGTCGGCGCACCGGTGATCACGCTTGGTGCCATCGCGTTGCTCTTTGCGACGGCGCCGGTGTTGCTGACAATCTGGACCGGCGCAGTTGACAGCTTTCTGAGCAATCCGTTCGGAATGCCCTGATGGCAGGCGGCGACGACAGCGAAAAGTCGCACGAGGCGTCCCAGCGCAAGCTTGACGATGCCCGCAAGAAGGGAGAGATCGCACGCTCTCCGGATCTTCTGTCCGCCACGGCATATGCCGGAATCCTGCTGACCGCCCTGGCGGTGGGCCACGGTTCTATCTTCGGTCTGGCCGACGTGCTGATGCCGTTCATAGACCACCCGCATCTGCTGGCCCGTACTTATTTCAGCGACGGCAGCACGGGGCCGGTCGGCGGCCTGATCGGGGCGAGCATGGCGCCGATGCTGCCCTGGTTCGTCGCCCCCGGACTTCTGGTCCTGGCGGTGCTGATCGCGCAGAAGGGGATTGCCATCGCTCCGGAAAAGCTGCAACTGAAATGGTCGCGCCTGTCCCCCATCGAAAACGCCAAGAACAAGTTCGGCCGCCGCGGACTGTTCGAGTTCGCCAAGAGCTTTGTCAAATTGGCGGTCTATTCTACGGTGCTCGGCCTGTTCCTGACGGTTCAGATTGAGCAAATCACCGGGTCGCTTCAGGGCGGGGCCGAAGGTGTGGTGCTTCTGCTCATGTCCCTTGCGATCAGGATGATGACGATCGTGGTGATCGTGGCGATGGTGATCGGCGGGATCGATTACTTCTTTCAGCACGGTGAACATCTGCGCAAGAACCGCATGTCCCACAAGGAATTGCGCGACGAATACAAGGAATCCGAAGGCGATCCCGCGATGAAGCAGCAGCGCCGCCAGCGCGCGCAGGAAATCGCGATGAACCAGATGATGCGCGATGTGCCGAAGGCAGACGTGATCATCGTGAACCCCACCCATTATGCGGTGGCACTGAAATGGAGTCGCGCCAAGGGTGAGGTGCCTGTCTGCGTCGCCAAGGGCGTCGATCATGTGGCGACGCGGATTCGTGAGGCCGGGCAGGCGGCGCATGTCCCGGTTCATTCCGATCCGCCCACCGCCCGGGCGCTTTATGCAACGGTCGAGATCGGTCAGCCGATCACACATGACCATTTTCGCGCTGTCGCTGCCGCCATCCGCTTCGCCGATGCGATGCGAAACAGGGCTCGGGAAAGAGGGCGCTGATGACCCCGGAATTCGACGAACTGGAACGGATCACCGCGCTTCTGGAGGAACAGGCGCTGGACCGTCACCGGGCCATCCTGTCCCGGGAAACGGGCCTGCGCCGTGAGCTTGAAGAGATCGAAAAGCTGCGTTTCCGCGCCCTGCGCCTGGACGATCAGTCCCACACCCGCCGGATGCTTGGCGCGGACTCGCTCTGGCAGGGCTGGCTGGCAGAGCGGCGCATGCGGCTCAATCAGGATCTGGCCATGCTTCAGGTCCGCAAGGCAGAAAGCCATTCCGCGGCCGACACGGCCTTTGCCCGCCACCAGGTGACGGCGGAACTGGCGCGCGACCATGCCGAGGTCCGGCGCCGGAAACGTATCGCCCTGACGGAAAGGCGTCTGGAGGAGGGATTCCAGATGCCCCCGGATGAACCGGGGATGCTGTGACGTCGACCCGGACCCGTCACCGCGGAAAACCTTCCTGTTATCCCGAAACTCCCGAAGTGTCGGCTTTGACTTCTCCTGCCCATATTTATCGCAAGACAAAGCCGCCGGGCATTTTTCCCCTAACATCGCTGACCTCACACATCGGGGGAGTGGATTGGAGGAGCGGGCCAGTGAACAAGTTATGACCGCGGTCATAACTCATGCTGTGGCAGGCCGCCGCGATTGCCGGGCTGCCTGCCTATGTCGCATGATTGCGGGCCTGATTTCACACGATCAAGAGCCGGACTGGCCGACAGACTGAAAATACCCCTTCCAGTTCAACAGGAGATTACCATGTGCCGCACAAAGGAAATACTGCGATTGAAGTTTCCCCAATGCCCAAGCCACCGGACGACCGCCGCATCGCTTGAGCCTTGTGTCGTCGGCGCAATTTGCGGCAAGCGCGCGTTACGAAGAACCCGCTGGTGAGGATGACGCCGTACTGACCGGTCCCGGGGTTTTGCGACTATGGAACGGGACATGGCTTGTTGTTTCTGGCGGGGTCAGAGGTCGTGTGGATCCAGAGCGTCGCGCAACCCGTCACCCAGAAGGTTGAACCCCAGCACCACAAGAAAGATTGCGATGCCGGGCCACATCGCCATCCAGGGCGCCTGCTCCAGAAAGTTCTTCGCCACGTTGAGCATCGACCCCCAACTGGGCGCGGGCGGCTGCTTTCCAAGGCCGAGAAAGGACAGCGACGCCTCGGCGATGATGGCGGTGGCGATTGTCAGCGTGGACTGCACGAGGATAGGGGGAAAAATGTTCGGCAAGATGTATTTGCGGATCATTGCGGCATGGCCAAGGCCGATCGCGCGGGCGCTTTCGACGTAGTCTTCGGTCATCACGCTCATGGTCTGGGCGCGGGCGAGCCGGATGAAAAGCGGCATGGCCGAGAGGCCGATGGCGATCATCGCATTCGACAGGCTGGGACCAAGAAAGGCCGCCAGCGCAATGGCGAGGATGAGGAAGGGCGCAGCCAGCAGCGCCTCGGTAAAGCGCGAGATCACGGCGTCGGTCCAGCCGCGCAGGTATCCCGAAAGCACCCCGAGCGGCACGCCAAGGGCCACGGCGATCAGCACCGACACAACCCCCGCAAGAAGAGACGCCTGCGCCCCCCAGATCATGCGCGACAGCACATCGCGGCCGATTTCGTCGGTGCCGAAGGGATGCGCGGCCGAAGGCGCCTTGCGCACTGCGGCCCAGTCGGTTTCGGTCGGACCGGGCACCGGCAGCAAAGGGGCGGCGATGGCAATCGTCACAAAGAAGATGACGATGACGGCCCCGAGGATCGCGGACTTGCTGGCCCGCATCTTGCGCCAGAAGCGGCTGGGCGCCTTGGGGGCTACGGTGAGGGGATCGGACAGGGCGGTCATGTGTCGTTCATCCGCGGGTTCAGGACGCGGTAGGCGGCATCGGCAAGGATGTTCAGGAAGATGAATCCGACCGCGGTGCACAGTACGATCCCCTGCACCACGGCATAGTCGCGGTTGAACACGGCGTCCACAATCAGCTTGCCAAAGCCCGGAATGGTGAAGATCTGTTCGGTCAGTACGGCGCCGGCCAGAAGCTCTCCGAACAGGAGGGTGGTGACGGTGACAATGGGCACCAGCGCGTTGCGCAGGGCGTGTTTGACCAGCACCATGCGTTCGCTCAGCCCCTTGGCCCGCGCGGTGCGCACATAATCAGAGCGCAGCACGCCCAGCATGGCGGATCGGGTATGGCGCATCAGCGTCGCGGCCAGCCCGGTGCCCAGCACAAAGGCGGGCATCAGCATGGTCAGGATGGATTGCAGCGGATCGTCTGACAGCGGGCGATAGCCCGAGGCGGGAAGCCAGCCAAGGTTCACCGACACCAGCAGGATCAGCATGATCCCCAGCCAGAAGTTCGGGATAGACAGCCCTGACAGCGCCACGATGTTGGCAAGCCAGTCGATCCAGGTGCCTTTCTTGTAGGCCGACAGCACCCCGGCGGGGATGCCGATCACCAGCGCGATGATCAGCGCCATCACCGCCAGCTGGATCGTGACGGGCAGCTTTTCCGCGATCAATTCCAGCACCGGCTGCCGGGTGCGCAGCGAAATACCCAGATCGCCCTGCAACGCATTGCCGATCCAGTTGAAATACTGCACCGGGATCGGGTCGTTCAGGCGGTATTTCTCGCGCAGGAATTCTATCATTTCGGGATTGCGGTCTTCGCCCGCCATGACAAGCACCGGATCGCCGGGGAGCAGTTTCTGCATCCCGAACACAAAGATCGAGATCAGGAAAATCGTCGGAATGGCGATCAGGAAGCGGCGTCCGAGAAAGGCGAGCATGGCAGGCTCCGGTCTGGGGTCGGGCCCGGCGAAGGTGCCGCCGGGCCGGGTCGCTTATTCGGCGAAGGACACGCCTTCGAGCCGGATCATCCCGTCGGGATAGGGCACGAAGCCCTGCACCTTGTCATCCAGCGCCCAGATCCAGGACGGGTGGTAGAGGTAGATGATGGGCATGTCCTCTTGCAGGATCGCCAGCGCGGCATCGTATTTTTCCTTGCGCTGGGCGGCGTCATTGGACACGCGGGCGTCGTTCAGCAGGGTGTCCACCTCGGGGTTGGAATATTTTGAATCGTTGATGCCGCCATCCGTTGTCATGAACTGGTGGATGTTGCCGTCGGGATCGACCCGGCCCGACCAGCCGACCTGGCTTGCGGTATAGGCGCCGGCGGTCTGTTCGGACAGCAGGGTGGCGAATTCCTTGGCGACAAGTTCGATCGTGATGCCGGCCTCTGACGCCATTGCCTGGACCACCTGCATCAGCTGCATCTGTACCGGGTTGTTGGCTACCTGGATTTCCAGCGTGATGCCGTCGGCATATCCGGCCTCTTCCAGCAGGGCCTCGGCCGCCTCGACATCGCGTTCGGGCACCGGGAAGTCCTTGTTGTACCAAGGCGAGGTTGGCGGAAAGGGTTGGTTGCCGGCGGCATAGGCGCCTTCGAACACCACCTGGTTGATCACGGTGCGATCCACCGCCAGCGACAGCGCACGGCGCACCGCGCTGTTTTCGCCGATCGGAGATGCCGCGCGGTCCCCATTGGCGACGTTCACGGTGATGCCCTGATAGCCCAGCGATACCGCCTGCTCCATCAGCAGAGAGTCATCCTCGGTGACCGAGGTGAGGTCGGTCGGCGCGAGGCGTTCCAGCATGTCAAGATCGCCCGAGCGCAGGTTCGCCAGACGCACGGTGGTGTCCGGGATCGGCAGGAAGATCACGCTGTCGAAGTTGATCTCATCGGCGTTCCAGTATTCGGCAAACTTTTCCAGCACGATCCGGTCCTGCTGCACCCGCTCGACAAAGGTGAAGGGGCCCGAACAAACAGGGTTGAGTCCGAAATCGGCACCGGCTTCTTCGGCGGCAGTGGGCGAGACCATCATACCCGCCCGGTCTGCAAGCTGGGCCAGCAGGGTCGCGTCGGGCGCGCCAAGGGTGAACCTGACCGTCATGTCATCCACGGCTTCGGCCCCGGTGATTGAGGTGAGTTCGGATTTGCGGCGGCTTTCGTCCATGTTCTGGCTGCGGTCGATGTTGGCAATGACCGCTTGGGCATCGAAGGGCGTGCCATCGTGGAAGGTCACGCCGTCGCGCAGCGTCATGGTCAGTTCAAGACCATCGTCAGACCAGTCCCAGCCCGAAGCAAGCTGGGGAATGATCTCGAGTTCGGGGGTGATGTCGACCAGCTTGTCGCAAAGCGCGGAATAGACGATCCGCCCGACGAAGGTACGCGACTGGTCGGGGTCCAGCACATCGGGGTCTTCCTGGAGGCCGATGCGCAGGTCTTGCGCGTGCAGCGCCGTGGCGCCCAGGCCCAGCGCCAGCGCCAGGCCAAGTGTCTTTTTCAGGGTCATGAGAGTGGCTCCTCTGTTGAACTTTCGTTGTGTTTTGGGACGGTTGAAGCGTCCTCTTGGGCCCGTGCCGCGCGGTAAAGCGCAAAGCGGGCCGTTGCGGCAGGGCTGCGGGTCGTGTCGGCCCCGGTCAGCCCGGCAAGATCAAGCGTTTCGGCAAAGTGGCAGGCAACCTGCCGCCGACCCAGATCGCGCAGGCGTGGTCTTTCGGTGCTGCACCTGTCCTGGGCATGGGGGCAACGGGTGTGGAACCGGCAGCCCGGGGGCGGCGCGGTCGGATTGGGGAGGTCGCCCTCGATCTGGGTGCGGACCCGGCGGGGGCCGACGCGGGCGACGGGAATCGCGGCAAGCAGCGTCTCGGTATAGGGGTGGCGCGGCGCGGTGAAGAGGTCTTCGGCGCTGGCCAATTCGACAATCTCGCCAAGGTACATCACGGCGATGCGGTCCGCCATGTGGCGGATCACGGCGAGGTCGTGTGCAATGATGACAAGGGTCAGGCCGAAGGCGTCCTTGAGATCCTCGAGGATGTTGACCACCTGCGCCTGAATGGACACGTCCAGCGCACTGACCGGTTCGTCCCCGATGATCAGTTTCGGCCCGGTGGCCAGCGCACGGGCGATGCCGATGCGCTGCCGTTGTCCGCCGGAAAATTCGTGCGGATAGCGGTCGGCATGGGCGGGGATCAGGCCGACCCGGGTCAACAGGTCGGCGACACGGGCCTGCCGTTCCGCCCTGTTGCCGATGCCGTGGGTGATCAAGGGTTCCTCGATCAGGGCGCCGACGGTCATCTGAGGATTGAGCGAAGAAAACGGATCCTGAAAGATGAACTGAAGATCACGGCGCAGGGCGCGCAGTGCTTGCGGATTCTGCGCCGCGATGTCCTGACCGTCATACCAGACCGACCCTTCGGTAGGGTCAATCAGCCGGACAAGAAGACGGGCAAGTGTGGACTTGCCGCAGCCGCTTTCGCCGACGATGGCAAAGGTCTCGCCCTGGAGGATGTCCAGATCCACGCCGTCCACCGCGCGCACCACCGTGGCCGGACCGAACAGTGGCTTGCGGGTTACAAATTCGCGCCGCAGCCCTTCGGCGCGCAGGATCACGTTGGCGGTCATGCCTCTGCCCCCTGTTCCAGCGGGGCATGAAAACAGGCGACCGTGTGGCCGGCGCCGACAGGGGCAAGCGGTGGAACCCGGTCGCAGACAGGGGTGCGGAACGGGCAACGGCTGGCAAAACGGCAGCCTGCGGGCATCTGCGCGGCCTGCGGCACGATGCCCGGAATGGTGACCAGCCGGTCCGACCGCGCCCCGAGCGATGGCATCGAGGCCATGAGGCCAATGGTGTAAGGATGCTGCGGATCTTCGAATATCTGCGCCACCTGCCCCTTTTCCACGATGCGCCCGGCATACATCACGGCAACCTCGTCGGCCATTTCGGCCACGACCCCAAGGTCATGGGTGATCAGGATCATCGCCGCGCCGGTTTCGGCCTGAAGATCGCGCATGAGGTCGAGGCTGTCTCTTATACACATCT
>JAGXGV010000149.1 GCA_024636635.1 Puniceibacterium sp.
CCGGGCCGAGGATTGCTCTTTCTCGACCGCCGCCTCGGCGGACAGGCCCCGGGTGATGTCCTCTTCCATACGGCGCATCCAGCCCTTGGAATTGGCGAACATCCGGTAGGCTTCCAGCACCTGCACCTGTTCGGGGTCCGCCGCCCCGGCCAAAAGCCCGTCCACGCTCACCCGCAGGGTTTCGACCGCGGCGCACAGGCGCTCGTTCTCCTTGACCGGATCATCGGTGACAAGGTTCGTGACCACCACGCGGGGTTCATGCAGCCAGACATGGCCCTCGGCGGTGCCTTCCTGACCGGTCGTGCCACGCAACAGGACCGGCTGCGTGTGCCGCGCCTTCAGCGCCGCGCCTTCGCCCACAAAGGCGCCCAGTTCGGCCATCTCGGCCAGCACCATGGCCACCACTTCCAGCGCATAAACCTCGTCCGAGGTGAATTCCCGCGCCACCTTGGACTGCACCACCAGAACGCCGACCTTCTCGCCCAGCCGCTGGATCGGCACACCAAGGAAGCTGGAATAGATCTCCTCGCCGGTCTCGGGCATGTAGCGAAAGCCGCGCTGGGACGGCGCATCGGCGGTGTTCATCAACTGTCCGGTGCGCGCCACGCGCCCCACCAGACCTTCGCCCATCTTCATGCGGGTCTGGTGCACGGCCTCGGGCCGCAACCCCTCCGAGGCGCATAACTCCAGCGTCTCGGGATCGCGGAACAGATAGACCGAACAGACTTCGGTGCCCATGGAATCCGCTGTCAGATGGGTGATCTTGTCCAGCCGTTCCTGACCCTCGGCCTGTTCGGCCATGGTGTCGCGCAGCCGCCCCAGCAACTTGCGGCTTTCGCTCTCCGTGCGTTCCGCCATGCGTCAAACCCCATCAACAGGATGCCCGGGGCCGGTCATGGCCTCAGGCGCTTTTTTCCAGCTCAAACGCATCATGCAGGGCCTGCACGGCAAGTTCCATGTATTTCCGGTCGATCAGAACGGAAATCTTTATCTCGGAGGTTGTTATGACCTTGATATTGATCCCTTCCGACGACAGCACCTTGAACATCTTGGCCGCCACACCGGTGTGTGACCGCATTCCGATTCCCACGACCGAAACCTTGGCGACCCCGGTATCGGCCACCAGGTCGCCAAAGCTGATGTCACCCTTGGCCCGGGCATCGTCCAGCGCCTTCTGCGCCCGCTTCACCTGCTCGGTCGGGCAGGAAAAGGTCATGTCCGTGCGCCCCTCCTCGGCGATGTTCTGCACGATCATGTCGACGTTCACACCAGCCTCTGACAGCGGCATGAAGATGGCCGCGGCGATGCCGGGTCGGTCCTCGACCGACACCAGCGTCATCTTGGCCTCGTCGCGGGAATAGGCCACACCGGCCACAACATTGCTTTCCATGATGTCCTCCTCGTCGCAGACCAGCGTGCCGGCCGTGTCCGACGGTTCCTCGAAACTGCTCAGCACGCGCAGCCTGACCTTGTAGCGCATGGCCAGCTCGACCGACCGGGTCTGCAAGACCTTGGCGCCCAGCGATGCAAGCTCAAGCATCTCTTCAAAGGCGATGCGGTCCATCTTGCGTGCGCGGTCGCAGATACGCGGGTCGGTGGTATAGACCCCGTCCACATCCGTGTAGATATCGCAACGCTCGGCACCGAAGGCGGCGGCAAAGGCCACGGCGGTGGTGTCCGACCCGCCGCGCCCCAGCGTGGTGATCCGCCCCTCGGTGCTGATCCCCTGAAAGCCGGCAACAACCGCCACCTGCATGCCTTCGCCGAACTTGCGGTTGATGTTGGCGGTCGGGATCTCCTCGATCCGCGCCGAACTGTGTGCGCTTGTCGTCATCAGCGGCACCTGCCAGCCTTGCCAGCTGCGCGCCGGTATATCCATCTCTTGAAGCGTCAGCGCCATGAGCCCGGCCGTCACGTTCTCTCCCGAGCTGACCACGGCGTCGTATTCGCGCGCATCGAACATCGGCGACGTCTCGTTCACCCAGCCCACCAGTTCGTTGGTCTTGCCCGACATGGCGGAAACGATGACAATCACGTCATAGCCCTTGGACACTTCCAGCCCGACACGCTTCGCGGCCCGCCGGATCCGGTCAAGCGTCGCGACAGAGGTGCCGCCGAATTTCATCACGAGAACGGGCATGGGACTCTCCCGGGGTCACAATCGTTTCGTGCTTTACGCGTGGCAGGGCACCTGCGCAAGAGGTCGGTTGGGCCGCCCCCGTCCGCCAGGACGGTCTGTCGGCTTCTTCTTTTCCCAAATACCCCGGGGAGCGCGAGGGGCAGCGCCCCTCGTTCCCGCCCGATCCAACGCCGCGCGGCCCCGCCGCTTTACCGACCCTACGGTCTCAGCCGGTCCGGTAGTCCGCCGGTCCCAGTCGCTTTGCGTTCACAAACGTCTCTGCCCCCGGCTGAACATCGGTATTCTGCGCCGATACTGCCAGCCAGCCCGCACCGCGGCGTTCCAGCACCACGCTCATCACGGTCTGCCGGTCCCCGGCGCGGCTGCCATCCGGCGCCCGCTGGCCTGACAGGTGGAACCGGCAATGCACAACTGCATGGGATTCACCCAGCAGGCGCAGGGTGGTTGCGCGGGGGTCAAGGCGCGTGTCGGCAAAAAAGGATTTCAGCGCATAGTCATGCGCCCGCGCAATGTCCGTGCGACGACGCCACCACAGCCCGACGACATTGACGAAATCGGCATCCTCGGCGAACAGCGCCCCGATGGCCGCCCCGTCCCTGTCGTGCCACGCCGACACAAAGGCTGCGAAAAACTCCGCCGGGTCGGACAGGGTCAAAACGGATGCGCCTGTCCGTCGAAGGTCTCAAAACAGCCGGTGGTCGCAAGCGACAGCGCATCGAAGCGCTCCACCAGTCCCGCCGCGGATTCGGCCACCGACAAGGCCGCCCCGGCGCCGCCCATGTCCGTGCGCACCCAGCCCGGATGATAGATCCCGACGGCAATGCCGTGACCCTTCAGATCCTGCGCCAGGTTGCGCCCAAGGTTCAGCGCCGCGGCCTTCGACGCACGGTAGATATAGCTGCCCCCCGGCGCCCGCTCGGACGACGCCATCTGTGACGAGATTATGGCGACCCGTGGCGCGCTGCCCAGCTTCAGGTTCGCCAGCAGCGCCTGCACCGTCAGGAACACGCCCGTCACGTTCACCGCGAACATCTCTGCCCACATCTGTGGCGGGTATCCGTCTGCCAGGCTTTGCCCCTTGTCCTGATAGACCCCGGCATTGCACACCAGAAGATCCAGCGGCGATCCCGCGATCTCGCGCGCAAGTGCGTGATGCGACTCTGGCTCGCTCACGTCCAGCGGCAGGAACCCGGGCGCGCTGCGCGCAGTACCAATCACCGCGTCACCCCGCGCTTCAAGCGTGGTGTATAGCGCATTGCCGATGCCGCGGTTGGCACCCGTTATCAGCACCTTCATGTTGACCCTTTCGTGATCGGAATTCAGTTCGTCTTGCGCACCGGCAGGAACGGAAGCGGCGCGACCGGCACCCCGTCATCGATCAGCTTGCGGGCCTCGCCCCAGATCGGGCGGTCGGGCGCGTCGCCGTCATGGATTGCCCGCGCCTCGCGCGCGAAATCCGTGCCAACATAGTCCGAATTTGCCTCAATGTGGCGGCGCAGTCTGGCAACGGCCTGTTCTGCGGGCGAACGCGCCTTGCTCAGCGGGCGATCCTGCGGGGTCGCATGGTTCACGCGCGGCGCCATCACGGCCTTCTCGACCGCGTCAGATTCGCAGCTCGCGCAACTGATCAACCCGCGTTTGTGCAGTTTGTCAAAGGCATCCGCCGACTGGAACCAGGAATCAAACTTGTGATCCCCGGCACATTTCAGGCTATACTGGATCATGCAAATGTCCCGTCCGTCATCCCTTTGATAAGATAACCTTTCGCCCCCCGAGTTCAAGAATGGCCTGATCCCGGTGCGGTGTTTTCACAAAAACCGGTTCTCATTTACCGCATTCTGTGCAGGCCGCGCCCCCTGAACAGGCCGCGCCTGCGGGACACGGGACACGGGCCGCGCCGTCACGGTTTCGGGAAGAGCGGCAGAACGGCCTCCATCAGCCCCTCCAGCCCGGTATCCTGGCGCAGCCTGTCCCGCGCAAGGGCACCGAGGCGGCGCTGCTCTGCCGCATCCGCCAGCGCGACCAAAGCCGCGGCAAGGCCGTCGGCATCCGCGGTTTCCCTTGCCGCACCTGCCGCCCGAAGCGTGGCATAGGGCTGGCGGAAGTTTCGCACATCCGGCCCATGCAGCAGGGCAGCCCCGAATACGGCAGGTTCATAAGGTGTGTGCCCGCCGCGATCTGTCAGCGTCCCGCCGATGAACACGACTCCGGCCAGCGCATACCAAAGCGCCATCTCGCCCATCGTATCCGCCAAAAGCACTTCGGCGCCGGATCTGCCTTCGGACCGGCGGTCAAACTCCAGACCTTCGGCACGCAGAAGATCCGCAACCACCTCTGCCCGGGCCGGGTGACGCAGGGCCAGGATCAGCCGCAGGCCCGGCCGGGCCACGCGCGCGGCCAGATGGGCGGCGATCACCACTTCTTCCTCGCCCGCATGGGTCGAGGCGGCAAGCCAGGTATCCGCGCGCGGATAAGCGGCGCGCAGCGCGCTGTCGGGTATCTGCCCGGCCGGCGGCGTGTAAAGCGCCTTGAGATCGACCACCGGGCCGCAGGCGGCGGCAGGTAGTCCAAGGTCCAGAAACCGGTCGCGCGATGCGCTGTCCTGCGCCGACAGAAAGACAACCCGCCCCAGAACCCGCCGCGCCAAGCCGCCGAACCTGCCCCAGCCCCGGGCGGAACCGGGTGACATCCGCGCGCCCAGCACCAGCACCGGTCCGGGGCAGAGCAGGACACGGTTGGGCCAGATCTCGGCTTCCATCGTCACATGCGCCACCACCTGCCAGCGCCGCAACACCCGGCGCACGAACCGGGCAAGATCAAGCGGTGCCAGATGGGCCGAAAGACCTGGCAGATCCCAGCCCCGCGCCAGCGCCACACCGGTTTTGCTGTTGCAGGTCACCAGCAGACACAGACCGGGCCGCGCGGCCCGCAGCGCCAGGATCAGCGGCCGGGCCGAGGCGAGTTCGCCGTTCGACGCCGCATGCAGCCACAGATGCGGGCCGGTTGTTGTGGGGCGGGTCGCGCCGCGCCTTTCGTCAAGGGCGGACCAGTCCCGCGCCAGCACCAGCCGTGCCATCTGCCACAGCGCGAAGACCCAGATCAGGATGCGGTACAGCCCCAAGACCCTAGTGCCCCAGCGTCGCGCGGATCTGCGCCTCGAGCTTGTGCAGCAGCACATCGTTGTCGAACCGGGTTTCGGCGGTGTGGCGGGCGCGCTGCGACATCTCGGGAGTTATGACCGCGGTCATAACCTTCCGGATCGCCTCGGTGAAGCCGTCGGCATCGTGTTCTGCGACCAGATAGCCGGTCAACCCGTCGTCGACCGCCTCGGGGATGCCGGCGTGGCGGGTCGACACGGTGACGCAGCCGCAGGCCATCGCCTCCTGGATCGCGGTGGGCAGGCCCTCGGTATTGCCATCGGCGGCCGTGACTGAATGTTGCAGGAACACCTGCGTGCGCTGCAACCGTTCCCGCACAAAATCATGGGGTTGTGCACCGTGAAAGGTCACGCGATCCGCCACCCCCAGTTCCATGGCAAGCGCCCGCGCAGGGTTCAGAAGCGGGCCGTCGCCGATGAAATCCAGCCGGGCGACGGTGCCTGCCGTCGCTTTGGCAAAGGACCGCAGGGTGGTCAGCGGCGCCTTTTTCTCTACAAAGCGGCCCACGGCGAGGCAGGACAGCGGCGTCTTTTCGCCGGGGACAAAGCGGCGGACATCGACGCCGGACGGAATGACATGGGCATTGTCATGGCGGATGCCATGCTGGGCGAGGTTGTCCAGCAGGAACTGCGACACCGAAAACACCCCTGCCAGACGCGGCATCATCCTGCGATAGGCCACCTGGATCCGACGCGCGCGCAACGCCTTGGACGCATCGGTGCCGCGGTAGTAGGTGAAGATCGGGATCTTCAGTTCATTGGCCAGCGGCGCCAGCGCCAGCGCCTGTGTGCCGAATTCCGACAGGATGACATCGACCTGTTCGCGGCGCAGGAAGGTGGCCAGATCCCGCTTGCCCTGTCCGAACGGCAGGCGTGACGTGGCGTGGCGCACCCGGTTCCAGAGTGTCCAGAACGGCAGCGCGGCCATGTCGGCAACACCCATCCGCGCGCGCCGTTCAAACACCGGCTTGCCATAGGGGTCGTCACCGTTGAAGCGGCCGCAGACCACAACCGTATCGCCGCCGAACAGCAGGCCGATGTGCCGGTTGATGAACGTTTCGCCCCCGACGTGGTAATCGCTTGTCCCGATGGCTGCGCGCATCATCCTGCCCTGTTGCCTGCCGTGCGGCCTGCCTACCGCGTTTCCGCCACGGGTTGAAGCACTGGTGTGGCACGGGGCCGGTTCAGAATTCCTGCGGGACGTAGATCAGCGAAAAGGCGCGTCTCACGTTGTTTGTCACCTCGTCGAGCCGTTCCTCGATATGTACCCGGACCTGTCGCGATGCCCCGTCCCCGTCGCGGGCGCGCATCGCCGTGACGATGCGTTCGTGCGATAGGTTGTCCAGCGCCTGCCCGCCGTGCTGTTCGCTCATCGCCTGAAGGTCGATCAGGCGGATATAGTGGATGCGGGCGTTGATGTTTTCCAGCAGCTTGAGCAGTTCGCCATTGCCCGAAAGCCGCGCAAGGCGCAGGTGGAAATCCTGATCCTGCCGCACCAGTTCGACCGGAGAGGTCCCGGGCCGGTAGGTGGCGCGGGCGGCGGTGATGAACCGTTCAAGATCCAGAAGGGCGCTGTCGGTTGCGCGCCCGGTGGCAAGGCGCACCGCTTCGGATTCGATGGCGGCGCGGGCTTCGTAAAGGTTGCGGATTTCAAGCGGGTTCAGCGAGCGGCAGAAAAAGCCCTGACCGCTTTGATAGGTCAGGAACCCTTCGGAGGCGAGACGATTCAGCGCCTCGCGCAGCGGCGTGCGCGACACGTTCAGGCGCACCGAAAGTTCGCTTTCGTTGATTCGCTCGTCGGGCTTGAAGTCAAACCGCGCGGCCATCTCCTTGACCTCGCGATAGATCCCGTCTGAACGGCTTGCGGGTTTTGTCATCTTGTTTTCAGTACCTTGCAGCATCCATCCGGCACGTCCTGCCAACGACCCCCACCTTATACGCATTTTCGGGGAACAGGAAAGATATTGCAGAACGTTCTGAATAATGCTCTGTATACAGGTCAAAGCACAAGTGCGCGCAGCCGGGCACAGACAGTTCCGGACGCGAGGGTGGCAGGAGAAAAGAGCCGATGACAGAGCAGACCGGGAACGCGCAGAACGGCGCACAGGCGATGGTTCGGATGCTTCAGGCGCATGGCGTCAAGCATATATTCGGCCTGTGCGGGGACACGACGCTGCCGTTCTATGACGCGATGCACGGGCTGGATCACGACATGACCCATGTGCTGACGCGCGACGAACGCAGCGCGACCTACATGGCCGATGCCTATTCGCGCGTCACGGGCCGCGTCGGTGTGGCCGAGGGGCCGTCGGGGGGGGGGGCGACCTATATTCTGCCCGGCCTGATCGAAGCTTCGGAAAGCTCTTATGCCGTTCTTGGGATTACCACGGATGTCTCTGTCGCCTCTTATGGCCGCTACCCGCTGACCGAGGTGGATCAGGAGGCGCTGATGCGGCCCCTGACCAAGTGGAACACGGTGATCCGCCGCGCCGATCACATTCCGCGCATGGTGCGTCAGGCGTTCCGCGCCATGACCACGGGCCGGTCCGGGGCTGCGCATCTGGGCCTGCCCTATGACATCCAGTATGATGACGTCCCAGAATCCGACATCTGGGCCGATCCGGCGCTGGCGAGCTACCCGGCCTACCGCACCGGCCCGCAGGACGACGTGATCCGCGCCGCCGCCGATGCCATCCTGTCCGCGAAGAATCCGGTGATCGTCTGCGGCGGCGGCGTCGTGATTTCCGGCGCGATGGACGATCTTGACCGGCTGGCGACGCGTCTGGACATTCCGGTCGCAACCTCGATCTCGGGGCAGGGATCGCTTGCAGAGACTCATGCCAACTGCGTCGGCGTGGTCGGATCGAACGGCGGCACGGACGAGACATGGGAAGCGATGGCAAACGCCGATCTGGTCGTGTTCATGGGCTGTCGCGCCGGATCGACCACCACATCGCGGTGGGAGGCGCCCACGGCAGGCACCCGCGTCGTGCAGTTCGATGTCGATCCGATGGTGCTGGGCGCGGTCTATGAAATCGAGGTCGGCGTGCCGGGTGATCTGAAACTGTCGCTTGCGGCGCTGAACGCGGAACTGGACCGGCGCGGGCAGGGCGGTACGACATTCGGCGGCGCGGCGGCTGTGGCCGACATCCGCAAGCGCAAGTTCGCCCGCTTTGACGAACTGGCCGCCAGCGACGAATCCCCGATCCGCCCGGAACGCATCATCGCCACCCTGCAAAAGGTGCTGCCCGAAGATGTCACCGTGGTGTCCGACCCCGGCACGTCCTGCCCCTATTTCTCGGCCTATTACACGCTGCCGCAGAATGGCCGCCATTTTATCACCAACCGTGCGCATGGCGCGCTGGGTTATGCCCTGTCCGCGTCGCTGGGCGCATGGTTCGGGCGGCCCACGTCAAAGGTTGTCGCGCTGATGGGCGACGGATCCTTCGGGTTCACGGTGGGCGAGCTTGAGACCGTCACGCGGTGCCGTGCGCCGATCACCTTTGTGGTCTTTTCGAACGCCAACTACGGCTGGATCAAGGCCAGCCAGCATGACGATTGCGGCGCGCGCTATTATAATGTCGAATTCAACCGAACGGATCAGGCGGCGGTGGCTGCGGCCTATGGCGTCAAGTCCTGGAAGGTCGAAGACCCGGCCAAGCTGGAACAGGTGATGCGCGAAGCCATCGCCCATGACGGACCCACGCTGGTCGATATCATCTGCCAGCCGCTGGAAGAGTCCCGCGCCCCGGTGCGGCGCTGGATGGGCTGACGCGCCCGAAGGACAAGAAGAAACCCGCAACAAGGAGATCCGCAACATGAAAGTCATCCCCACATTCAAGGCCGCTCTGGTCGGTGCCGCGCTGGTGCTGCCGCTGGCGGCACAGGCGCAGGATTACCCGCAGCGCGACATCATGCACATCATGCCCTGGGGTGCCGGGGGCGGCACCGACACCGTGATGCGCAGTTTCCTGAACTTTGCCGAAGAACCGCTGGGCGTCGGCATCAACACTCAGAATATCGACGGCGCACAAAGCGGCGTTGGCACCATGCGGCTGATGCGGTCGCGTCCCGACGGGTATACCATCGGATCGCTGACCTGGGACAGCGTGATCACGGTGCCGAAGTTCGATCTGGTGCCCGGCTACGACACCGAAAGCCTGGCCTTTATCGGGTCGGTCACGGTGCACCCCACCGCGCTGGTCGTGCGGGCGGATTCACCCTGGACCACGCTTGAGGAATTTGTGGACGCCGCCAAGGAGGCGCCCGGTACGCTGACCATTTCCAACGTCGGCACCGGCGGTGTCTGGCACCTGCCCGCACTGGATTTCGCCGATGCGGCCGACATCGAGGTACGCCATGTGCCCTATCCTGACGGGTCCGGCAGCCAGCGCGAGGCGCTGCTGAGCGGCGAGACGGACGCGGCCAGCCTGTCGGTGTCGGCGGCCTATCCGGCCATCGCTTCGGGTGATCTGCGGGTTCTGGGCGTGATGGCCGAGGACCGCAGCCCCGACGTGCCGGATGTTCCGACCTTCAAGGAAGCGGGTTTTGATGTGGTCTGGGGCAGCTTCCGCCTGCTGGCCGCGCCTGCGGGCACCTCCGAGGACCAGATCGCAACTCTTGCAGCTGCTTTCGAGCAGGTCTTTGAAAACCCGGAATTTCAGGCACTTGCGGAAAAGACCGCGATGGGGCCGGAATGGATGGGCCCGGAAGAGACCACAGAATATGTCGCCCGCTCGCAGGAACGCGCCTTTGCGCTGATCGACAGCCTGGTTGAACAGGGGCTCCTGGAACAATAAGCGTTAAAAGGGGGCGGCCATCGGGTCGCCGCCCCCGTTGCTTTGCCTGACAGGGCCATGTGCCCAGGCCCCGGCCACAACAGGGATTTTGTGCATGACGCTGTATCGTTTCAACAGGCAGGCCGCCTTTGCGACCTTTCTGATCGTGCTGAACACCATCTACGCCAGCCAGATCCCCGAACTGGGCATACCTTTTGCCAAGGGCGGAGAGCCGGGCCCGGCGTTTCTGCCTGTGGCTTTGTGCCTGTTCATCTATGTCGCGGGACTGCGCATCCTGTTCACGTCTATGACCGCGGTCATAACCGAAGACGCGCCAGAGCGGTCGGACACCGTGCCGCGTCTGGCGCAGGTCGGGCCGCTGGTGGTGCTCGGGCTGACGGTTCTGTACCTGATCGCCTTTCCCTGGATCGGCTACTTTGCCAGCACGGCATTCTATGCCCTGCTGATGTCCTTGTTCTTCAACTATGAATCCTCGGGCAGCCTGACGGATGCGGCGTGGAAATCGGTCCTGACGGGAATCGCCATCACCGCCTTCGGATGGCTGTTCTTTGTGCAGTTGTTCGGGCTGTTTCTGCCGGTCTGGGGGGGCTGAAGCGATGCTTGCAGATCTTGGCGGCGGCTTTGTCACGCTTTTGCAGCCGATGACCTTCCTGTTTCTGGTGGGCGGCTTTCTTCTGGGGCTGTTCTTTGGCGCCATTCCCGGCCTTACGGCCACGCTTGCCATCGCGATCCTGCTGCCGTTCACCTTTGGCATGGAGGTGACGCAGGCGCTGGTCATGGTCATGGGGATCTACATGGCCGGCATCTATGCAGGCTCGATCACCGGCATCACCGTCAACATCCCCGGCGCACCTTCGGGTGTGATGACCAGCTACGAAGGGTATGCCATGATGCAGCGCGGCGAAGGTCCGCGCGCGCTGGGTCTGTCGGCCTTTGCCTCGGTCATCGGCGGGCTGGTGGGGGCGGTGCTGCTGATGTTCCTCGCGGAACCGATCAGCCGCGTCGCGCTGCTGTTCCAGACACCGGACAAGTTCTCGCTTGTGGTGCTGGCCATTGTCACGGTCACGATCGTCAGTTCCGGCTCGCTCTGGAAGGCGTCGATGGCCATGGCCCTCGGGCTGGCCATTTCGACCGTGGGGATCGACCCGATGGTGCCGGTGGGGCGATTCGATTTTGACAGCTATTATCTGGTCGAGGGCATCACCCTGCTGCCCGCAGTCATCGGTCTGTTTGCCATATGCGAACTGTTCGTGCAGTCCTCGACACCCAGCCGGATCGCCTTTGGCGAAGCGCCCGAGGTGCACAAACGGCTTGGCCCGCGCGATTTCATTCCCAGCGGTGCTGACCTCAGGACGGTGGGCGCGGCCACCTATGCCAAAAGCTCGGTCATCGGCGTGTTGATCGGGATGCTGCCGGGCGGGGGCGCGTCCATGGCCAGTTTCATCGCCTATGCCGAGGCCAAGCGCGGTGCGCGCAACCCCGAGGAATACGGCAAGGGGTCGATCCAGGGTCTTTCCGCGTCTGAGGCGGCCAACAACGCCATGTGCGGTGGCGCCATCGTGCCACTGCTGACCATCGGGATTCCGGGCGATGCGGTCACGGCGATCATCTTTGGCGTGTTCCTGATCCACGGGCTTGTCCCCGGGCCGGGCCTGCTGGCCAACAATTTCGACGTGGTGGCGCCGATGTTCGCGGCGCTTGTGGTGGCGTCGCTGCTGATCTTCGTGTCGGTGCTGCTGTTTGGCCCGCTTTACATGCGGCTGGCGCGGATCAACCGCGGCATCCTGTACGGGGTGATTGCCATGGTGTCGGTGGTGGGGGTCTATGCCTCGACCTATTCGATGTTCCAGATGTGGATGGCGCTGGCCATCGGGGCCTTTGCCTTTGGCTTGCGCCGCTTTGGCTATCCCTTGCTGCCGCTGCTCATGGGCATCATCCTCGGCCCCTATTTCGAGGAATTCCTGCGCCGGTCGCTGATCGTGTCAGAAGGCAGTCCGCTGATCTTTCTGACCCAGCCGTTCAGCCTGCTGTTCCTTGTCATGACAGCTGTTTTTGTCTGGCTGCTGCGCATAGGACCAGCGAGGCGGGCGCGGGCGGGGCTGCGCGAATGACCCACCAACTGAATCGAGCTGTCACGGCGGTGTCCGATGACCCCGGCCGTGATGCCGCCGGGTTCGCGCGCCTGTTGCGGGACAATGCGGTATCTTGGGGGCGGCGTGACCCGCGGATGGCGGAAAGAGACTTATTCACGGGGTTTTAACGGCAAATCACGGAGCTTGATTTGACAACCCCGACGCGTCGGGCAGTCTGTTCCCGTCAAGACGGAGAGAGCCATGCCAGCCCTGATGCCCACCCATTTCACCGCCACGATCCGCTGGTTGGGCCGCGTGCCTGTTGGCGAGGGGCCGATCCGTTCCGTCCCGGTCGATTCTGTCCACCTGACCTGGGACGGGATGGTCGGCGAGCGTCATTCCGGGCTGACCCGTCCGTCGTGCAGCCGGATGCTGAAACAGTATCCGCGCGGCACCGAGATCCGCAATGTGCGCCAGTTGTCGGTCATGTCGGCGGAAGAACTGGCACTGATCGCGGAACGCATGGGGCTGGATGCGATTGCGCCGGAATGGGCGGGCGCGTCGATGGTGATCGAGGGCATTCCCGATTTCAGCCATGTGCCGCCATCCGCGCGGCTTCAGGGGCCAGGGGGCGTGATGCTGGCCATCGACATGGAAAACCGGCCCTGCCAACTGCCCGCGCGCGAGATCGAGAGCGAGCACGAGGGTTTTGGCAAGCGGTTCAAGCCGGCTGCGGCGGGATTGCGCGGGGTGACGGCCTGGGTGGAGCGCCCCGGGCGGCTTGCCATCGGCGACGAACTGCGCCTGCATGTGCCGGATCAGCCGCATTGGGCCCATAACGAGGCGCTGCGGTAGCGCGGCCCCCCCGACCAATGTGGGCGCCCTGCGGGCGCATGCCTCCGGCGGGGATATTTTTGACCCAAAGAAGCGGTGCGGTCAGGCGGGGACCGGGACCATCGTGCCCTGCAACAGGGCGATCAGGGTCTCGGTATCGCCCGTGCGGGCAAAGACCTCGGCGGTGACGACGATCAGGCGGCGGCCCGGTTTCGCCACCTTGCCGCGTGCGACCAGCAGGTCGCCGAGGGCGGGGGCGAGGAGGTTGATCTCGGCGGTGACAACTTCCTGATCGTCGGGAAGGAGCGTCGGGGCGGCATAACCAGCGGCGGAATCCTCGATCGAGAAGGTCAGACCGGCATGGCCGAACCCCTGCTGCTGGCGCGTGCCGGGCAGGATCGGCGCGGTGATTGCAACGGCGCCGGGGGCGATGTCGCCCAGGCGTGCGCCGAGAGTGGTCATCATCGACTGGCGCGCAAAGCTGGTGCGGATGCGGGTTTCCGACAGGCAGCGAACAAGCGATGAAAGCTCAAGCGGGGCGCTTTAGCGCGGCATCGGGATGACAAGCGGGCTGGGGCCGGTCAGGATGGCGCGGGCGTCGGGCGCCATCAGGGCGCAGAGCGGTGCCGCAGTTGTGGCAAGCCCCCCGGTATAGGCCCCATAGGCGGGCAGGATCAGCCGCTGGTCGTCCAGCAGGAAACAGGGCCGCGTGAGCGTGCGGCCCCGCAGGCCGAGCCTGGCCTTGGGGTGGTAATGGCCTGACACTTCGCCCTGTCCGGCAGGGGTCGCGATGTGCCGGAAGATGAGCGGCCCGACGGTGGTCTGCGCCAGATGCGTGCCGCCAAGGCCGACGGGACCGGGATCATGATTCCCCTCGATCCAGGTCCAGCCACGCCCGGCCTGAAGGCGGGTGATCCAGAGCAGTTGGTCTTCGGGCAGGGCGGCGCCGATGTCGGGCGCATCAAAGCTGTCGCCAAGGCAGATCACTTCGCGCGCACGGGTCGCGGTGAGGTCGGTTTCCAGCCGCAGCAGGGTTTCGACCGTGTCATAGGGCGGCAGCGGCGCGCCGCCATGCCGCGCGGCGCGGGCGGATTTGCCGAAGTGCAGATCCGACACCACAAGCAGGTCGCGCGCGGGCCAGTAGAGCGCACCCGACGACAGCGCGACCAACTGGGTGTTGCGGAAGGCAAAGACATGCGACATGGCGGCACAAAGCCGGAACATACAGGGCTCTGCAAGGGGAAAGCGACGTGTGTCCGGCGGCGCATCACGTTGGGGATGTGGTCAGAACGGCACACGCCAGGCCGGTTTGCGCGCAGCATCGACCTGCGCCAGTCCGCTGTCGTCCATCAGGCGCGTGACCTCTTCGGCCAGCAGGCGTTCATCGGCGGAACCGCGCACCGGCACACGCCCCGGTTCCAGAAACAGCGGCGCCGCCAGCGGCGACACCCGGTCCAGCGTCACATGGTCGATCCGGTCGCCGACGCGCGCGGCCATTTCGCGAATGCGGGCGAAATCGACCAGACCGCGCATCGCCTCTTCGCGGGTGATCTGCATGAGCAGATGATCGGGGTCGTATTTCAGCAGCGTGTCATACAGGATGTCCGACGACATCGTGGCCTGCCGCCCCGATTTGCGCTGACCGCCCAGATTGCGTTCGATCAGCCCGGCGATGGTGGCCGAGGCGCGGAAGGTGCGTTTCATTACCGCATTGCCCGCGAGCCAGCCGTCCAGTCCCGCCTCGAGCGCGTCCAGATCGAACAGTGGTACCGGGTCCGTCACCGCATCCAGCCCCCAGATCAGCGTGGCATAATCCGTGGCGACAAAGCCCATGGGGGCCAGTCCCATCTCTTCCATCCGTTTGGTCAGCAGCAGGCCAAGGGTCTGCATCGCGTTGCGCCCGGCAAAGCCGTAGACGACCATCTGCTGCCGGCCGTCATGGGGGAAACTTTCGATCAAGAGGCGACCCGGCTCCGGCAGGCGGCTGACGCAGCGTTGCAGCGCCAGCCACTGTGCGGTGTGGGGCGGCAGGCCGGGCCAGTCGTCCTGCTGGAACATCGCCACGATGCGTGCCGACAGCTGCGTCGAGGTGGCGAATTTGGTGCCCATGAAGGTCGCGATCTTAGGCTTGCTACCGGGATCGCGGCTGACCTCGACCACCAGTTCGCGCAGGCCTTCGTACCGCACGATCTGCCCGCCCATCAGGAAGGTGTCGCCCTTGGTCAGGCTGGCGGCAAAGCCTTCCTCGATCTCGCCGAGCGGCGCGCCGCCGCGTCCCCGCCAGCGCACCTTGAGCGTGTCCGTGTCCTGGATCGTGCCGATGTTCTGGCGGATGCGCGCCGCCGAGCGCGGATCGCGCAATTGCCACAGCCCGTCGGGGCGTTGCAGCAGCCGTTGCCAGCGGTCATAGGCGCGCAGGGCATAGCCACCCGTTGCGCAGAAATTCAGGCAATCGTCGAACTGCGCGCGGCTGAGACCCGCATAGGGACCGGCACCGGTCATTTCGGTATAAAGCTGGTCGGCGTCGAACGGCCCGGCGCAGGCGGCGATGAGGATATGCTGGCACAGCACGTCGCGCGGGCCGGGGCCGCGCGGTTCGCCGTCCAGATCATGGGCCTTTACCGCATCAAGGGCGGCGACACATTCCACCACCTCGAACCGGTTGGCGGGCACCAGCAGCGCCTTGCTTGGCGCGTTGTAGCGATGGTTGGCGCGCCCGATCCGCTGCACCAGACGTTTCACGTTCTTGGGTGCGCCGACCTGGATGACCAGATCCACATCGCCCCAGTCGATCCCCAGATCCAGCGACCCCGTGCAGACGATGGCGCGCAACTGGCCGGCGACCATCGCCGCCTCGACCCGTTCACGCTGCACCCGGTCAAGGCTGCCGTGGTGGATGCCGATGGGCAGTGCGTCTTCGTTTGCCAGCCACAGGTTGTGGAAAAAGATCTCGGCCTGGGCGCGGGTGTTGTGAAAGATCAGGGTCGTTTTGTGCGCGCGCACCTGTTCCAGCACCGCCGGAATCGCATAGGCCGCCCCGCCGCCGGACCAGGGCGGGGCCTGATCGGTGACCAGCATCCGGATGTCGGGATCGGGGCCGGGATCGGCGGTCAGGATGGCACAGGGGTCGGGGTGGTGGGCCAGCAGGCGGGCGATGGCGGCGGGATCGTCCACGGTGGCCGACAGGCCGACGCGGCGCAGACCGGGGCAGAGGGTGGACAGGCGCGCGAGGGCGAGCATCAGCTGGTCGCCGCGCCTTGATTCGGCCAGGGCGTGAATCTCGTCCACCACGACGCGCTGGAGGCCGGCGAAGATGCGCGGCGCATCCTCGTAAGACGTCAGCAGCGCCAGGCTTTCGGGGGTGGTGAGCAAGATATGCGGCGGGTCGGCGCGCTGGCGGCGTTTCACATGGGACGAGGTGTCACCGGTGCGATCCCCGATCCTTATGTTCAGGACGGCCTCTTCGACCGGCACCCGCAGGTTGCGCTTGATATCCGCGGCCAGCGCCTTGAGCGGGCTTACGTACAGGGTGTGCAGGCCGGGCGCAGGATCCGCGCCCAGTTCAACCAGCGTGGGCAGGAAACCCGCCAGTGTCTTGCCCCCGCCGGTGGGCGCGATCAGCAGCAGAGCGGGTTCATCCTTGCGCGCGAGCATCGCCTGCTGATGCGGGTGGATCTGCCAGCCGCGGGTGTCGAACCAGCGCTGAAGCGAGGGCGGCAAGGACATCATGGCCGTTACCTGGCCGCGCCCGCGACCAAGGGAAATCCATGCCGTGCCGGTCTGCCCGGTTTGCTGGTCACGCCTCTTCCAGGCGGTCGGTGGCGGGGGGCGGCGTCGGGCCGAGCGCCGAGAGGCGGGCATAAAGCGCATCGTCGAGCGCGTATTCCATCCCGGCCAGCGACGGGCGGATCTGATCCGGCGTGCGCGCCGAGAGGATCGGCACCGGACCCGAGGGATGTCGCGCGACCCAGGCGACGGCCAGCGTGGCGGGATCGGTGCCAAGTTCCTGCGCCATCGCCGAAAGGTCAGTGGCGGTCTTGTGCATCGACTCAAGGCCGTAGCGTCTGGCATAGCGGTCGTCCTCGGTCAGCCGACCGGTGGCGTCACCGCTGTATTTACCGGTCAGCAGCCCGCCGCCAAGCGGGGAATAGGGCACGGGCAGGATGCCTTCGGATTCGCACATGGGCAGGATTTCAACCTCGGCCTGACGTTTGACCAGATTGTACATCGGCTGGATCACGTCGATGCGGGTGCCAAGGCGGGCGGCGACGCCCTGCGCCTTCATCACCTGCCAGGCGGAAAAGTTGGACACGCCGATGTGGCGGATCCTGTGCTGGGCCTGCAATTCGGCAAGGGTCGCGAAAGATTCTTCCAGCGGCACGCTGCCGTCCCAGCGGTGCAGGTACAGCAGATCGACCGATTCCATGCCAAGGCGCGCGGTGCTTTGCGCAAAGGTTTCCAGGATGTTGGCACGGGACGAACCACCTGTGTAGCCCGCCTTGGTGGCGATATAGAGCGAATCCCGCATCGGAGCCGCGAACTGGCCCAGCAGGGTTTCGGACTGCCCGCCGGTGTAGACATATGCGGTGTCGAAATGCCGGATGCCGGCATCGACGCAGGCATCGAACATGGCGCGACTTTGCGCGGCATCGGCGCGTCCGCCGAATTGCATGGTGCCAAAGGCAAAGGGCTGGACGGTCTGGCCGTCGCGGGTGGTAAGATGGGTCAATGTGCGCCTTTCGAGAGTATCGGGCCAAGGACCCGTGTTCCTGTGCCGGTGTTGCCTGTGCCGGTGTTGCCTGTCGGGGCCCGTGCCCGGCCATCTTGCCGGATGCGGGGGACAGGTTGCAAGGCGCTGGCTCAGTAAGGGTTTTTCGGGCTGCGATCCTCTGACAGGCTTTGCTGTCTGCGAGAGACGAGGAGTTCGATGGCATCGGCCAGATGCACCTCGGAGATATGGTGATCACCCGCCTTGATCCGCATGCGGTGCGATTCTATCATCACCTCTGCATGGGTGCAGCCGGTGGGCGGGAAGAACTTGTAGCTGGCGAGTTCGATCAGCAGGCCAAGCGGATCCTTGAAATAGATCGAATCCATGAAGCCGCGATCCTTGGGGCCGGAATGGCGGATGCCGCGTGCGTCAAGTCGTGCCACCACTTGCCGGAATGTGGCGTTGGAGACGTTGAAGGCGATGTGATGCACGCAGCCCGGATCGGTCGGGGTGCGGTCATGCACGGGTTTGCGGTTCTCGTTGGTGAAGATGGTGATGAGCCGTCCATCGCCGGGGTCGAAATACAGGTGCCCCTCGGCCGGATCGTCGAGGTTGGGCTGGTCGAAGATGAAGGGCATGCCAAGCACACCCTCCCAGAAATCGATGCTCGACCGGCGGTTGGCGCCTGTCAGCGTGATATGGTGGACACCCTGTGTCTGAAGTTTGCGCATAAGTTCCTCTTGCCGGTTCTGACGGGCATATAGCACAGGTTTGCGGTTTGGCCGTATCGGGGTCTGTGGGTGTCCCGGATCCGGGATGTCGGCTGTCCGGGTCTGCCGGATGCCCCGGACTTTGTCAGGGGCAAGCCCTTTCTGACCTGGGCAGGGCGATCTGGGAAAAAGCCCCGCACATTGGCGGGGCTTCCTGTCCTGTGTCGGAACGGATCAGTTGGGAATGTCGCCGCTGAGCCCTTCGACATAGAAATCCATGCCCAGCAAGTCGCCATCGGGGGCGGTTTCGCCCTCGGCCAGCCAGACGGTGCCGTCCTGCTTGTTCAGCGGGCCGGTAAAGGGATGGTATTCGCCGTTGGCAATGCTGTCCTTGAGGGCCAGCGCCTCGGCCTTCACATCCTCGGGGACGGCATCCGAGATTTCACCGATGCCGACCATGCCCGGGCCAATGCCATCCCATGTGTCGGTGCTTTCCCATGTGCCGTCGATGACCGCCTCCACGCGCTGGATGTAATAGGGCGCCCAGTCGTCGATGATCGAACTCACGCGTGGCATGGGCGCATATTCCGCCATGTCAGATGCCTGGCCGAAGGTGATCACATCGCCGGCCTCTTGTGCGGCGGCCTGCGGAGCGGTCGAATCGGTGTGTTGCAGGATCACGTCGGCGCCGTTTTCGATCAGCGCGCGCGCGGCGTCGGATTCCTTGGCCGGATCGAACCAGGTGTAGGCCCAGATGATCGAGAATTCGACGTCGGGGTTGGCCTTTTTCGCATGGATATAAGCCGAGTTGATGCCGCGGATGACCTCGGGGATCGGGAAGGAGGCGATGTAGCCGATTTTGTTGGTCTCGGTCATCTTGCCGGCGATATGGCCCTGGATCGCGCGGCCTTCGTAGAACCGGGCGGAATAGACAGCGACGTTGTCGGCCCGCTTGAACCCGGTGGCGTGTTCGAATTTCACATCCGGAAACTTGGCCGCGACATTGACCGTCGGGTCCATGTAACCGAACGAGGTGGTAAAGATCAGGTCCGCGCCGGACAGGGCCATCTGGGTGATGGCGCGTTCGGCATCGGCGCCTTCGGGCACGGATTCCTGATACACGGTCTCGACCTTGTCGCCGAAATGTTCCTCGACCGCGAGACGGGCCTTGTTGTGTTCATACGTCCAGCCGCCATCGCCGATGGGCCCGACATAGATAAAGCCGACCTTGACCGGATCGTCCTGTGCCGCGGCAGGTGTGCCGAGGGTTGCGGTGACAAGGGTCGCGGCGGCGACAGTGCTGAGAAGGGTTCTGCGGTTCATGTTATCTCCCTGAGAGTGTTTTGGTTTTGGCCTCAGCTTGAGGCGTGGAAGGGGCGGCCAAGTGAGGCCGGTGCGCCATGGACGCCCCGGGCCGAGATGATCACCAGCACGAGAATGGTTATCAGATATGGCGACATCGACAAGATCTCGACAGGGACCCTGGCACCGGCGGCCTGAAGGTTCAACTGCAAGACCGTCACCCCGCCGAACAGATAGGCGCCAATCAGCACGCGCCCCGCCCGCCACGAGGCAAAGACCACGATGGCCAGCGCGATCCAGCCCGCGCCGGAGGTCATGCCCTCGGTCCATTGCGGCACGCGCACAAGCGAAAGGTAGGCGCCGCCAAGCCCCGCACAGGCCCCGCCGAAAAAGATCGCCATGAGTCGGATACGCACCACCTTGTAGCCCAGTGCATGGGCGGCGTCGTGGGATTCCCCGACGGCGCGCAGGATCAGCCCGGCGCGCGTGTATTTCAGGAAAGCCCAGACGGCGAGCACCAGCAGAAGCGAGATATAGACCATCGCGTCATGGCTGAAGAGCATCCTTCCCAGCACCGGGATGTCGCCAAGCAGGGGAATGTCGAGCTTGGGCAGGGTGGGGGATTTCATGCCCTCGTAGGGTTTGCCGATGAGGGACGAAAGGCCAAGGCCGACAAGCGTCAGGCCAAGGCCGGTGGCAACCTGGTTTGACAGCATGACCTGGGTGAGCAGGCCGAAGCTGAGCGACAGCACCGCAGAGGCAAGGGCGGCGGCCATAAAGCCGAGCGTCGGACTGCCGGTGCTGACGGCGGTGGCAAAGCCGACGACGGCACCGGTGATCATCATGCCCTCGACGCCGAGGTTCAGAACACCGGCCTTTTCCACCACCATCTCGCCCAGGGCGGCCAGAAGGATCGGCGTCGCCGAAATCATGATCGAGGCGATGAGCAGGGCCGGGTTGATCGAACTCAGGTCCATCAGGCCACCTTTGTCGTGCCAACGCGGATGCGGAAATTGGTGAACACATCCGTGGCGAGAAGAAAGAACAGCAGCATCCCCTGGAACAGCTGGATCGAGGCGCCTGGCAGGCCGAGCATGAGCTGTGCAAGTTCGCCGCCGATATAGGTCAGCGCCATGAGCAGACCGGCGAGCAGGATGCCGACCGGGTGCAGCCGCCCGAGGAAGGCGACGATGATCGCGGTAAAACCGTAGCCAGAGTTGAAGTCGATGGTGATCTGCCCGGCGGGGCCGGAGACCTCGAACAGGCCCGCGGCCCCTGCCAGCGCGCCGCCAAAGCCGAGGCACAGAATGATGATGCGTGCGGGAGAGACACCCGAGAAACGCGCGGCGCGGGGGGCTTCGCCGGTGAGGCGGATGTTGAAGCCCTGGATGTGGCGGGTCATCAGGACATGGGTAAAGATCACGGCGACGAAGGCGGCGACGACACCCCAGTGCATGCCGGTGCCCACGATGATCTCAGTGTTCGCCGCAGCGGGATATTGCTGAAAGTTGCGCGATCCGGGAAAGCCCATTCCCTCGGGATTGCGCAAGAGTTTCTGCGACACAGAGGCCAGGAGGGCCTCGGCCACATAGACCAGCATGAGCGAGACGAGGATTTCGTTCGTGCCGAACCTCACCTTGAGCACCGCCGGAATCATCGCCCAGGCCCATCCGCCAAGGGCGCCGGCCAACACCATTGCCGGGAAGATCAGCGGCGATGTCGTCGGATAGAAGGCAAGGCCCATGCCCGCCCCGCAAATGGCCCCCATGATATATTGGCCCTCGGCGCCGATATTCCAGATCCCGGCCCGGAACCCCAGCGACAGGCCGATGGCGATCAGGATCAGCGGACTGGCCTTGACCAGCAGTTGCGGGCGGGAATAGGCGGCAAACTGGGGATGAAAAAGCGGGTCCCAGAAGATGATGCGGATCGCCTCGAGCGGCGGTTTGCCCAGCAGGGCGAACATCATGCCACCGACGACCATTGTCAGCAGGACGGCCAGAAGCGGGGTGAGACCGGTCCAGAGCCGCGATGGCTGAGGGCGGCGCTCCAGACGGATCATGGCTTCACCCGGCGGGCCGGAACCCAAAACTTTTCTGAAAAGTTTTGGCAAGAATTTTTGAAAAATTCTTGGGCGGGGCTCTTGCCGGAACGGTGCGCGGACTCAAGCAACCTGGGCCACCTCCATACCATGCGCGCCGCCCATCATCAGGCCAATCTGCTCCATGTCCAGACCGGAAACCGGCCGGATCCTGGACAACCGCCCCTCGTTCAGCGCCCCGAAACGATCCGAGATTTCCATGAGTTCGTCCAGATCCTGGCTGATCACGATGATCGCCGCACCCTTGGCGGCAAGGTCCAGAAGAGCCTGACGGATCGCCGCCGCCGCCGCCGCATCCACTCCCCAGGTCGGCTGGTTCACCACCAGGACATCCGGGCGCTGGAGGATTTCACGCCCTATGACGAATTTTTGCAGGTTCCCCCCCGAGAGCGCCCCTGCGGCGGTGTCGGGCGACGGGGTGCGCACGTCGAATTCCCGGATCACCCGCTCCGCGAAGCTGCGCGCCTTGGCCCAACTCACGAAGCCGCCTGACACCAGTCCTTCGCGCCGGGCAGCCGTCAGCACGCCATTTTCGACAAGGCTCATGGCGGGGGCGGCGGCGTGGCCCAGGCGTTCCTCGGGTGCGGACAGCAGCCCTGCATCACGCCGCGCCATGGGGCCGGTGCGGCTGACGTCCCGGCCCTTCAGCGTTACCGACCCTGCGGGCGCCAGGCGCTCGCCCGAGAGTGCCGCCAGAAGTTCATCCTGACCGTTGCCGGCCACCCCCCCAAGGCCCAGAACCTCGCCCGCCTTCACCTGAAAGGCAATTTCGCGCAACGGCGTGCCGAAGGCGTCAGGCGCGGGCAGCGACAGCGCTGTCACCTCAAGCAGGACCGCGCCGGTGGCCTGCGCCCGCGAGGCCGGGGCGGCAAAGGACGTTCCCACCATGAGTTCCCCCAACTGGCGGGCGGTCGATTCCGCCGGGGTGCAGGTCGCCACCTTCTTGCCGAGGCGCAGGATGGTGGCATGGTCGCACAACGCGCGGATCTCTTCGAGCTTGTGCGAGATGTAGAGGATTGCAGTACCTTCGGCGCTCAGCTTGCGCAGGGTGGCGAACAGGATCTCGACCTCTTGCGGGGTCAGGACGCTGGTCGGTTCGTCCATGATCAGCAGGCGGCGATCTTGCAGGAGGCACCGGATGATCTCGACCCGCTGGCGTTCGCCGGCCGAGAGCGTCCCGACGATCCGGAACGGGTCGAGCGGCAGGCCGTACATCTCGGACACCTCGCGGATCTGGCGGGCGAGATCGCCGACCCTGGGCGGTTTCTCCATGCCGAGGGCCACGTTTTCCGCCACCGACAGAGCATTGAACAGGGAAAAATGCTGAAACACCATCGACACACCCAAGGCCCGCGCCGCCTTGGGTTCAGAAGGTGCGTAGGGCGCCCCGAGCAGCGACATCTCTCCGCGGTCGGGTTTGACAAGGCCGTATATCATCTTGACCAGCGTGGACTTGCCCGCGCCATTCTCGCCCAGCAGGGCATGGATTTCGCCGGCCCGAATGTCGAAGGAGACGTCGTCATTGGCCACGACGCCGGGATAGGCTTTGGTCAGCCCCCGAAGGCTGAGGAGTGTGTCTGCCACGTCGCGCTGTCCCTGTCGTTCTGAAGGTTGAGTATCTGGGCTGCGACCCCTACGGCAATGGCCTGCGGGTGTTTGCCAAGCTGTTTCTGCCCGATCGGACAGCAAATGCGCGCAATCTGGGCATCGCTATGCCCCAGGTTGCGCAGTCGACTGCGGAAACGAGCCCATTTTGTATCTGACCCGATGAGGCCGGCAAAATCGAAACCATGCCCCAGCAAAGCGTGACACAGGGCAAGATCAAGCGCGTGACTGTAGGTCAGGATCAGGTGCTTTGCGTTCCCGTGCGCAAGGTCCACGGCGCGGACGGGATCGCTTGCGGGAAGGGCGGTGACGGATTGCGGGATCTGTCCGGGAAACCGCGCCGGTTCCGTATCGACCCAGGTGATGGAAAGATCCGGAAGGGGATGCAGCACGTCAACCAGGGCACGGCCCACATGCCCGGCGCCCCAGATCCACAGGTCGCGCTTCGGCCGCGTCACCGGTTCGATCATCCAGCCCTGCACCAACTGCGGCTTTGGCACGACCCCGCGGGCGCGGGCGCCGTCCAGCAGGCGCTGCACGGCAAGGGGGCGGTCCCCCGCCCCCCGGGCAAAGACGTTTTCCCCGTCAAGGTCGCGCAGGCGGTCTGCATCGAAGTGTTCACACAGCAGCGTGACGGCGCCGCCACAGCACTGGCCCAGTTCCGGGCCAAGGGGATGACGGCTCAGGCCGCTGGTGTCGAGCGCCCGCGCCGCCGCCCGAAATTCAAGCGCACCACCGCCGATGGTGCCGGACTGGCCCCCCTCCCAGACCAGCATCGCGGCGCCGACCTCGCGCGGGACAGAGCCCGCTGTGGCCGCGACAACGACCCGTGCGACACGGCCATGGCGCGCCACGGCGTCGCGCAGGGTGTCGAGGTCAAAGGTCATTGCGGCGGCCCCCTGCCGTGACGGGCGCAACAGGATCACACGGCATCGCGCACCCGCTGGATGGCGGCCAGCACCCGCTCTGGCGTGGCGGGGGCATCAAGTGCCGGATAGGTCGTGCCACAGGTCGCCACGGCATCCGAAAGCGCCATGACGACCGAGATTCCCAGCATCAAGGGCGGTTCGCCCACCGCTTTTGATCGATAGACGGTCTCTTCGCGGTTGGTGCCGTCCCACAGCGCGACGTTGAACACCGCGGGCCGGTCAGAGCAGGCCGGGATCTTGTAGGTCGAGGGCGCGTGGGTGCGCAGGGCACCGGCGTCATCCCAGACCAGCTCTTCCGTGGTCAGCCAGCCGGCGCCCTGGACGAACCCACCCTCGATCTGCCCGATGTCGATCGCCGGGTTGAGCGAGGCGCCGGCATCGTGCAGGATGTCAGTGCGCAGGATGCGGTATTCCCCGGTCAGCGTGTCCACGACGACCTCGCTGCAGGCCGCGCCATATGCGAAATAGTAGAACGGCCTTCCCTGTCCTCGGATGCGGTCCCATTCCACCTTGGGTGTCTTGTAGAACCCCGTGGCGGACAGGCTTACCCGTCCTTCGTAGCACAGCTTTGCAGCTTCGGCGAAGCGCAGGCTGTTGCCGCCCACATGCACCATGCCGTCGGCGAAACGGACATCATCTGCCCGCACCTGGTGAAGCCGCGCGAGGTGTGCGCCCATGCGGTCACGGATCGTGTCGCAGGCGGCCTGGACTGCCATGCCGTTCAGATCCGATCCCGAAGAGGCCGCAGTGGCCGAGGTGTTGGGCACCTTCGCGGTGTCGGTGGCGGTGATCCTCACCGAACCCAGGGGCACGCCAAAGCGCGCGGCGGCAACCTGCGCGACCTTCTGAAACAGACCCTGTCCCATTTCTGTGCCGCCATGGTTCATCTGGATGGAACCGTCCTGATAGACATGCACAAGCGCCCCGGCCTGATTGAGATGGGTCAGCGTGAAGGAAATCCCGAACTTGACCGGTGTCAGCGCCAGACCGCGCTTGAGCACTGGATTGGTGGCGTTCCATTCGGCCACCCTTTCACGCCGCGCGCCATAGCCTGATGACAGGACGAGGGCCTCGGTCATCTCGTGCAGGATGAAATCCTCGACCGGCTGACCGTAAGGGGTGGTCTGCACGCCTGGCGGCGCCTGCACGACCCGACCTTCGGGTACATTACCCGTGGCCCCTCGCGAGGACAGGTCGGTTCCGGTGGCAAGGCTTCCCTGCTTCTCTGGGTCGACAATATCCTCGGGGGGGTGCGGCTCTGCCGCGCGGGGGGCAGACAGCCCCCCTTCGACCTCGGCCGCGTAATAATTTGCCTTCCGCACCGCCAGCGGGTCGAGCCCGAGGTGATGCGCCACATGGTCCATCACCCGCTCGATCCCGAGCATGCCCTGCGGTCCGCCAAAGCCGCGAAAGGCCGTGGCGCTTTGCGTGTTGGTGCGCAACCGATGGCTTTCGATGCGCACATCCGTCAGGTGATAGGCGTTGTCAGCGTGCAGCATCGCGCGGTCAGCCACCGGAATCGACAGATCCTGGGCCCAGCCGCAGCGGGTCATCTGCACGAATTCGACCCCCGCGAGGCGGCCTTTGTCGTCGAAACCGGCGGCATAGTCGATGCGGAAATCGTGCCGCTTGCCGGTGATGATCATGTCGTCATCGCGGTCGTAGCGCATCTTGCAGGGTTTGCCGGTGAGCCTTGCGGCCACAGCACAGGCCACCGCCAGCGCATTGCCCTGACTTTCCTTGCCGCCAAAGCCGCCGCCCATGCGGCGGGTTTCGACCCTTACGCCATGCATCGGCAGGCCCAGCGCCTCGGCCACCTTGTGCTGGATTTCGGTCGGGTGCTGGGTGGAGCTGTGTACCAGCATGTCGCCATCCTCGCCCGGGAGGGCCAGGGCAGCCTGCCCTTCGAGATAGAAATGTTCCTGGCCGCCGATCTGGATCTGTCCCTCGATCCGGTGGGGGGCGGTGTCGATCGCGTCGCCCGCGTCGCCCTTTTGCCAGATGCGGGGGCCATCCTCGAACCGGCTGTCCGCCTCCATCGCATCCTCGTAGCCGAGGATCGCATCGCGTTTCTGACAGGTGATCCGCGCCATTCGCGCTGCCTTGCGGGCCGCAAGGTGCGAGGTAGCAACGACCAGAAACACCGGCTGGCCGAGATAGTGGATCGTGCCGCCCGAGAGCAGGGGTTCGTCATGCGCCGAGGGTGAGACGTCGTTGGTGAAGGGCAGGTCGCTGGCTTGCAGGACCGCGACCACGCCGGGAGCGGAACGCACCGGATCGAGGTCGAGCGCGGTGATCCGTCCCGCCGCGATGGTCGAGAGGCCAAACACCAGATGCAGGGTGCCTGCGGGTGTGGGGATGTCGTCGACATACCGCGCGGCCCCCGTGACATGCAGGGCGGCGGCGTCGTGTGGGCGGGGTTCGGCAACGGTCATGTGATACTCTCCGGCCGGTGCTGCAATGCGGATCTATCCTTGACTCTTGAGCGGCACTTGCCCCTTGACCGGTCCGGTTGCCTGCCGGCCAGGGCGAGGGGCCAGCCCCTCGCGCTCCCCGGGGTATTTGGAAAAAGAAGAAGCGGACAGGTGCAGTCATTCGCGGCGATCATGGCGCCACATCCAGCACGGAGACCTGGCCGCCGAGGTCAGCGATCATGTAGCGGGTCAGCATGTTGCGGGCGGCCGTAAGACGGTATTCGGCGCCTGCGCGCATGTCGGAAAGCGGCTGGAAGTCCTGTTCCCAGGCGTCCCGGGCGGCGGCGACGGTGTCGTCGGTCCAGGGGCGCCCCGTGAGGGCGGCCTCGACCCGGGTGGCGCGTCTCGGGGTTGCGGCCATGCCGCCGAAGGCGATGCGGGCGGCAGTGACGCTGCCGTCCTGCACGGTGATGCTGAAGGCGCCACAGACGGCGGAAATATCCTGGTCGAAGCGTTTGGAGAGCTTGTAGACCTTGAGGCGGTCGGGCTGGCGGGGAATGGTGACCGCCTCGACGAATTCGCCACTGGCGCGGTCTTGCTTGCCATAGGACAGAAAGAACCTTTCCAGCGGCAGGTCGCGCCGCGTGTCGCGGTGGCGCAGGTGCAGCGTTGCGTCAAGAGCGATCAGTGCCGGTGGGTTGTCGCCGATCGGAGAGCCGTTGGCGATGTTGCCGCCGATCGTGGCGGCGGCGCGGATCTGGGCCGAGCCGTAGCGGCGGATCATTTCGGCATAGGAGGGGTGGAGGTCGCGCATCAGGGCAAGAACACGGTCCATGGTCACCCCGGCGCCGATGCGGGTGCCGTTTTCCGTCGTTTCGATCTGCTGGAGGTCCCGGCAGCGGTTGAGGAAGATGGTCTGCGGCAGGTCGCGCAGGCCCTTGGTCACCCAGAGGCCGACATCGGTTGCACCCGCCACCAGCGTCGCGTCGGGGCGCTCGGCGTACAGGGTGGCGAGCTCATCGGCAGATTCAGGCGCGCTGCTGCGGGAATCCTGGCCCTGTGGCGGGCTGCCGGGCGCGGTCAGGGCAGGCATGTGCGCGATCCATTCGGGGATCGGGGCAGTGGCGGCGGCCTGCGCGGCGCGGATGATCGGGGCGTAGCCGGTGCAGCGGCAGAGATTGCCGGCAAGGGCATCGTCATGGCCGGTGTCGCCATTGGCATGGGCCGTGGCCATCGACACGACAAAACCCGGCGTGCAGAAGCCGCATTGCGAGCCGTGGAAGTCGATCATCGCCTGCTGCACGGGGTGGAGCGTGCCGTCGGGGGCGGACAGGCCTTCGACAGTGCGGATGGCGCGGCCATGCAGTTGCGGCAGCAGCAGGATGCAGGCGTTCAGCGCACGTATGCCGGTGCCGTCGGTGACCATGACCGTGCAGGCCCCGCAGTCACCTTCGTTGCAGCCTTCCTTTGTACCTTTGAGACCGCGTTCATCACGCAGCCAGTCGAGCAGGGTGGTCGTCTCTGTGACGCCCCTGATCTCGACACTCTCTTCGTTGAGAAGAAAGGTGATATCCATGCTGAAACCCGCCGCCTTACCGAAATGACCCATTTCTGCGCGCCCTCGATGCGGCGTAGAAGATGCGCGGGTCTTCGTTGGTCCAACAACAAGGCTAGGCGGGCGGTGTCAGGCTTGGCAAGCGAAAAATGCACCGGTGCGGGGCGCGCGGCGCGACGTTGCCCGGTTATCGGGCTGCGTTGGAACGGGTTTGCGCCGGGGCCGTGCGGGTCGGTCGTGCGGACCGGGAACCGTTGCCCCTGCGGCAGCGGTCATCTTGACCCTTTCCCGCCGCGCAGCAGAGCCATAGTGTGCCCGGCATGAGCACACATCCCCGATTCATCCATCTGCGCACCCATACCGAATATTCCCTGCTCGAGGGGGCTGTGCGGCTGAAAAAGCTGCCTGGCCTGTGCGAACAGATGGGTATGCCCGCGGTGGCGGTGACCGACACCAACAACCTTTTTGCCGCGCTCGAATTTTCCGTTACGGCGGCGGGGGCCGGGGTGCAGCCGATCATCGGCTGTCAGGTCGATCTGCGGTTTTTCGACCCCCAGCCCGGAGAACGGCCGCGCGACCCTGCGGGAATCGTGCTGCTTGCGCAGAACGAACGCGGCTACGAGAACCTGATGAAGCTGAATTCGTGCCTGTACCTGCGGGGCGACGGGCAAGTGGCGCATGTGACGCTGGCGGATCTGGAGCGTCATGCCGAGGGGCTGATCTGTCTCAGCGGCGGGCCGGAGGGGCCGGTGGGGCTGTTGTTGCAGCAGGGACAGCGGGGCGCCGCCGAGGCGCTGATGGTGCGGTTGCACGGCGCCTTTGGCGACCGGCTGTATGTCGAGCTGCAAAGGCATCCCGGAGAGTCCGGCTTGCCCGAGAACGAGCGTGCCAGCGAGCGTGGATTTGTCGAGATGGCCTATGCGATGGGTCTGCCGCTGGTGGCGACCAACGATGTGTATTTCCCGAAATCCTCGATGTACGAGGCGCATGATGCGCTGATCTGCATCGCGGAAGGCGCCTATGTCGACCAGCAGGAGCCGCGCCGCCGTCTGACCCCGCAGCATTATTTTAAGTCACCACAAGAAATGGCGACGCTGTTCGCGGACTTGCCCGAGGCGCTGGAGAATACGGTCGAAATCGCCCGGCGCTGCGCCTTCATGGCGTACCGGCGCGATCCGATCCTGCCGAAATTCGCCGATGACGAGGTGGTGGAACTGCGCCGCCAGGCCAAGGCGGGGCTGGTCGAACGGCTCAAGCTGATCCCCCACGCCGCCACGGTTGCGGAGTATGAGGCGCGGCTGGAATTCGAGCTGGGCATCATCGAGGGAATGGGTTTTCCGGGCTATTTCCTGATCGTGGCCGATTTCATCAAATGGGCCAAGGATCAGAACATCCCGGTCGGTCCGGGGCGGGGGTCGGGCGCCGGTTCGCTGGTGGCCTATGCCTTGACGATCACCGATCTGGATCCTTTGCGCTACAGTTTGCTGTTCGAACGCTTCCTGAATCCGGAACGGGTGTCGATGCCGGATTTCGACATCGACTTCTGCATGGACCGCCGCGAAGAGGTGATCCGCTACGTTCAGGACCGCTATGGCCGCGACAAGGTGGGGCAGATCATCACCTTTGGTGCGCTGCTGTCCAAGGCGGCAGTGCGCGACATCGGGCGGGTGTTGCAGATGCCCTATGGGCAGGTCGACCGCCTGTCCAAGATGATCCCTGTCGAGGGGGTCAAACCCGTCAGCATCGAAAAGGCGCTGGCAGACGAGCCGCGCCTGCGCGAGGAGGCGCGCACGGAAGAGGTGGTGGCGCGGCTGCTGGACTACGGCCAACAGGTCGAGGGGCTGTTGCGCAATGCGTCCACCCACGCCGCCGGTGTGGTGATCGGGGATCGGCCGCTGGATGCGCTGGTGCCGCTGTATCAGGATCCGCGCAGCGACATGCCCGCCACGCAGTTCAACATGAAATGGGTGGAACAGGCGGGGCTGGTCAAGTTCGACTTTCTGGGCCTCAAGACGCTGACGGTGATCCAGAACGCCGTGGACCTGATCAAGAAATCCGGGCGGCACCTGCATATCGCGCTGGACGGCACCGAACTTTACCAGCCGCCCGAAGTGGCGATTGACGACATCGGCGCGATCCCGCTGGATGACGATGCGTCGTATAAGCTCTATGCGGCGGCCAGGACGGTGGCGGTGTTTCAGGTGGAATCCAGCGGCATGATGGATGCGCTGAAACGGATGAAGCCAACCTGCATCGAGGATATCGTCGCGCTGGTGGCGCTTTACCGGCCCGGCCCGATGGAAAACATCCCGACCTATTGCGAGGTCAAGAACGGCCTGAAAAAGCTGGAGTCGGTGCATCCGCTGATCGACCATATCCTTGCGGAGACCCAAGGCATCATCGTCTATCAGGAACAGGTGATGCAGATCGCACAGGAAATGGCGGGATATTCGCTGGGCGGCGCTGACCTGCTGCGCCGCGCCATGGGCAAGAAGATCAAGGAGGCGATGGACGCCGAACGCCCCAAGTTCGAAAAGGGCGCCAAGGCCAACGGCGTGGACCCCAGGAAGGCGCGCGAGGTCTTTGACCTTCTGGAAAAGTTCGCCAACTATGGTTTCAACAAGAGCCACGCGGCAGCCTATGCGGTGGTCAGTTATCAGACGGCATGGCTCAAGGCGAACCATCCTGTCGAGTTCATGGCCGGGGTGATGAACTGCGACATCCACCTGACCGACAAGCTGGCGGTCTATTTCGAAGAGGTGAAGAAGGGCCTTGGGCTGGCCTATGTGCCGCCCTGCGTGAACCGGTCGCAGGCGATGTTCGACGTAGGCAATGGCGCGCTGGTCTATGCGCTGGGCGCGCTGAAGAACGTCGGCACGGATGCGATGCGGCTGGTGGTCGAGGGGCGGGCGGACAAGCCATTCGTCACGCTGTTCGATTTCGCCCGCCGGGTGGATCTGAAGCGGGTGGGCAAGCGCCCGCTCGAGATGCTGGCACGGGCCGGGGCGTTTGACCAGCTCGATCCGAACCGGCGCCGGGTGTTCGATTCGCTGGAGTCGCTTGTTGGCTATTCCGCGGCGATCCACGAGCAGAAGAATTCCGATCAGGTGTCGCTGTTTGGCGAAGCGGGGGACGATCTGCCGGAACCGCGTCTGTCGCCGGTGAACGACTGGCTGCCCGCCGAACGCCTGAGCGAAGAATTCAAGGCCATCGGGTTCTACCTCTCGGGCCATCCGCTGGACGACTACATGGCGCCGCTGAAGCGCAAGGGTGTTCTGACACTCGACCAGTTGCTGGAAAAGGTCCGGTCCGGTGCCTGCATCGCCAAGCTTGCCGGGGTCGTCGCCGGGCGGCAGGAACGCAAGTCGGCGCGCGGCAACCGGTTCGCCTTTGCCCAGATGTCCGACACTACGGGGGCCTATGAGGTGACGCTGTTCAGTGAAACGCTGGAAAAGTCGCGCGAGCATCTGGAAACCGGGGCCAAGGTCGTGATCACGGTCGAGGCGACGCTGGAAAGCGACCAGTTGAAACTGCTGGGCCGGTCGGTTGCGCCGATCGACGTTGCGGTGGCGGATGCGGGGTCTGCGGGGATGCTGATCCATGTGGACAATGCCCTGGCAATTCCAAACATCGCTTCGGTCCTGAAGCGGGCGGCAGAGCAGTTGCCAAAGGCCGGACGCGGCCCGGTACGCCTGTGCCTGTCGGATGCGGGTCTGCCGGGCGAGGTCGAGATCGACCTCAATCAGGATTTCCCGGTGACGCCCGAAATCAAGGGCGCCATCAAATCGCTGGGCGGCATCCTTGCGGTCGAGGAATTCTGACCAGGCGGGGCGCTTTCTCTTGCAGACCGCGTTGCTGCCCGTGGGTCAGATCCTGCCGACGGACCGGAGTCAGGTGGACGGCAGCGTCCCAAGCACGTTAACCTTTGGGACCAAGGTTCAACGAGGGGGGGACAGAGTGCGCAATTCAGTGCAGGCAATCATGGTGCTTGGTCTGCTGGCGGCCTGCGCGGGTGGCGATCCGTCGCGTGGCGTGGACCGTCTGAGCGACGTCGATCTGTCGGACGGGGGGAGCGCGACGGGCGGGCTGACCGGCACGGCGGCCGCGGATGGGACGCTGGATGATCTTTCCGAAGACGGGGTCCGGGTGGCGGCGGTGCCGCAGACGCCAGTGCCGCAGACGCAGCGCGGCGGTTTCCTGTCGGGCCTTTTCGGCAGGGCAGCAGGGGCCGGTGCGCCAAAGGCCGGCGATCCGGATTTCGCGCAGGTCGCGCCGGGACAGGCGTTGCCCTATGGCGAGCTTGCCCGGCTCTGCAATGTGCCCGAAAGCGCGCTGGGCACCCGCGTGGACGTCTACCCCGAGACGGGGAGGGGCTATGCGTTATATGATTCCCAGCCGGGAAACGCCGCTGCGCACACCTTCTATATGACCGGGTTCGATGATGGCTGCGCGCGACAGTTCACCGCCGCCTTTGCGCTGTTCAGCGGCCCGGGCGATTTCGAAAGGCTGCGCTACGGCGTCGCTTCGGCCACGATGCCCAGTTCACGGACCGATGCAGCCTATGAGACGCTCAAGCGGCAGGTCTGCGGTGTGCGCCGGGGGCAACCCTGTGGCAGGCGGATCGGGCGGATGGAACGGGACACCGCCTTTGTTAGTATCTATGAGAAATTCGGCAGCAATGCGCGCTGGAAGACCGTACTGCTGCACGACGGCGGCGTGCTGGCCGCAGATCTCAGAACCAACTGATCCGGCTCAGTAATGCGGTGGCTTTTCGTCGCCCAGGATGACTGCGCCGCTTGACTCTGCCTCGCGGCCGGCCTCGCGCTGCATCAGCATCCCGACCCGGACAGTGAGGCGGGCGATTTCCTGGTCCTGGCGCGCAACCGTGTCACTGAGATCATCCACGGCGCGGATGAGATGGGCGAGGCGTTCCTCGAGTTCTGTATCTTGCATGGCAATCTCCGGCGGCTGCGACCGGGCATAGTCGTACTTCCCCTCTGGCGCAACGGCAGGGTGGCGATGGTGCAGGGGGGCTGTCTGCCCCCCGCCTTGCCGGGGCAAGGCCCCCCCCGAGGATATTTGAAACCCGGAGAATTGGGGGGCTGGTCCCATCCTGGCCCTGTGCGGGAGATTTCCGGCCGACGCGCCGGGCGACCCCGTTATGGTCAGGGGCGGCTTGCCCCCTGTGGGCCGAGCGGCTACATGGGCGTCGCAGCAGATCCGGACGGGAACGCACCATGGCCAAGATCCCTTTAACCATCCATCGCCGGGCCGCCTGGATTGTTGGACATCCTTCCTGTCCCGTTTCGGATGCCGGTGTGACGCATCGGGTGCGGTCATGACCATTGCGGCCCAACGCGCTGAAGCCCAAAGACTGCGCAGCGCCTTTGAGGCGGCGGGTGGGCAGCCGGTCGAATGTTCCATCCTGCAACCTGCCGAACTGTTTCTTGATCTTTATGGCGAGGATATCCGTGCACGGGCCTACGTCACTCAGGACCCGGGCCGGGGCGAACAGATGCTGCGACCCGATTTCACGCTGCCCGTGGTACAGATGCACATGTCGCAGGGGGCCGAGACCGGTCGCTACACCTATTCGGGGGAAGTGTTCCGTCGACAGGAAGACCACCCCGAGCGCGCCTCGGAATATCTTCAGGTCGGATACGAGGTGTTTGACGGTAACGATCCCGCAGCGGTGGACGCCGAGGTGTTCGCCCTGTTTTCAGATGTCCTGCGCCCCTTTGGATTGCGCGCATCGACCGGCGACATGGGAATACTGCTGGCAGCGGTGCGGGGACTGGAGACATCTGAACGGCGGCGGGCCGCACTGTTGCGGCACATCTGGCGGCCCAAGCGGTTCCGCGCGCTGATCGACCGGTTCTCGGGGCGTGCGCCGGTGCCGCCGAGCCGCGCAGCGCTTCTTGCGACAGAGGATCCCATGGCAGGCGTCGCAACAATGATCGGGTTGCGTTCGGCCCAGGAGATCGAGGCGCGGATCGACGCGCTGCGCCAGGATGCGGCCGAGCCACCGCTGAGCGCGGGGCAGGTGGCGCTGATCGATGCCGTTCTGGCGGTGCGCGAAACCTGCGTCTTTGCGCTTGAACATCTGCGCGACATCTCTGTGGACATGCCGGCCATCGGCGAAGCCGTCGAACGGTTCGCGCAGCGCAGCGAGGCGATGTACCGACGCGGGGTCGATGTGGCCTCGCTTGATTTCGAGGCGGCTTATGGGCGGACCTCGATGGAGTATTACGACGGATTCGTGTTTGGCTTCTACGCCGAGGCCCGCCCCGATCTGCCCCCTGTGGCCACGGGCGGGCGATATGATGCGCTGACACGGCGGCTTGGGTCCGGCGCGTCGGCCCCGGCGGTGGGCGGGGTGATCCGGCCCGATATCATCTGCGCCCTGGAGAGCCGGTCATGAGCGTGAAGCTGGGGGTCCCCTCCAAGGGGCGGCTGATGGAGAAGACGTTTGAATGGTTCGCCCAGCATGGCGTCATGCTGAGCCGGACAGGATCGGAACGTGAATATGCCGGGGCGGTTGCAGGAGTCGAAGGCATCGACCTGGTGCTGCTTTCGGCAGGAGAGATTCCGCGCGAACTGGCGGCGGGGCGCATCCATCTTGGGGTGACCGGCACGGATCTGATCCGCGAAAAGCTGGTGCAATGGGACCAGAAGGTCGAGGAAGTGTGCGCGCTGGGCTTTGGCTATGCGGATCTGGTCGTCGCGGTGCCGCAGGCCTGGGTCGATGTGGATACGCTGGACGATCTGGATGCGGCGGCGTCCGCGTTCAGGGCGGAACACGGTTTTCGCCTGCGCATCGCGACCAAGTATCACCGGCTGACGCGCGAGTATCTGCGCCATGGCGGGGTGGCCGACTATCAGTTGGTGGACAGCCAGGGCGCGACGGAAGGCACGGTGAAAAACCTGACTGCCGAGGCGATTGCCGACATTACGTCGAGCGGAGAGACGCTGCGCGCCAATCACCTCAAGATCCTGAACGAGGAGCCTGTGCTGCGCTCTCAGGCCACCCTGTTGCGCAGCCGCACAGCGCCGCGGGACAGCCAGCACAAGCGGGCGCTGATCGCTCTGTACGATGCTCTGGGGCTGGATGTGCGCAATCGGATGGTCGAAGGTTAGGGTAGTGTGCAGCTTCGGCCCGAAGGCAAGACGCAGACGCTGAGCGGCGATGCGAAGCAGGCTTCGGGGTGGTCAAGCGGCCATGCGAACCACGGTCAGAGTGGCTTGCCGTTTTGCGGCGATATGCGCCTGGCGACAGGTCATGTCCGAGGGCCCTGACGCTGGGGCGTCAGGGCTCTTTCGATACGGCGCACATCAGTACAGGTTTATTCTGCCGCCATCTTGTCTGCGGTTCTTGTGTCAAAGTCCGATGCGTCATGGCGTTCATGCAGTTGGGTTTCAGGCTCACCAAAAGTCCGGTTGACCATCCGGCCGCGCTGGACAGCCGGGCGGGCATCGATCTTTTCCGCCCAGGCCATGACATGGCTGTAGCTCTGCACATCCAGGAACTCTGAGGCGGAATAGAGCCGTCCCAGAACCAACTGGCCGTACCAGGACCAGATCGCAATATCCGCGATGGTGTAGTCATCGCCGGCGACGAAGGGCATCTCGGCCAGCCGCTTGTCGAGCACATCGAGCTGGCGTTTCGTTTCCATCGTGAAGCGGTTGATGGGATATTCCCATTTCTCCGGGGCATAGGCGTAGAAGTGGCCGAAACTGCCGCCAAGATAGGGTGCCGATCCCATCTGCCAGAACAGCCAGCTGAGCATCTCCGGGCGTTTTTCCGGATCTCCGAGGAACGCCGAGAACTTTTCGGCAAGGTGCAGAAGGATGGCACCGGATTCAAAAAGTCGCACGGGTGCATCGCCGCTCAGATCCAGAAGGGCAGGGATCTTTGAGTTGGGATTGATTTCGACAAAGCCGCTGCCGAACTGGTCACCGTCGCCGATCCTGATCAGCCAGGCATCATATTCTGCATCCGTGTGCCCCGCCGCCAGCAATTCTTCGAACATCACGGTCACCTTGACCCCATTGGGCGTGGCGAGCGAATAAAGCTGGAAGGGATGGGCGCCTGTCTGAAGCGCCTTTTCATGGGTCGCGCCCGAGACTGGGCGGTTGGTCTTGGCGAACTTGCCACCGGATTCGGCGTCCTCAGTCCAGACTTTGGGCGGGGTGTAGCTGTCGGTCATAACAAGGCTTCCTTCATTGTCGTTCCTTTCGCATGTAAACCATTCAGCCGAAAATACCATGTCGCGGACCGCTGTCGCGATCGTGACGGCCACGTGGGGCAAGGGGTCCGGGGCTGAAGTCGCGGCGCGGCGGCTGACATGACTGCGGCGCAGGCAAGTATCCGGGGTCAGTACGGGCAAGGCCGGTCAGGTCGCTGCTGTGCGCGAAAACCGGGCTTGGCGTGTATTCATGTCATTTCCCGGGCATAAGCGCCAGAACGTCGACCCCTTCTGCCATGGCGAAGGAAATCACAGTCTGTCGGCGCCCCAAGTGGCCTTTGATCCTCAGAACAGCATCCGTTTCGGTTCGCCCAGCAACGCGGCGTAGAACGACAGAAAACGCGCGGCGTCCGCGCCGTTGATGACACGGTGGTCATAGCTGAGGTCGAGGGGCACCATGGGCACGGGCCGGGGCACGTCGCCGTCCCAGACGGTGACAGTCTGGGTGCGCGTGATGCCGAGGATTGCCAGTTCCGGCGGGTTGACGATGGGGGTGAAGGCCGTGCCGCCGATGCCGCCCAGATTGGTGATCGTCATCGACGCGCCGCCCATTTCGTCCGGGCGCACCTTGCGGTCCTGGGCACGGCGGGCAAGGTCGGAAATTTCGGCGGCGATCTGCCAGAGCCCCTTTTTGTCCACGTCCCGGATCACCGGCACCATAAGCCCGTGGGCCGTGTCGACCGCGATCCCGACATGCACGTAGTCCTTGACGAACAGGGTCTTGCCATCCGAAGACAGCGACGCGTTGAACCGCGGAAATTCACGCAAGCACCGTGCCAGTGCCTTGGCGTGAAAGGCAAGCGCGGTGAGCCTGATGCGCCGCGCCTGTGCCTCTGGCCTGAGAGCCGCGCGCAAGGCCTCGATGGCCGAGACATCGGCCTGATCGTGATGCGTCACCGCCGGGATCAGGCTTTGCGCAGCAGCAAGGTTCTGCGCGGAAAGCTGTGCGAAACGGCTCATCGGTTCCGCGCTTGCCGTGCCGTACAGGCTGTGGTCGATATCCCAGTACGAGGTGCCGTTTGCCGATGCCGCAGGGGCCGATGCCGCTGGTGCGGTGCCGCCCAGATCCTCGCGCCCGATGGTCTGGCGACCAAGATCGGCGGCCAGCTTGTCAAGGTCCATGCCCTTTTCGCGGGCCATTGCGCGGACCGACGGGCTTGCTATCACGTCTGACATGTCTGCCTCCCTACCAGCTGGCCGAAATATACTGGGTTTCCATGAATTCGAGCATGCCTTCATGGCCACCCTCGCGGCCCAGTCCGGATTGTTTGGTCCCGCCAAAAGGCGCCGCCGGGTCCGAGACAAGACCGCGATTAAGCCCGACCATTCCATAGTCGAGCCGTTCGCAGACCTGAAGCGCGCGCTTGAAATCCTCCGAAAAGACATAGGCAACCAGCCCGTATTCCGTGTCATTGGCGCGGCGGATGACGTCTTCGGTGTCGGTGAATGTCTGGATCGCCGCGACCGGCCCAAAAATCTCGTCATGCACGCAATCGGCATCTTCGGACACGTTGCTCAGCACCGTGGGCGGATAGTAGTATCCCTTGCCCTCGGGGGCCTTGCCGCCGGTTTCGATCCTTGCACCCTTGGCGACGGCATCGGCCACAAAGGCGACAACCTTGTCACGCGTGTCGGCATTGACCAGCGGACCGACATCGACAGACGGGTCGGTGCCGTCCCCGACCTTGAGTGCGGCCATCGCCGCCGACAGCTTTGCGGTATAGGCCTGGGCAATCTTGTCGTGCACATAGATCCGGTTTGCGGCGGTGCAGGCCTCGCCGAGATTGCGCATCTTGGCCAGCATCGTGCCGGTGACCGCCGTCTCCAGATCGGCATCCTCGAACACGATAAGCGGCGCGTTGCCGCCCAGTTCCATCGCCGGTTTCAGCACCTGATCGGCGGCGGCATGCAGCAGCTTGCGCCCGACGCCGGTCGACCCGGTAAAGCTGACCACCCGCACGCGCGGATCATGCAGCATGTGATCGACCAGCGCGCCACTCCGGCGCGAGGGCAGGACGTTGACCAGACCCGCAGGCACGCCCGCCTCTTCCAGCAGCGGCATTAGCGCCAGCATGGTCAAAGGCGTTTCCGACGCGGGCTTGATGATCACCGCGCAGCCGGCCGCCAGCGCGGGTGCGATCTTGCGCGTGCCCATGGCGGCGGGATAGTTCCAGGGCGTCACCAGCACGGCAAGACCCGCCGGTTTATGCTGCACCATGATCCGGGCGCCGGACGCCGGGGCATGGGTCAGCAGGCCATCGGCGCGCACCGCTTCTTCGGCGAACCAGCGAAAGAATTCGGCGGCATAGGTCGCCTCGCCCATGGCATCGTTGCGGGCCTTGCCGTTTTCCAGCGTGATCAGATGGGCAAAATGATCCAGCCGTTCGGTCATCAGCTCCCATGCCTTGCGCAACACTTCGGATCTTTGGCGCGGCGTGCGGGCGGCCCAGTCTTTCATCGCCGCCTCGGCGGCATCCAGCGCCGCATCGGCATCCGCGGTTTCGGCAGAGGCGACCGAGGCGATCACCTCTTCGGTGGCCGGATTGATCACGTCAAAGCGTGCGCCATCTGCCCCGGGCTGCCAGGCGCCGTTGATGTAGAGATCGGTATAATCCATGCGATAACTCCGTTGTTCCTAAAGCAGATGGCGGAGCGGCTGCTCCATCCGGCCTGCAAAACCTGTCAGCAGGGCAATGGCGTCCTGCGCGGAAAGCTGGTCCGCCCCGCATTCCAGCGTGACCGTCACAGACGACTTGCGCTGCGAAAGGGTCAGGACCGGGCAGTCTTCCGCGCCGATCTCGACCAGGGACAGGGCGCTGTGTCGCAAGTCGCGGATGCGAAGCGCCGGGGTGGTGTCGGCGCTTTGCCGTTTGGCCTGTCCGAGCCATGGGCGGTCGGGGTCCTGATAGGCATGTGCGGTGCCGAAGGTCTCGACCTCGACCAGCAGCGCAGAGTCGTCGGTACGCAGGCAGGCGGCGGCAAACCCGGCCAACAGCGCGTTGGTGTCGCCAATGTCCAGTGTACCGGAGGCCCAGGCGCAAAACGCCTCGAACCCTGCGGCGGGCAGCCTGGCGCACAACCGTCGAGACGCCGCGCCCGCTGCAGGCGTTGCGGTGGCATCGGGCAGGTTCGCAAGAGCCTCAAGATCCCGAACGTGGAAAGGTTGGGGATGCCCGACCTCGACCAGCCGGTGCAGATCCAGCCCGCGTTCCAGCGCCAGTCGCCGGGCCTTGGGCGAGGCGAGGATGCGCCCGTCGCTGCGCGCCGCCGATTGCGGTTTTTCAGGTTTCGGTTTCGCCGGGGCGGGCTTTGTCGCTTCTGCCTGATCCGGCGCCGCCGCGGGTGTGGCGGGCGGCTTGTCCGCGCTTCTGGCGCTCTGGGCAAAAGGCGCCTCGGGCTTGTCCGTGCTGATGATCGCGACCACGCCGCCGACCGGGATATCCTCCCCGGCCTCGGCCAGCAGGGCGGCGACATAGCCGTCGAATCCCGCAGGCACTTCCATCGCCGCCTTGTCGGTCTCGACCTCGAACAGCACGTCCTCGGCGCCGACCTTGTCGCCCGGCGCCACCTGCCAGCTGACCAGCAACCCGCTATCCTGCGCCATGCCAAGGGCGGGCATGATGACCTCGCGCCCCTCGGGCATGGGTTTCGCGCTGGCCTTGTTCTTGGCATCGCTGGCCGGGGCAGAGGCAGAGGCAGGGGCTGTGCCCGACCCTTCGGCACTGTCGGAGATCCGCGCGATGACCTGACCCACTGGCACGGACTCGCCTGCGGCGGCGGTCACGTCGGTCAGATACCCCTTGCCCTGCGCCTCGACCTCCATCGTGGCCTTGTCGGTTTCCACCTCGAACAGCGCGTCACCCTCGGCCACGGCATCGCCCGGTTGCTTGAGCCATGAGACGATGACGCCGCTGTCCTGCGCCATGCCAAGGGCGGGCATGATGACATCAAGCGGCATGGATCATTTCTCCGGAGCAAAGCTTGCGCGCCATCGCGGCGACGCCTTCGGGTGTCGGCACTGTGATATCCTCGAGAGCGGGGGAAAACGGCACCGGCACATCCATCGCGCCCATGCGCACCACGGGCGCGTCAAGATGATAGAACGCCTTTTCGTTCAACCGCGCGGCGATCTCTCCGGTGACGCCATAGCTCTGGTGCCCTTCGTCGATGACAATGGCGCGGCTGGTCTTTTTCACCGACTTTATCAGGGTTTCCTCATCCAGCGGCACGATGGTGCGCGGGTCGATCACCTCGGCGCTGATGCCTTCACTCGCCAGAATGTCAGCGGCGGCTTCGGCCACCTGCACCATCGACGAGGTGCCGATCAGGGTGATATCGGTCCCCTCACGCTTGACGTTCGCAACGCCGAAGGGGATCAGATATTCCTCTTCCGGCACGGGCGCCTTGTCCTGATACATCAGCTTGTCTTCAAAGATCACCACCGGGTTGTTGTCCCGGATGGCGGTCTTCATCAGGCCCTTCGCCTCGTAGGCCGAAGAGGGCATTGCCACCTTCAGTCCCGGAATATGCGCGACAAGGGCATGCAGCGACTGCGAATGTTGCGCGGCCGAGCGGCGTGTGGCGCCCATGTTGGTGCGCAGCACCATCGGCACCGAAAGCTTGCCGCCCGACATGTAATGCGTCTTGGCCGCTTGATTGCAAAGCTGATCCATCACCAGAAAGATGAAATCGCCGAACATCAGGTCGACAATGGGCCGGGTGCCGGTCATCGCGGCCCCTACCGCCAGCCCAACGAAACCCGGTTCAGAAATCGGCGTGTCGATGACGCGCTCGGTGCCGAATTCCTCGACCAGACCGGCCAGCACCTTGAACGGCGTGCCCGCCTCGGCCACATCTTCGCCCATCAGGAACACGGTGGGATCGCGGCGCATTTCCTCGGCGATGGCCTCGTTCACGGCTTTTGAGAGTGTGATTTCCCGCATGGTATCCTCCTCAGGCCACATAAACGTGCATGTCGACTTCGCTCACGTCCGGATATTTTGCTTCCAGCGCATAGGCGACGGCCTCTTCGGCCTCCTTGCGCACGGAATTGTTGATCTCGATGAGTTCGTCAGTGGTGGCGATCTTTTCGCCTTCAAGCCACTTGCCGAAATTGGTGATCGGATCCCGTGTGGTCTTCCACTCGGATTCCTCATCCTTGGCGCGGTAGTATTCGCGGTTGATGTCGCCAACGTGGTGGCCGTGATAGCGGTATGTCTTGAGGTTCATGAAAAATGGCCCCTCACCCTTGCGGCACCGTTCCACCAGCTTTTGCGTCAGGTCGTTGACCGCAAGCACGTCCTGCCCGTCCAGATCGTAGCTTTCGATGCCGAACGCCTCGGCCCGCGCGGTGATCGACCCGGCGGCGATCTCGTCCGTTCTGGTATATTCGGAATAACCGTTGTTCTCGCAGGCATAGATCACCGGCAAACCCCAAAGGGCTGCCATGTTCATCACCTCGTACCACAACCCCTGGGCCGTCGCCCCGTCGCCAAAGAAACACACGGCAACCGCGCCGGTCTTCTGCATCTTGGCCGACAGCGCGGCGCCGGTGGCAATGCCCATCGACCCGCCGACGATGGCATTGGCACCAAGGTTGCCGTTTGACTGGTCGGCGATGTGCATCGATCCGCCCTTGCCCCGGCAATAACCTTCTTCCTTGCCCAGCAATTCGCAGAACATCGCCTTGAACTCGGCGCCCTTGGCAACGCAATGCCCGTGGCCGCGGTGGGTCGAGGTGATCTTGTCCTCGGGCGTGAGTGCCTCGCAGATTCCGACGGCAACCGCCTCCTGTCCGGATGACATATGCGTCAGCCCCGGCATCTTGGCCGACAGGTAAAGCTGGTTGGCATTGTCCTCAAAGGCCCGGATGCGCACCATCTGGGTATACATGCGCAGATAGTCCTCGGTATTCGTCTTTGCCGCCTTGGCCATGACATCCCCCTCCCTCGCAGGGTCTCCCCCGCTTCTTCTTTTCAAAAATACCCCCGCCGGAGGCCGGCCCCCGGCGGGATGTCCTCAGTAGCGCGCCGCGATCGGCAGATCCTCGGCGGGGAACAGGCTGATCACCTCGCAACCCTTGTCGGTCACCACGACCTCTTCCTCGATCCGCGCGGCACTGTAGCCGTCAGCAGCGGGGCAGTAGGTTTCCAGCGCAAAGACCATGCCGGTCTCGATCTCCATCGGGTTGTCGAAACTGACGGCACGGCTGATGATCGGCCGCTCGTGCAGCGCAAGTCCCAGACCGTGGCCGAATTGCAGACCAAAGGCGGCAAGTTCGTTCGGAAAGCCGAGCGACTCTGCCGTCGGCCAGACGGCCGCGACCTTGTCCGTGGTCACACCCGGCTTGATCAGCGCAATTGCCGCGTCCAGCCATTCGCGCGCCTTCACATAGGCGTCGTTCTGCGCGGCCGTTGCCCGACCGATGTTGAACGTCCGGTAATAGCAGGTCCGATAGCCCTGATAGCTTTGCAGGATGTCAAAGAACGCCTGATCACCGGGGCGGAAATAGCGGTCGGTAAAGTTGTGCGGATGCGGGTTGCACCGTTCGCCCGCGATGGCGTTGATCGCCTCCACATCGTCGGACCCCATCTCGTAAAGCATCTTGTTGGACATGGCGACGATGTCGTTCTCGCGGATGCCCGGCTTCAACTCTTCCCAGATCATGTGATAGACGCCATCGACCATCGACGCCGCCTGCGTCAGCAGATGGATCTCGTCCACGTTCTTGATCTCGCGCGCGCTCAGCATGATCTGCTGGCCGTCGACCACCTTCAGCCCCGCCTCTTGCAGCGCAAAGAACATCGCCGTTTCGGCGTAATCCACGCCCACCGGTTGATCCGCCACGCCAGCCTTCTTCAACAATCCGTAGATTTCCTCGGCATAGCGTTTCATCAGGCCGAAACTGGGCGGGATCGTCCCGCGCATGCCGACGACACCGGCCATCATCCGCTCGGGGTCAAGCCAGTCGCAATATTCCTTGTGATGCACGGCGGCGGAACCGAAGTCCCAGACGTAGGGCTCTTCGTCCCCCGCCAGCAAGGCAAAGCGGCACATCTTGTCCCGCTCCCATTCGCCGATCTTGGTGCCCGAGATGTAGCGGATGTTGTTCACATCGAATGTCAGCAGCGCGCCGCAGCCGGACTTCTTCAGGGCGTCCTTGGTGCGCGACAGGCGGTAACGGCGTAGCCGGTCGTGATCGACGCGGCGTTCGAAATCGACTGCCGTGTGCCCAAGGGCGGGCAGATGCCGGTCCCACCGCCAGTTCGGGTCGATGTCGCCCGGTTGCAGGATGCGCGGGTTTAGGGCGTTTGTATGGGCCTGGGCCATGAGGTCTCCTTTGCGGGTCGGTACCCGCCTTGAATTCTTGCGGGGCGGCGCCCGCCTTGAATTGGTGATGTTCGCAAGGTCGGGCGTCACGCCCGGGGCGTCACTGGATGCACCAGCCGCCGTCGATGTGGATCATCTGACCCGTCATGTAGTCGCTGTCGTCGCTTGCCAGGAACGATGCCGTGCCGGTGATGTCGTCCGGATAGGACACCCGCTTGATCACCAGTTCGTTGTTGGCGATGTCCTCATAGGCCTGGCCCGCGCGCTGCTTGAAACCGATCTCGACCAGATCCTTGTCCAGCTGTTCCCAGAGCGGTGTCACCACCACGCCCGGCGCATAGCCGTTGACCGTGATGTTGTGTTCGCCCAGCGCCACGGCGCCGCAATGTGTCAGCGCAAGACAGCCGTATTTCGATGTGCAGTAGACGGTCACGTCCACCAGCGGCTTGCGTGACGCGATCGAACCCACGTTGATGATCTTGTAGGGATGCCCCTCCATCGGTCCCTGCGCGATCATCTGTCTGGCGGTCTCCTGCATGCCAAGCCACATCGCCTTGGTGTTCACGTTCATGATGAGGTCCCAGTTGTCCTCGTCGATGTCCATGAAGAACCGCGGCTTGTTCAACCCCGCATTGAACAGCCCGACGTTGATCGACCCGAAGGCTTCGACGCAGGCGGCGACGGCGGCGGCGTTGTCGGCGCGGCTGGTCACATCCATGCGGACGGCGACGGCCTTGCCGTTGCCCGCACCGTTGACCGCGTCGGCCACCTTCTGCGCCTCGTCCAGATCCAGATCACCTAGACAGACATTGGCCCCCTGTGCCGCGAAACTTGCGGCATTGGCAGCACCCATGCCCCGGGCGGCCCCGGTGACCAGAACGTTTTTCCCTTTCAGGCGATTGGGGTCCATGTTTCCCTCCCTTGAAGTTCAGTTGGCTATCGCCGACTCTGCCGCTGACTGGGCCCGCTTCAGGGCCTCCTGCGGGGTGATGATCCCGCGCAGCATGTCGTGCATTTCGTGACCGCAGATGCGGATGATCTCGCTGATCTGCGGGATCGGCGGCCGGGGCCAGAATTGCAGCTCGTCCCGCCAGGACATCGAATCCACCGCCTCAAAGATCGGCGACAGGCGCCGCACCTCGGGGTCGGCCCCGACGGAATAGCGTGGCGCCGTTCGGCTGCCGTTCTGGATATAAAGTTTCTGCGCCGCCGGAGAGGTGAAGGCGACCAGCGCCTGAACCGCGTCCTCGGTCCGCTCTGGTGAAATATTTGCCGGAATACCCAGAACGTAGCCGCCCACCGGGGCAAGCGGCGCGCCCTGCGGCCCTGCGGGATGGGGCAGGTATCCGGTCTGGCCATGTGCCGGAGAGCCGACGTCGAGCTCGAAATACGGCGCGAGCAGGGTATAGCCATAGGCCATCGCGATCTTGCCCGCCGCATAGGGCCGCACCCGTTCGTACCAGGACATCGACAGGATGTCGGGCGGCGAGAATTCCAGCAGCGCCTTGAGGTATTCAGCCGCCTCAAGCGCCTTTGGCGTGTCGATGGTGACGGTGGCGGGGCCATCGGCCAGTGCGTCGCAGTCGTAGCCGCCCGCGATTCCAGGCATCTCGACGATGGGCTGGCCGAAATCGGCGCAAGTCATCATGAAGGTATGCCCCAGGGCTGTGCCGCGCGCCGCGTTCCAGGCGATGCCATAGCGGCCCCGGCGCGGATCGTTCAGCGCCCGCGCGGCGGTCAGCAATTGGTCCGTGGTGGCGGGCGGCTCGAGCCCGGCGGCGGCGAACCAGTCGCGGCGGTAGAACAGCAGTTCGGGCGTTGTCTGGCTGGGCACACCATAGGGACGCCCGCCCCAATGCGCGGCACGCCAGCCGGCCGTGTGGAAATCGCTCGGGTCCAGCCGCTGTACATCCATCACCGAATCCAGTGGCAGGAGCACGCCCTTTTCCACGAATTCGCCGATCCAGGGCAGGTCCACCGCGATCAGGTCATACCGGCTGGTCGGGCGCGCGGCGTTGCGCAGCGTCTCTTCGCGCAGTCGGTCGATGGAAAAGGCGCGCTGGTTGATCTTGGCGCCGATCACCTGTTCGAACTGGAGCTTGAGGTTTTCCATCACCATGAAGGTCGGATCGCCATGCACCAGAATCCGCAGGCCCCCGGACAGCTTCAGCGGTTCGGGCAGCACCTGCGGTGGGTGAATGGTTGCCTGGCTTTCCATGTAGGAACCGCCAAAATAGTATTCCTCGCCGGAATCTGATCCGCCGGTTCCATTGAAACGGTTGACGGCAAGACGCTGGATCCTGTCCGCAAGCTGTGTCCAGCGCGACAGCAGTGTCTGGCTTGGGTGCAGGGAAAAGCTTTTGCCGTTCCTGGAGCGGGGTCGCTGTTCAATCAGTCCCGCCTCTTTCATTTCCGCAAGCTTGCGCACGGCGGTGGCGTAGGGCACGGCCGAGGCCGACACCAGTGCCGAGGCGGTCACGATCCGGGCCTCAAGATGGCTTCGCAGCAGATACAGGCTCATGTTCAGATAGGGGTTTGGCGCGGTCGGCTCGAGCGTTGTGTCGATCTCGGCGTTCAGACTTTCGAGAAACCCCACCACGTTCAGCAGCTCTGCGCCGGTCGGGACCATGGCTCCATCCGCAGAGCGCATGTCGGATGTCTTTCCGAACGGGCTGGAGTGTGACGGCATGACATTCACTGTTCTGAGTCCGGTTTGATTGAAAATGTTCGTTTTCGACTCGGCCATGATGACCGTCTCCCTATCTTGTTCGAATTGAGCCAAGGGGAGTATGGCCGGAAAATCCAAAGTGGATGAAGGAATATCCAAAATGGTCTTCTTTGGCGCGGCTGTGGGCCAAAGGACGCGCAATGATACGTCAGGCAAACAGCCAGAGGCGATTCTCATGTCGTGGAGGACGAAGAGGATCGCCCGGAAAATGACCAGGGGAGGAATTTAAACATGACATTCAATCTGAAGACGGCACTGATCGCGTCGACCGCCGTGATGGGCGCCGCGTCCGGCGCTTTCGCCCAGGAGCAGGGCACCATGAAGATCGGCATCACCCAGAACAACGTGGGTGTGGACAGCTACCAGACGACCTACGAAAGAGCCTTTATCGAGGCCGCCGAAGCCAATGACGCGATCGACGCCGTGGTGCTGGACGCCGGCGGCGATGTCGCCCGCCAGATCGCGCAGATCGAGGATCTGATTCAGCAGGAGGTCGACGCCATCATTATCTGGCCGACCAACGGCGAGGCTGTGATCCCCGCCGTGCGCAAGGCAAAGCAGGCGGGCATCCCGGTGGTCATCACCAATTCGAACATCGCCGAGCCAGGCTTCGACTTCATCTCGTCCTTCTCGGGGCCGGACAACATCACGCAGGGTGCGCGCGCGGCCGAGATCATGTGCGACAAATTCACCGATATGGGCATCCAGGACGAAGCGCAGATCGTGCAGATCAGCGGCCAGCCCGGCTATACCACGGCGATCGAACGCGCAAAGGGGTTCGAAGACCGCTTGCCTGAGGTCTGCCCGAACGTCACGCTTGTGGAAACCCAGCCCGGTGACTGGAGCCGCGAAAAATCGCAAACGGTGATGGAAGCCTTCCTTGTCAAGTACGACGACATCGACGGCGTCTATGCGGGCGACGACAACATGGGCGTCGGCGCGCTGAACGCGGCCAGGTCCGCGGGCCGTGACGGCATCATCTTTGTCGGCGCCACCAACTTTTCCGTTGGCTACGAGGCGATGGCTCGCGGCGAGTACTGGGGGTCGATCTACCAGTCGCCGGTGGATGACGCAGAAGCCGCGCTCAAGACCGCCGTCGACATCCTCGAAGGCGAGGAACTGCCCTTCCTGAACTACTTTGACACGCCGAAGATCACTCAGGACAACATGGATCAGTTCGACAAGCCTGTCTTCTGATCCGCTCCCGGATGTGCGGGGCGGGTGACTGCCCCGCACATTTTCCAACGAAATTACCGGAAAGGGGGCTGTCATGGGACGAGTCTCGGGGCGATCCTGCATCGTCACCGGTGCCGCGCAAGGTATTGGTCGCGCCATCGGCGAGGCCCTGCTGGACGAAGGTGCCGACGTCTGTTTCGCCGACATCAATGGGGACAAGGTGGCCCAGGTCGCCCAGGGCAATGCCGAACGGGCGCAACGCAGCGGCGGCAAGATCACCCATGCCGCAGTGAACGTGACAGACCGCGCCCAGGTGCGGGCAATGATCGACCACACCGTATCGCTCTTTGGCAAGCTGGATGTGCAGTTCAACAATGCCGGTGTGAACAAGCCGATGAACTTCATGGATGTGACCGAAGAAAATTGGAAGTTCATTATGGATATCAACGGCCTGGGTGTGCTGATCGGCATGCAGGAGGCCGCGCGCCAGATGATCGCCCAAGGGTCGGGCGGCAAGATCGTCAACACCGCCTCGATTGCCAGCCGCCAGGGCTTTGACAACGTGGCACCCTATTGTGCGTCGAAATGGGCGGTGGTGTCGCTGACCCAGTCAGCCGCGCGGGACCTAGCCAAACACGACATTTCCGTCACCGGTTTCGCGCCCGGAGTGGTCGCGACCGAGATGTGGGAAGAGGTTGACCGCGATCTGCTGCGCATCGGCGCGTCAGAGCGCCCCGGGCAGGCGATGGAGGAGTTTTCCGCGGAAATCCTGCGGGGGCGCGTGGCGCAGCCCGCGGATATCACCGGAACCACGACATTTCTGGCATCGCGGGAAAGCGATTACATGACTGGTCAAATCGTCATGATAGACGGCGGAATGACCTTGGTCTGAGGACCCGCACTGCCGGGTCGAGGGAGGGGAAGGACATGGCGACCATCACACGGTCAACCATTACGAATGTGCTTGCGAAACAGGGGATCCTGATCGCCTTTGTGCTGTTCATCATCGGGTTCGGACTGGCGAACAGCCGCTTTCTGGCGGTGGACAACGTGCTGGGGGTCATCCGGTCCTCGGCCATTCTGGGGGTCATCGCGCTGGGCGTCACCTTTGTGGTGATCAGCGGCAATCTTGACCTGTCGGTCGGTTCGATGATGTCGTTTTCGACCATTGTCGTGCTCGACCTGCACGACAAGCTGGGGCCGCTGATGGCCATCCCCGCGATGTTCGCCCTGACCATGTGCCTTGGCGCCTTCATCGGGTTCCTTGTGGGGTATCTCAAGCTGAATTCGCTGATCGTGACGCTGGGCATGCTGTCGGCGATCCACGGTCTGACCCTGACCTGGTCAGGCGGCAAGAACATGGACATCGCCGACAAGCAGGGCACCTGGTTCGGAATTTTCGGGCGTGGCGACGTGCTGGGCATCCCGGTGCCGATCCTGTTCTTTGCCCTGCTGGCTATCGTTCTCAGCATCCTGTTGGCGCGCACGCCGTTCGGGCGCAAGGTCTATGCCGTGGGCGGCAACGGCACGGCGGCGACATTCTCGGGCATCCCGCGGGCGCGGATCGTGTTCCTGTCGTACGTCATCTCGTCCTTCTGCGTCGCCTGTGCGGGCCTGTTGCAGGCCAGCCGCAGCCTAGGCAGCCAGAACACCGTCGGGCAGGGGCTCGAGCTCGAGGTGCTGGCTGCCGTCATCTTGGGGGGCGCGTCGCTGCTCGGCGGGGCGGGCACCGTGTTCAAGACAGTGATCGGCGTGCTCATCCTCGGGTTCATCCAGAATGGATTGCTGCTCGTCGGGCTTGCTTTCTACGTTCAGTACGTCGTGACCTGGGTCATCATCATCCTGGCCGTATGGCTGGACATCGCGGCCAAGCGCGGCCGTTTTCTGTCACCGATCGCCTGAGGAGAGACCGCAATGCAAAGCGAACAAACCGTGCGGTTTCTCAAGAAGGGGGCGATATGGGCCTTCATCGTGCTGGAACTTGTGTTCTTTTCGGTGGCGGGTCACTTCCTGTCGCTGTCAGAGGGCGCGTTCATGGATCTCGACAACATGCTGCTGCTGCTCAAGCAGTCGGCGCCTATCGGGATCATCGCGCTGGGCATGACCGTCATCATGATCAACGGCAACATCGACCTGTCGGTCGGGGCGATCTTTGCGTTCAGCGCGGTCATCCTGCTCGACAGCATGACCTGGGCGGTCTTTGCCGGGCTGGGCGACTGGGTCATCCCGGTGTCCTGGGGTCTGGCATTGCTGACGGGCACGATTCTGGGCGCGATCAACGGCCTGATCGTGTGGAAGACAGGGGTGGATGCCTTCATCGTCACGCTTGGCGCGATGCTTGGCTATCGCGGTCTGGTCTTTATGTACAATGGTGAACAACCCACATCCGAACTGAACTGGACGCTGGTCGATTTCGCCGAGGCGCAGTTCCTTGGCCTGCACACCGCCACGTGGTTCCTGCTGGGCTGCACGCTTGTGCTTTGGCTGCTGATGACCCGCACGGTGCACGGGCGCAACGCCTATGCCATCGGCGACAACCGCGAAGCGGCGGTGAACGCGGGCATTCGGGTGGGGCCGCACATGATGAAGAACTTCATGCTGATCGGCTTTCTGTCCGCCCTCAGCGCCGTGGTGTTCTATTCCGAAAGCGGCTCGGTCAACCCCAACGACGGCTCGCTTTACGAACTCTGGGCGATCACCGCGGTCGTTCTGGGCGGGACCAAGCTGGCGGGTGGCAGCGGATCGGTGATTTCGACCCTTGGCGGCGTCATCGCGATCCAGCTGCTGCGCAAGGGGCTGGGCTACATCGGCTCGGACACGGAAACGGTGAACCTTGTCATCGGCCTGATCCTGATCGCGGTCCTGTATCTTGACCGCCAACTGAACCGCAAAGGCAAAGAGGAGTTGCGGATATGACCGAAGGCACACCCGCCCTGCGCCTGTCCGGCATCGTCAAGACCTTTCCCGGCGTGCGCGCGCTTGATGACGTCAGTTTCGACGTGATGCCGGGCGAGGTACACGCCCTGCTGGGCGAGAACGGCGCCGGCAAGTCGACCCTGATGAAGGTGCTGGCCGGCATTCACCAGCCCAACGAAGGCGACATCTTTATCGAAGAACAGAAGGTCGTCATGCGCAGCCCGCTGGATGCCAAGGCCAAGGGCGTTGTGCTGATCCATCAGGAACTGAGCCTGGCCGAGGAATTGTCGGCAGCCGAGAATATCTATCTGGGCGAACTGCCGACCAAAAGCTTTGGCCGCGTCGACTGGGCCACGCTGCATGAAAAGTCCGGGGCGATCCTTGAACGGCTGAAGTGCAGCTTTGGGCCCAGGACCATCGTCGGCGACCTGTCCATCGCCAACATGCAGATGGTCGAAATTGCCCGCGCCCTGACCGTTGACGCCAAGGCGGTGATCTTCGACGAACCCACTGCATCGCTGACCGATGCGGAAAAGGTCGTGCTGTTCGACATCATCCGCGATCTCAAGGCGCGCGGCGTCGGCATCGTCTACATCTCGCACCGGATGGACGAGATTTTCACTATTTCGGACCGCATCTCGGTCCTGCGGGACGGGTCGTACCGCGGCACACTTATGACCGCGGTCACAAACGAGGAAGAGGTGACCAAGCTGATGATCGGTCGCTCTCTTGACCTGACCCGTAACGTGCAGCCGGCTGAAATGGGCGATGTGGCGATTGCCGTTCAGGGCCTGTCTTGCGGCAAGATGTTTCAGGACATCAGCTTTGAGGTACGCACGGGTGAGGTGCTGGGCTTTTACGGGCTGGTCGGGGCAGGGCGCACCGAAATCGCGGAAACGCTGTTCGGTCTGCGCACGCCTTCCGCCGGTCAGATCCTGATCGACGGCGAGGTGGTTAAGATCAACTCGCCCATGGATGCGATCCGCATGGGTATTTCGCTGGTACCCGAAAGCCGCAAGGAACAGGGCCTTGTGCTGGGCATGAACTGCAAGGACAACATGACCCTGCCGCAGGTCGGCGATCTGACCGCCGGGCCCTTCGTGTCGGACGGGGCCGAGATTGCCATTTTCGATCAGTACCGCGACAAGCTGGCGATCAAGACGCCCGGCTGGCGGGAAAAGGTCGGCAACCTGTCGGGCGGCAACCAGCAGAAGATCGTGATCGGCAAATGGCTGTCGATGCGCCCACGGGTCCTGATCGTAGACGAACCCACGCGCGGCATCGACGTCGGGTCGAAATCCGAGATCCACGCCCTGATCCGCGACCTGGCGAAACAGGGTTACGCTGTGATCGTCATCAGTTCGGAAATGCCCGAGGTGTTGCAGGTCAGCGACCGGATCGTCGCGATGTTTCACGGACGCCTCATGCGCATCTTCTCGTCGCAGGAAGTGACCGAGGACAGTCTGGTACAGGCGATATCCGGCCTGAACACCGACCGGGTGGCCTGATGCGTGTCGGATTTGCTGGGCTGGGGCGCATGGGTGCACCCATGGTGCGAAATCTGGTGGCTGCGGGGCACGAGGTTTCGATCTGGAACCGCACCCGCGCCGGGGCCGACGCACTTGCGGCGGAGCTCGGCTGTGCGGTGGTCGATGGTCCGGCCGATCTGACCCGCCGCGCCGATGTGGTCCTGACCATGCTGGCCGACGATCCCGCATCGCAGGCGGTGCATCTGGGCGAGAATGGCCTGTTCGCGGGGCAGGGGGCGACGGTTTTCATCGAGATGGGCACGCTCAGCCCCGATCACGTTGTCGCATTGTCCCGGCAGGCGCCCACGGGAACAACCGTGATCGACGCGCCGGTCTCGGGCTCGACCGGGGCTGCCGCCGACGGCACGCTGCTGATCATGGCAGGCTGCACCGAAACCGACGCGGCACCGCTGCGCCCGGTGCTTGACGCGATGGCGCGCGAGGTCATCTGCCTTGGCGCAGCGGGGCGTGGTGCCGTGATGAAACTGGCGGTGAATTCGCTGATCCACGGCATCAACCAGACCCTGGCCGAGGCGATGACCCTGGCCGAGGCGACGGGCATCGACGCCACCCGCGCCTTTGACGTCATCCAAGCCTCTGCCGCCTGCGCCCCGATGCTGAAATACCGCCGCCCGCTTTATCTGGACGAGGCGGCCCACGAGGTCAGCTTTACCGTGGCGCTGGCCCGCAAGGACATGGAACTGACGGCCGCGCTGGCCGCTCGTTTCAACGTGGCCATGCCGCAAGGCGCGGTCACCTTCCAGAAACTAAAGGAAGCCGAAAAAGCCGGATTCGCGCAGCGCGACATGGCGTCGATGCTTTCCTTCATGCGCAAGGATACCTTATGAAAGCCGTGCTTTTTGTCGGTGGCTGGGAAGGCCACAACCCCACTGAATTCGCGGACTGGTGCAAGGCCCTGCTTGAAAATAATGGCGTCGAGGTTGTCTTACACGACACGCTTGCTCCTTTGGCCAACCCCGAGACGATGGCAGATGTGGATCTGATCGTTCCGATCTGGTCCTCGGCCCGCTCGGCCCACCAGCCGGAATTCGGCAACATGACCAAGGCCGAAGAGGACGGACTGCTGAAGCTGATCGCGGCAGGTTGCGGTCTGGCCGGTTGGCATGGCCATATGGGCGATGCGTTCCGCGACCGTCCGACCTATCACTTTCTGATCGGCGGTCAGTTCGTGGCCCATCCGCCGGGCTGGCCCGACAATCCGGTGCCGTCGGACGATTATGTCGACCATGACATCACGATCTGCCGCCCCGGCGATCCGATCACCCGCGGCATCCGCAGTTTCCGGCTGAAGTCAGAGCAGTATTACATGCTTGTCGATCCCTCGAACGAGGTTCTGGCCACGACGACCTTTTCCGGCGACCATCTCTGGTGGATCGAAGGCACGGTGATTCCCGTTGTCTGGAAACGCCGCTGGGATCAGGGGCGCGTGTTCTACTGTTCCATCGGACATGAACTGAAAGACCTCAAGGTTCCGCAGGTGACCGAGATCATCCGGCGCGGCATGCTCTGGGCCGCACGGCAATGACAGCCCGTAGGTCTGGCGCAGCCGTCTTTCCGCCCGGGTGAGGCCGGTTTCCGGACGAACAAAACATTCATTCTGAAATCCCGCCCGACCCGGGCCTGTCGCCTGAGGCAGGCGGATGGAGCGCGATCAGATGTCGAACCTGATCCCCTGCGCAAGCGGCAGGTCGCGCGAATAGTTGACGGTGTTGGTCTGACGGCGCATGTAGCCTTTCCACGCATCCGATCCGCTTTCGCGTCCGCCACCGGTGTCCTTCTCTCCCCCGAACGCGCCGCCGATCTCGGCACCTGACGGGCCGATGTTCACATTCGCAATGCCGCAGTCTGACCCGGTGGCCGACAGGAAATGCTCTGTCTCGCGCAGGTCGGTCGAAAAGATGCAGGACGACAGGCCCTGTGGCACCGCGTTCTGCATCGCAATCGCCGTGTCGAAATCGCGGTATTTCATCACGTAAAGGATCGGGGCAAAGGTTTCGTGGTGCACGATGGCGGTCTGCGACGGCATCTCGGCGATGGAGGGGTGGACATAGGCCGCCGGCCCGTGGGTATCGGTCAGGGCCTGGCCACCGCCATGCACGGTTCCGCCTTCGGACCGGGCCCTGTCCAGCGCAGCGTCCATCGCCGTCATGGCCTGCCTGTCAATCAGCGGGCCAACCAGTGTCCCTTTTGTCAGCGGGTCGCCGATGGGCAGGCCGGCATAGGCGCTCACAAGACGAGGGATCAGCGCGTCATAGACGTCTTCATGCACGATCAGCCGACGCAGCGAGGTACAGCGTTGTCCGGCAGTGCCGACGGCCGAAAACACGATGGCCCGCAGCGCCATTTCCAGATCGGCAGAGGGTGCGACGATCATGGCATTGTTGCCGCCCAGTTCCAGGATGCTGCGCCCCAGCCGCCGCGCCATGTCTGCGGCCACTGCGCGACCCATCGGCACCGACCCGGTGGCCGAAACGATGGCGACCCTGGGGTTGGCGGTCAGCGCCGCGCCCAGGTCACCTTCCCCGATCAGCACCTGTGTCAGCCCTTCGGGCGCATCGTCGCCGAATTGGGCGCGCACCGTTTCGCAGATCCTCTGCACCGCAAGCGCGGTCAGCGGGGTTTTTTCCGACGGTTTCCAGATCACCGGATCGCCACAGACCAGCGCAAGTGCCGTGTTCCAGCACCATGGAGCGACAGGAAAGTTGAAGGCGGTGATGATGCCGCAGACACCCATCGGATGCCATGTCTCGCGCATCGCATGGCCGGGCCGTTCCGAGGCGATGGTCAACCCATAAAGCTGACGCGACAGGCCGACGGCAAAATCGCAGATGTCGATCATCTCCTGCACTTCGCCCAGACCTTCCTGAAGGATCTTGCCACATTCCAGCGTGACGAGCGCCCCAAGCGCCTCTTTCTGGCGGCGCAACTCTTCCCCCAGCAGGCGCACGAATTCACCGCGACGCGGCGCGGGCACCTTGCGCCACGCAAGAAAGGCGTCATGCGCCGTGTCGATCATGCCATCCGCTTCGGACGCGCTGTGCGGTTTCAGGCGTGCGATCTCGGATCCGTCCACGGGGGTGCGGACCGACAGCGTGCCGCCGGTCACATTGGATGGGGTAAGGCCGGATGCGGCCAGGATATCGGCGTAAGACATGGGGTATCTCCTTGGACTGTCCATACGGCGCCGCCCGGTCGCGGCGCAGGACGGGTTTTCCATTTGTGTTCCGTTCGAAGTGTGACTGCAACCGCTCAGGGGGCAGGCATTTCTCTTGCGCTGCACTTTTGTCCTGCGCGCCGACCCCGCATCTGACGGCGGTCCGCTGATTGCGAAGGATGGACAGGGCAATGACCAAAGGGCCCGACAGATCCTGCTGATCCCGGACTGGGCAAGAAGATGCCAGTGGTTAACGCGGAAAAGCCGCCCGTGCGGCTGAAGCATCGGCAGGGGCACCGGGGTTGATCAACGTCAATGTGCCCAGGGGAAAGGCCAGGGGAAAGCCTTGGGAACAAAGTCGCGACAGGGGATGACGGATCTGCGGGTTTTCTGGCTTCGGTGCGCCGGACGCCTCTGGCGCAGGATCAGATCCGCGCCGTTGCCCTGATCACGACATCATCAAGGCCCCGGCCGCCGTCGGCGACGTATTGGCGCAGCTGGTCGCGCATCCGCGGCTCCCAGTAATCCCGGATGTGATCGGCGACGCGTTCCGGGGCGTCCTCTTTCGGCTGCGTCTTGAAGAAGGCTGCGATCTGATTGGCCATGCGGACCATCTTGTCAGGGGACATCGTTACTCTCTTCCGTGATGCGGTGGGGGTGGGAATAGAGATCAAAGCCGCCGCTGCGGGCAAAGGCGGCCAGCGTGATGCCCGCGCCCCGCGCCAGATCGACTGCCTGCCCGGTGGGGGCGGACACGGCGATCAGCATGGGCAGCCCGGCCAGCGCGCATTTCTGCACCAGTTCGACCGACAGGCGCGATGTCATGACCGCCGCACCGGTGCCCGGGTCGACGCCGTCCCGCACCAGCGCCCCGATCAGCTTGTCCAGCGCATTGTGGCGGCCCACATCCTCGCGCACCAGCGTGATGCCACGGCCCGGTTGCAGAAAACCCGCCGCATGGGTGGCGCGGGTGCGGTCGTGCAGCGCCTGATGCGGGCGCAGGGCATCCGTGGCCCCGGCCACCTCGGCGCGGGTCAGACGCAGGCTGTCACCTTCGACGCGGGGCAGGGGGCGCATCGCCTGTTCCAGACTGTCGATGCCGCACAACCCGCATCCAACCGGCCCGGCCATACTGCGCCGCCGCGCTGACAACGCCTCTGCGCGGTGCTCGACCAGCCAGAACCGTGCCTCGATCCCCTGCGAATGGGTCACGATCTCGAAACGCTCGATCTGCGCGGGGTCGGTCACGACCCCTTCGGTCAGGGCAAAGCCATGGGCAAAATCGGCGATGTCCGCCGGTGTCGCCATCATCACCGCCTGCGTCGTGCCGTTGAATACAATGGCAACTGGGACTTCCTGCGGCAGGGTCCGGTGCACGGCAAGCGTGCCATCGGACTGATGCGACCATCCTGCTGCGCTGACAGTGGGGGCGGGGCGCATCGCGCTACTCCGCCGCCGGAAGGATGCGCCGCGCCTGTTCGGCCTGCGCGTTATATTCCTCTTGCCAGTCGGTCGTCGGCCCGTTCGAGGGGCTGACCTGCACCGCCGTCACCTTGTATTCCGGGCAGTTCGTCGCCCAGTCGGAATAATCCGTGGTGATGACATTCGCCTGCGTGTCGGGGTGGTGGAAGGTCGTGTAGACCACCCCCGGCGACACGCGGTCCGTGATCTTGGCCCGCAGCGCGGTTTCGCCCGCCCGCGACGCGAGACGCACAAAATCGCCCTCATTCACGCCGCGCACTTCGGCGTCGTGCGGGTGGATTTCCAGCAGGTCCGCCTCGTGCCATGTGGAGTTGGCGGTGCGCCGTGTCTGTGCGCCGACGTTGTATTGCGACAGGATGCGCCCTGTGGTCAGCAGCAGCGGGAAACGTGGCCCGGTGCGTTCATCCGTGGCGATGTATTCGGTCACGATGAACCGCCCCTTGCCGCGCATGAAGCCATCCACATGCATCAGCGGCGTGCCGTCGGGGTGGTCTTCGTTGCACGGCCACTGAACGCTGCCTTTTTCCTCGAGCACCTCGTAGGATACGCCGGCAAAGCTGGGCGTGGTGGCGGCCACCTCGTCCATGATCTGCGACGGGTGGGTATAGTGCCAATTGGCGCCCATGGCATTGGCCAGAAGCTGCGTCACTTCCCAGTCGCCATAGCCGTTGCGCGGAGCCATCACCTTGCGCACCCGGTTGATGCGGCGTTCGGCGTTGGTAAAGGTGCCGTCCTTTTCCAGGAACGTCGATCCGGGCAGGAAGACATGCGCATAATTTGCCGTCTCGTTCAGGAACAGGTCATGCACGATGACACATTCCATCGCCGCAAGGCCCGCCGCCACATGATGCGTGTCGGGGTCCGATTGCAGGATGTCCTCGCCCTGGCAATAAAGCCCCTTGAACGTGCCCTCGACCGCTGCATCCAGCATGTTGGGGATGCGCAGGCCCGGTTCCGGGTCGATCGTGACGCCCCAGATCTTTTCGAACAGGTCGCGCGCCTCTGGGCCCTTGACGTGGCGATAGCCCGGCAGTTCGTGCGGGAAGGATCCCATGTCACAGGCGCCCTGCACGTTGTTCTGGCCGCG
>JAGXGV010000150.1 GCA_024636635.1 Puniceibacterium sp.
GTTCAGTCCCGCGTCATCCGCGAGCGCCTGATGCGCGAGGCCGAGACGAATGTGGCGATCAAGGTGACCGACACGCCGGGCGGCGAGGCCTTCGAGGTCGCGGGCCGGGGCGAATTGCAGATGGGCGTGCTGATCGAGAACATGCGGCGCGAAGGGTTCGAACTGTCGATTTCCCGCCCGCAGGTCATCTTGCGTGATGGCGAAAACGGCGTCGAGGAACCCATGGAAGAGGTCACCATCGACGTGGATGACGACTATTCGGGTGCGGTCATCGAAAAGGTCACCGGCAACCGCAAGGGTGAGTTGGTCGAGATGAAACCGGCCGGCACGGGCAAGACCCGCATCATCGCGCATGTGCCCGCCCGTGGCCTGATCGGCTATCACGGCGAATTTCTGACCGACACGCGCGGCACGGGTGTGATGAACCGGGTCTTTCACGGCTGGACCAAGCACAAGGGGCCGATTCCGGGCCGCCGTGCCGGCGTGCTGATCTCGATGGAAAATGGCACGGCGGTGTCCTACGCGCTCTGGAAGCTCGAGGATCGCGGCAAGTTCTTCATCGGCGCCCAGACCCCGGTCTATACCGGCATGATCATCGGCGAACATGCCCGCGAGAATGACCTTGAGGTCAACCCGCTCAAGGGCAAGCAGCTGACCAACGTGCGCGCATCCGGAACGGACGAGGCCGTGCGCCTTACCACACCCGTCACCCTGTCGCTGGAACAGGCCATTGCCTATATCAACGACGACGAACTGGTCGAGGTCACGCCCACCTCTGTCCGTCTGCGCAAGCGGCATCTGGACCCGCACGAACGCAAGCGGATGTCAAAAACGTACTGAACGCACATCACGCCGGACCGGGGGACACAGGTCACCCCGGTCCGTGACGGGATCGGGGCCAAGTGACCGACCTCAGAACGGTCCGCGAAAGACGAAGAACGCCCCAAGCGCGATGAAGCCGAAGCCGACCGCATGGTTCAGCGTCAGCGCCTCGCGCAGGTAAAGCACCGAGAAAACCGCAAACACAATCAGCGTGATGACCTCCTGAAAGGTCTTCAGTTCCGCCGCCGAATAGACCTGATGCCCGATCCGCTTGGCCGGAACGGCAAGGCAGTATTCGATCAGCGCGATACCCCAACTGACCATAATCACGACAAAAAGCGGCTGGCCGGGGAATTTCAGGTGCCCATACCAGGCAAAGGTCATGAACACGTTTGACGCCGCCAGCAGAAGCAGCGGCAGCCAATGCGCCAGCGTCATCGCCGGTCCCTACTCGGTGATCTCGACGATGATCAGATCCCGTTCGGACGCGCCGCGGGCATGGTCAAGCGCCTCCTGATACTCGGGCGAGCTATAACAGGTCTCGGCAGCCTCGACGCTGGGAAAACGGGCAACGACATGGCGGGCCCGCTCCTTGCCCTCCAGGGTCACGTACCGCCCCCCACGCGCAACAAAGCTGCCGCCATGCGCGGCAATCGCCGGGCCGGCAAGCTTGGCATACCGGCCATAAGCATCGGCGTCGGTCACATGCACATGGGCAATCCAGAGTGCGGGCATATCTTATCCTTCCAGTACCTTGGCCGCAGCGGCGATCGCGCCTGCGGCATTTTCCGCGCTGGGACCACCGCCCTGCGCCATGTCGGGGCGACCACCGCCACCCTTGCCCCCCAGTTCCGCGACAGCCGCGCGCAGCAGATCGACCGCAGATACCTTTTCCGTAAGGTCAGCGGTCACGCCCGCCGCCACTGCGGCCTTGCCGCCGGTATCGGCAATCAGCAGCACAGCCCCCGATCCCAGCCGGGTCTTGTGCGCGTCGATCAGCGGCGGCAGATCCTTTCCGGACACACCGCTCAGCACCTGCGCGACAAAGCTCATGCCATTGATGGTTTGCACCTCGGCCTCGCGGCCCTGACCCGCACCACCCGCCATCGCCAGATCCCGGCGCAATTGGGCGATCTCGTTCTCAAGCCGCCGCTTTTCCGCGACCAGCGTGCCGACCCGTGCCATCACCTCGCCGGGTTGTGTGCGGAATTCCTGCGCCAGATCGTTCACGATGCGGCTGTTCTCGCGCAGATAGGCAAAGGCGGCTTCGCCAGTCAGCGCCTCAATCCGCCTCACCCCCGCGCTGGACGCACTGTCCGCAAGCGTCACGAAAACGCCGATGTCGCCGGTCTGGCGCACATGCGTGCCGCCGCAAAGCTCCAGCGAATAGGTCTGCCCATCGGTGCCCTTGCCCGATCCGGGCTGAGTACCCATAGACACCACCCGCACCTCGTCGCCGTACTTTTCGCCGAACAGGGCCTGCGCACCGATCCCGCGCGCATCGTCCGGCGTCATGATCCGCGTCTGCACAGACGCATTCTGGCGGATGAAGGCGTTTACCTCTTCCTCGATCCGAACCAGTTCCGCCGCATTCAGCGCCTTGCCATGGGAAAAGTCGAACCGCAGCCGGTCGGGCGCATTAAGCGAACCACGTTGCGCCACGTGATCGCCCAACGCGCGCCGCAGCGCCTCGTGCAGCAGATGCGTTGCCGAATGATTGGCCCGGATGGCCGTGCGCCGGGCGTGATCCACTGTCAGGACCGCCGCTTCCCCGGGCTTCATTTTGCCTTCGGTGATTTCCGCGAAATGGATGAACACACCGGCCACTTTCCTGGTGTCGGTGATCCTGGCCAGACCGCCCTCGGTCCGAATCAGCCCCTCATCACCCACCTGACCGCCGCTTTCCGCATAGAAAGGCGTCTGATTCAGCACGATCTGCACAGCGTCGCCTACAGTCGCAGAGGTAACCTCGGAACCGTCCTTCACCAGCGCGTGAATCTGACCCTCGGCCACTTCGGTGTCATAACCAAGGAAATCCGTCGCGCCATGCTTGTCGGCAAGATCGAACCAGATCGCCGCATCCGCAGCCTCGCCCGAGCCGGACCAGGCAGCGCGCGCCTTGGCCTTCTGTTCGGCCATCGCGACATCGAAACCGGCGGTTTCGACGCTGCGGCCGCGTTCGCGCAGCGCATCCTGCGTCAGGTCCAGCGGAAAACCGTAGGTGTCGTACAGCTTGAAAGCCGAAGCACCGGGTAGCGCGGCATTGTCGTCCAGTCCGGACAATTCGTCGTCCAGCAGCTTCAGACCCCGGTCCAGCGTCAGCTTGAACCGCGTCTCCTCAAGCCGCAACGTCTCCTGGATCAGCGCCTGCGCCCGGCCAAGTTCGGGATAGGCCGCGCCCATCTGTTGCACAAGTGCGGGCACCAGTCTGTGCATGACGGGATCCTGTGCGCCCAGCATGTGCGCATGACGCATTGCCCGGCGCATGATCCGGCGCAGCACGTAGCCGCGCCCGTCGTTGGACGGCATCACCCCGTCCGCAATCAGGAACGAGGTCGAGCGCAGGTGGTCCGCGATAACCCGGTGGTGCGTCTTGCCCGGTCCGTCCGGATCGGTCGAAGTCGCATCCGCACTCGTCTCGATAAGGCTGCGCATCAGGTCGGTCGCATAGTTGTCGTTGGTGCCCTGTAACAGCGCCGCAACCCGTTCGATCCCCATGCCGGTGTCGATCGACTGGGCAGCCAGTTCCTTGCGGCTGCCGTCCTCGAACTGCTCATACTGCATGAAGACAAGGTTCCAGATCTCTACAAACCGGTCGCCATCCTCGTCGAGACTGCCCGGCGGCCCGCCCCAGATGTGATCGCCATGGTCATAAAAGATCTCGGTGCAGGGACCACAGGGACCGGTCGGGCCCATCATCCAGAAGTTGTCGTTGGTGGCGATGCGGATGATCCGGTCTTCGGGCACGCCGACCTTTTTCCAGATATCCACCGCCTCGTCGTCGGTGTGATAAACCGTCACCAGCAGGCGCTTCTTGTCGATGCCCAGATCGCGGGTGATCAGTTCCCAGGCAAAGGGGATCGCCTCGGCCTTGAAATAATCGCCAAAACTGAAGTTGCCCATCATCTCGAAAAAGGTGTGGTGGCGCGCGGTATAGCCGACGTTGTCCAGATCGTTGTGCTTGCCCCCGGCACGCACGCATTTCTGCGCGCTGGTCGCGCGGGTATAATCGCGATGCTCGACCCCGGTGAACAGGTTCTTGAACTGCACCATGCCCGAATTCGCAAACATCAGCGTGGGATCGTTACGCGGTACCAGAGGGCTTGACGGGACGACCGTATGTCCCTGTTTCTCGAAATAGCTCAGAAAGGTCGAGCGGATGTCGTTCAGGCTTGGCATCTGGTAAGGTCTCTTCCGGATCAGGAGGGCAGGTCGGGGCAGGTGTATCGCCGTGCCCGCCGCCTGTCCATAAGTCGATGAAACGGAACCGTCCGCGTTTTTCACACAGTAGCAGTGCCAAAAGATACTTCACGCTTCACCGCTCGGCGGCCATGTCTCACCGTCCCGGGTCGGCTTTCGGGGTGCGCCGCATCCGGGCGCCCCGATCCGGAACGGTGTCGCGCACGGATGTCCTCCCGAAGAGGTCGGCGCGCGCGAGCGTCACTCAGCCTTCCATCAGGTCGTCATCGCCAGCGCTGTCTTCGGACATGTGAAAGTCCAGGCCATGCGCCGCACGGATCTTGTCCTCGATCTCCGTGGCGATGCGGGTATTTTCCTTCAGGAAGGACTTGGCGTTCTCGCGCCCCTGTCCGATCCGCTCATCCCCGTAAGAGTACCAGGAGCCGGATTTGTCCACCACACCGGCCTTCACGCCAAGGTCAAGCAATTCGCCCGTCTTGGAAATACCCTCGCCATACATAATGTCGAACTCGACCTGCTTGAAAGGCGGCGCCACCTTGTTCTTGACAACTTTCACGCGGGTCGCATTGCCCACAACCTCGTCACGGTCCTTGATCGACCCGATACGGCGGATGTCGAGCCGCACCGAAGAATAGAACTTGAGAGCGTTGCCACCGGTCGTCGTCTCGGGCGAACCGAACATGACGCCAATCTTCATGCGGATCTGGTTGATGAAGATCACCATGCAGTTCGACCGGCTGATCGACCCGGTCAGCTTGCGCATGGCCTGGCTCATCAGGCGGGCATGCACGCCAAGCGACGAATCCCCCATGTCGCCTTCAAGCTCGGACTTGGGCGTGAGCGCGGCAACCGAATCGATCACCACGAGGCTGACCGCCCCTGAGCGCACCAGCGTGTCGACGATTTCAAGTCCCTGCTCGCCGGTATCGGGCTGCGAGATCAGCAACTCGTCAAGGTTGACCCCTAGCTTGCGGGCATAAAGCGGATCCATCGCGTGCTCTGCATCGACAAAGGCGCAGACCCCGCCCTTTTTCTGCTCTTCCGCAACGCAATGCAGGGTCAGCGTGGTCTTGCCCGAGGATTCTGGGCCATAGATCTCGATGATCCGCCCTTTCGGCAACCCGCCGATGCCAAGCGCAATGTCCAGACCAAGAGAGCCGGTCGAGGTCGATTCAATGTCCTTGATGACATTGTCTCCGCCGAGCCTCATGATCGAGCCCTTGCCGAACTGACGTTCGATCTGAGCCAGGGCACTGTCGAGCGCCTTTTGCTTGTCTGCGGTCTTCTTGCTGTCCATTGTCAAAAGATCTGCCGTTGCCATGTTTTCCATGTCCTTATTCCACACCCGTATCCGGGCGACAATCGCTGCTTTCGTTCACCTCTTGTTCCCACCCATATGGGACCAAAACAAGAACATATCAAGTAAAAATTCCTGATTCCACTCTTGCGCGTAATCGTTAAAAAGTGGTTTACGGCTGAACCCGGAAAAGAGGAGACGGTCGTGCTGGTATTCTGGAAACAGCGGCTGGTCTTTCTGGCGGTGCCCAAGACCGGTACCACGGCCTATGAAACGGCGCTTGCGCCATATGCCTCGATGACCGTGCTGGACCCGCCCGAGCTGAAACATGCACCTCTTTACCGGTACAACCGCTTCTTCCGCCCGATGTTCGAAAAGATGGGCGCCGAGCAGATGGACACCCTCGCGGTTATCCGTGAACCCGTGAGCTGGCTTGGCAGCTGGTACCGCTACCGGCAGCGTCCCTTCCTGGATGGCAGGGCGACCTCTACACGCGGGATCAGCTTTGATTCCTTTGTCGAGGCATACATCCGCGGCGACCCGCCGCCTTACGCGAATGTCGGCAGTCAGTCGAAATTTGTCGAACCACGCCCAAACGGCACCCGGATCACCCATCTTTTCCGCTATGAGGATCAGGACCGGCTCATCGAATTTCTCGAAGACCGGCTGGCGCTGCGCCTCGACCTGCCGCGCAGCAACGTCTCGACCCATGCTCCGCTGTCCCTTTCGCCGGAGATCGCGACAAGACTGCGCCGCAAATGTGCGGATGATTTCACCCTTTGGGATTCAACCGACCGCCAGGGGCCTTCAGCTTAACTGCTGATAGACGGTTTCTGTCAGTTCGTTCAGCGAAAAGGGTTTGGGCAGGAACACCGAATTGGGGATGCGGTTGTCGTCGTCGCCGAACACCTCCTCGGCATAACCGGACACGAAGACAACCTTAACGTCGGGACGCATCTCGAGCGCCTGCTTGACCCAGGTCGGCCCGTCCATGCCTGGCATGACCACATCCGTGACGAAGATGTCCACCGACAGCCCGCGGTCATCCAGCGTCCGCAAGGCATCCTCGGCCGACTCGGCCTCGATCACCGTGTAGCCGCGCAGCCGTAGCGCCCGGGAGGCGAAGGCCCGCACCGGCGCCTCGTCCTCGACCAGCAGGACCACGCCGTTGCCCTGTCGCACCTTGGGCTTGGGCAGTTTCGCCACGGGTGGTCTGACCGCTTCATGCAGGACTTCGTGGCTTGGGAACAGCAGGGTAAAGCAGCTGCCAGAGCCTACGACGCTGTCGACAAAGATGAATCCCCCCGTCTGCTTGACGATCCCGTAGACCGTGGACAGTCCAAGCCCGGTGCCTTCGCCTGTGCGCTTGGTGGTAAAGAACGGTTCGAACACCTTCTGGAGCTTGTCCTTGGGAATGCCGACGCCCGCATCCGTCACCCGCACCGAAACGTAAGACCCCGGCGCCACAACGGCGCGATCCCGGGATAGCGGCTCCTTAAGCACCATGCGCTCAGTCTCGATCACGATGGCGCCACCCTTGGGCATGGCGTCGCGTGCGTTCACCACCAGGTTCATCATCACCTGTTCAAGTTGCCGCTTGTCGCCGCGGATCGGCGGCAGGACTGGATCGTGGCGCAGCGTCAGCGACACCTTCTCGCCCACTAGACGGTTGAGCAGGTGGGTAAGATCCGACAGCGCATCGCGCAGATCCAGCACTTCGGGGCGCAGGGTCTGCTTGCGCGAAAAGGCCAGAAGCTGCCCGACCAGCGCCGCAGCCCGGTTGGCGTTCTGGTTGATCTGCACAAGGTCGCTGTAATCCGGATCTCCCTGATCGTGGCGCAGCAGCAGAAGGTCGCAATGGCCGGAAATGGCGGTCAGCAGGTTGTTGAAATCATGCGCGATTCCGCCGGCAAGCTGGCCGATCGCCTGCATCTTCTGGCTCTGGGTGAACTGCGCCTCGAGAAGCCGCTGCTCGGTCGTCTCCAGCGCATAGACGATCGCCTTGTCCTCGCCGTCGCCACCCTCGACGATCGGGCTGACGAAGAAC
>JAGXGV010000151.1 GCA_024636635.1 Puniceibacterium sp.
GCAGCGTCAGATGTGTATAAGAGACAGCGTTGCGGGTGGCGCGGATGGTCAAGGCCGCCAGCGACATCCGGGTGGTGCATTACGTGGCGCCGACCGTCTGGGCCTGGCGTCCGGGGCGCGCGGCGAAGATGGCGGGCCATGTGGATCAGGTGCTGGCGCTGTTCCCGTTCGAACCGCCCTACATGGAGGCGGCAGGCATGCGCTGCGATTTCGTCGGGCATCCCGTGGTGACCGACCCGCAGGCGGATCTGGCGGACGTGGCGCGGTTTCGCCTGACCCACGGTCTGGGCGAGTCGCCGATGATGCTGGTGCTGCCCGGATCGCGCCGGTCCGAGGTGATGCGGCTGTCCCCGGTTTTCGGAGAGGTTGTGCGGCGGCTGTCGCAACGGCGTCCGGACCTGCGTTTCGTCCTGCCTGCGGCGATGCCTGTGGCGGGGCTGGTGCAGGACATGGCCTCGGATTGGCCGGGACGGCCCATCGTGCTTGATCCTCGGGACATGCCGGGGGACGCTGCTCAGGGGGACGCTGCTCTGGGGGATGCCGCTCTGCAAAAGCGCAGCGCCTTTGCCGCGGCAGATCTGGCACTGGCGGCCTCTGGCACGGTGTCGCTGGAGCTTGCTGCGGCCGGCACACCCATGGTCATCGCTTATGACATGAACTGGATCAGTCGCCAGATCATCGGTCGCTTACTCAAGGTGGACACCGTGACCCTGGTCAACCTGGTGTCCGAGACGCGGGCGGTGCCGGAGTTCATCGGCAAGGATTGCCTGCCGGGGCCAATCGTTCAGGCGTTGCTGAAGGTGCTGGAGACACCGCAGGAACAGGCCCGCGCGATGGCGGTGACTATGGACCGGCTCGGGCTGGGCGGAGAGGCGCCAGGCATCCGAGCGGCACGGGCTGTGCTGGACGGTCTTGGCCAGGACAAGCGTGTTGTTTTGAATTGAATTGAATTCACCTGCCACCCCGAACGCGTTGGGAAACCAACGCTGCATCCGGGAAGCAGTTGAAAGCACTGAATCCGGTCAAACGCAACACGCTCTAGATCCTGCTGCGCTCGGACAGTGTCATATAATCAGTTCGCGGTTCCATGCAGCTTTTGCGATACGCAACGCGTTCGGACCGTTATCCGGATGCCATGGTACGCAATACGATCCAGCGACCGGGACGGTATACCGCCCCGGTACCGGCGCGGTTTACTGCTGCACCGCAGTGATCTCGTCAAACGCGGCGGTGAAGCCATTCAGCGACATGTTCACCGAAACCTTCTGGTCGGGGGCAAGGGCCGGGACGATGGTGATCTTGGCCGCAACACCGGCCTTGAACGCTGCCAATTCGGCTTCGGTAAAACCGACCCGGGCATAACACCCGACCTGAGTGCAGAACGAGAAATCATAGCGCTTGGCCTCGCCGGTATCGACGGCGATCGTCATCTTCTGCGTGAGCAGCGTTTCCAGCGGCACCACATAGGTCGCTCCGGCAACCACCTGACCGCCGCCCGCAACCTTGAACAGGCTCACTTCCGCAACATTCGATCCCTGCTCGTCCTTGAGAAGCTGGTACATCTGGCAGGGCTCTTCGCCTTCCTCAACCTTCAGGCACTGCACCTCCCAGGCACCCGAAGTCGTCTTGGTATAGGTGCTATCGTCCTGGGCGTTGTCGGTCGCGCCCGGAACGGCGTCCGCCGGTTCGCCGGTATCAAGCTCGGCATTGGGAGGGATCTGCACAGCTTCGGGTGTGTCGGGTGCGGCCGTTTCTGGGTCGGCCGTTTCTGGCGTCGTCGTGTCCTGAGCCCAGGACATGGGCGCGGCCAGCACGGCCAGTGTGGAAAGAAGAAAGATGGATCGTTTCATAGGTCAGTTCCTCGAGCCCGGTCAGCATTGTATCAGGCGGTTACCATGGGCGGGATGCAGTGTCAGGAGCAAATTGCGCTGCAAGCGGTCGGAAGCGGCGAAAATTGCGCGATTTTACCCAGTCGGATACACCGCCCTGCGGAATATCGCCCTGTAAAATAAGGAAAGGAGCCTTGCGGCCCCTTTCCCATTGTCGCTCCCTGTCGGACCTGGCCGACTATTTTATCTCTCGGACGCTACGAGATGTGTTTCTAGCGGTCAACAGGGTATTTCCGTGATTCAGGGCTGGTCGGCGCGGCAATGGGCGCAGATCGTAAGCGTATGGTTGAAAAAGGATAATCCCACTCAACCTATGGAAGACTTACGGCAGATTGCCAGATATCGCCCGTGCCACTTTGCCCCGTTGGCAGCGGGCTCTTCCATGCAAATAGCCACAGCTCGACACAGAAAAAAGCCGCGCCCGGAGGCGCGGCCAGTCTGACAGGGAGGAAGTCAGTCCAGGACCAAAAGGACATGTGGCCCGGAACATCATTCACTCTGACATGTCAGGTGTTAAAAGGTATGTTCGCGGCGTAAAAACTGGAACGAAAGGGGTCCGTGCATCTGATCCCCGCGCCCATCCGTCCGGGCCGGGCGTGTTCACCCCTTGCGCCGGGTCAGGCCACGGGCCGGATCATATCCCCAAAGCGCGAGCGACATGAAGACCAGCGTGGCCAGCAGCGTCCAGAACAGGGCCCAGCCATTGAACTGTTGATAGAGGGCAAAACGGATCAGTTCGACCGCGTGGGTAAAGGGATTGAATGCACAGATGTCGCGCAGCAGCGAACTGCTTTCGGCCATCTTCCACAGCGGATAAAGCGCCGAGCTGAGAAAGAACATCGGGAAGATCACGAAGTTCATCACCCCCGCGAAATTTTCAAGCTGTTTGATGAAGCTTGACAGGGCAAGGCCGAGCGTGCCCAGCATCAGCCCCGCGATCATCAGCGCGGGCAGGGCGGCAAGGTAGCCGAGCGGCTCCATGTCGATACCGAAAAAGGCGGCGATCAGCAGGAAGGTATAGACCTGCAGAACCGAGATCATCGTGCTGCCCAGCAGCTTGCAGAACAGCAGCCAGCCGCGCGGCAGGGGGGCGGTCAGCAGCAGCCGCATCGAACCCGTCTCGCGATCGTAGACCAGGCTGAGCGAACTTTGCATGCCGTTGAACAGCAGGATCATGCCGCACAGGCCGGGCACGATGTAGGTCTCGTAGGTGATGTAGGTCTGGTAGGGCGCGATGATGCTCAGCCCGAGGGCGGCGCGAAAGCCGGCCGCAAAGACCAGCAGCCAGACCAGCGGGCGCACAAGTGCGGCGACAAAGCGTTCGCGCTGGTGGACAAAACGCAGGGCCTCGCGCAGGACGATGGCGCGCAGGGCGATCAGGTAGGCACTCATTCCGGAGCCTGTCGGTCGGGCTGAATCACGCCGGGACACCGGTGGCCCGCAGGAAGTAGTCCTTGAGAGGGCTGTCGCCGCGCAGGTCGGCACAAAGACCCCGGGCAAGCACCTTGCCCTCGTGCAGGACGACCAGTTGGTCCGTGTCGAATACCTCGTCGGTCAGGTGCGTCGCCCAGAGCACGGTCAGGTTTTCCTCGCTGCACAGTCGATGGACATGGTCGGTGATGGACTGGCGCGCGGCGGCGTCCAGACCCACGGTCGCCTCGTCCAGCAGCAGAACCGATGGGTCGTGGATCAGGGCGCGGGCAATTTCGGTGCGCCGCCGGTGACCGCCGTTAAGGTTGCGGGCTTTCTCACCGGCCCGGTCCAGGATTTGCAACCGGTCAAGCGCGCGGTCGATGCGCTTGCGCGCGTCACGCCCCGACAGCCCGTGCAGGGCAGCGAAATAGCCCAGGTTCTGGCGGATGGTCAGATCAAGGTCGAGCGTTGGCGACTGGAATACCACACCCATTTTCTGAAGCGCCTGGCGCGGAGACCTCGCCATGTCGAACCCTGCGATGGCGATTGTTCCGTCGCGGGTGGTGAACAGGCGCGTCAGCAGCGAGAACAGCGTCGACTTGCCCGCGCCGTTCGGTCCAAGCAGGGCGGCGAACTGGCCGGGGGCGACATCGAAACTGACATCGTCCAGGGCCTGTTTGGCACCGTACCTGTAACTGACCGAAGTGACCGACAACCCTGTGTTCATCAAGTAATCCATGTGTCGTCAATGACTTGCCGGGCCTGTCGGGACCGTGGACTGGCAAGCCTGACCTTGTCCGAGCATAGAGGCGCGCGTCGATTTGGCAAACCGCAAAACCCCATACGCACCCGCGACTTTCGGAGCATTTGCTGCCCCAAACAGATTGCCCCAAACAGATTGCCCAGAGCAGATTGCCCGGAACAGATTGCGCGGGGCGATCGCCGTTCAGGTATGCTGGCCGCCGTTGATCGGGATTTCGGTGCCGGTCACGTAAGACGACAGCGGACTGGCAAGGAAATAGACCACCTCGGCGACTTCTTCGGGTCGGCCCAGCCGTTTCATCGGTACCTGGCTTTCGACAAGCTCGTCCGTGCCGGGTGACAGGATCGATGTCTGGATTTCACCCGGCGCCACGGTGTTCACGCGCACCCCGGATTCACCCAGCTCATGTGCCAGTTCGCGGGTGAAGGCCGACAGCCCCGCCTTGGAAATCGCATAGGCCGCGCCGGCGAAGGGATGCACCCGGACCGCGGCGATGGACGAGATGTTCACCACCGATCCGCCTGCCTTTCGCAACGGTTCGAGCAATTCCCGGCACAGGATGAAGGGCGCCACCAGGTTGACGTGCTGCACGTCCAGAAACGTCTCTATCGGTGTCTGCATCGCGCTCATCCGTGCACCGTCCGGCCCCTTGGGCGAGATGCCCGCGTTGTTTACCAGCGCGTTCAGCCCGCGACCGTCCAGCAACCCCTTGAGTTCGTCCGCCGCGTTCAGCACCGACTGGGTATCCGCCAGATCGACCTTGAGGTGCTGGACGATCCCGTCCGCCCATGGGCAGACCTCGGAGAATGGCGTGCGCGCAAGGGTGATCACGTCCCAGCCCTGTTTGTAGAAATGCCGCACGATGGCATGGCCGATGCCCCGGCTCGCGCCGGTTACGGCGACGACGGGTTTGGTTTCTGATTGCGATGTCAGCGTCATCGGGGACTCTCCTGTCCGGGGCGGGGGTGGGGCCGACGGCGCGGTCGTAGGCCATTGGTCTAATACAACCGATGTGTCAGACTGCATAGGCTGCCACCAGACAAAAGGACGACACCGATGAAGATGAGCGATTCCCGAGAGATCAAGGCCGCACCCGAGGTGGTTTGGACCGCGATTCTGAACCCCGAGGTGCTTAAGGCCTGTGTGCCGGGCTGTACCGAGATGACAGGCAGTGCCGAAGAGGGCTTCGAGGCGACAGTGACGCAGAAGGTCGGGCCGGTAAAGGCGACCTTCAAGGGTGTCGTGACGATTTCGGACATGAATGAACCCAACAGCCTGAAGCTGTCGGGCGAAGGCAAGGGGGGCGCGGCCGGCTTTGCCAAGGGCGGCGCCGACGTGCGCATGGAACCATCCGAAAACGGCACCTTGCTGAGCTACGATGTCGAGGCGAGCGTGGGGGGCAAGCTCGCTCAGTTGGGCAGCCGCATCATCGACGGCTTTGCCAAGAACATGGCCGACAAGTTCTTCCAGAACTTTCAGGAAGCGGTCGAAGGCCCTGCCGATCCCGACGCGGCCCCCGAAACGGACGATGGCAAGAAAAAGGGCTGGTTCAAGCGCATGGTGACCTGAGCGGACACTGATACGGTTGCCTGCTGCGGATGGCAGCGGTGCATGCCAGGCTTGACCCTAGCAACAACAGATACAAGAGAAATCCACGGGAGGGATTCATGGCGAAAGTAGCGATGACGGTGAACGGCAAATCCGTAAGCCGCGAAGTTGAGGGGCGCACCCTGCTGGTGCAATTCCTGCGCGACGATCTGCGGCTGACGGGCACGCATGTTGGATGTGACACCAGCCAGTGCGGTGCCTGTGTGGTGCATGTGAACGGCGAGGCGGTGAAAGCCTGCACCATGTTCGCGCTCGAGGCCGAAGGCGCCGAGGTGACCACGATCGAGGCGATGGCGAATGAGGACGGATCGCTGAATGTCGTGCAACAGGCGTTTCAGGACTACCACGGGCTTCAGTGCGGGTTCTGCACCCCGGGCATGGTGATGTCCGCGACCTCTCTGCTCAAGGATAATCCAAAGCCGACAGAGCAGGAGATCCGCGACTATCTCGAAGGCAATATCTGCCGCTGCACCGGCTATCACAACATCATCAAGGCGATCATGGCGGCCAGCGGCCAGGACATGCCCTCGATGGCGGCCGAATAATTCAGGGATAAAGGCGGGCCAGACCCGCCCACAGGGAGGAAGAACATGCCAAAAGATTCGGCAACCGGCACGGGCATCGGCGCCAGCACGAAGCGGCGCGAAGACGTTCGTTTCCTGACCGGCAACGGCAACTACACCGATGACATAAACGTCCACGGTCAGGCCTATGTGCATTTCCTGCGATCCGATGTGGCGCATGGGCGGATCAACGGCATCGACACTTCGGCGGCCGAAGGCATGCCCGGTGTGGTGCGCATCTTCACGGGCAAGGATTTCGAAGGCATCGGCGGGCTGCCCTGCGGCTGGCAGGTGACTGACAAACATGGCGAAGTGATGAAGGAGCCGGGACACCCGGTCCTGGCACAGGGCAAGGTGCGCCATGTGGGCGATCCCGTCGCCGCCGTGGTCGCGGATTCGCTTGCAGAGGCGCGCGATGCCGCCGAAGCGATCATCCTCGACATCGAGGAACTGCCCGCCGCCGTCAACATGAAGGCCGCGCTGGAACCGGACGCGCCAAAGGTGCACGACGATCTGTCGGACAACCTGTGTTACGACTGGGGTTTCGTCGAGGAAAACAAGGGCGCCGTGGATGAGGCGATCAAAAACGCCGCGCATGTCACCACCCTTGAACTGATCAACAACCGACTGGTCGCCAACCCGATGGAGCCGCGCGTCGCCGTGGCCGACTGGAACCGCAGCAACGATGAATACACGCTCTACACAACCAGCCAGAACCCGCATGTGATCCGCCTGCTGATGGGCGCCTTTGTGCTGGGCATCCCCGAGCACAAGTTGCGGGTCGTGGCCCCCGACGTGGGCGGCGGGTTCGGCACCAAGATTTTTCACTATGCCGAAGAGGCGTTCTGCACCTTCGCCGCCAAGGCTTGCAAGCGGCCGGTCAAATGGACCTCGACCCGGTCCGAGGCATTCATGTCCGACGCGCATGGCCGTGACCATGTGACAAAGATCGAGCTGGCGCTGGACAAGGACAACAACTTTACCGCGATCCGCACCGAAACGCTGGCCAACATGGGCGCCTATCTGTCGACGTTTGCGCCGTCCGTGCCCACTTGGCTGCATGGCACGCTGATGGCGGGCAACTACAAGACGCCGAACATCTACGTGAACGTCAAGGCGGTGTTCACCAACACCGTGCCCGTGGATGCCTATCGCGGGGCAGGCCGCCCCGAGGCGACCTATCAGCTGGAGCGCGTCATCGACATGGCCGCGCGTGAGTTGGGCGTCGATCCCATCGCGCTGCGTCGGCAGAACTTCATCACCGAATTCCCCTATGCGACCCCGGTTGCGGTGGAATACGACACCGGCAACTATCCCGCGACGATGGACAAGCTGGAAGAGATCGCCGATCTGGCCGGGTTCGACGCCCGTCGCAAGGAAAGCGAGGCGAAGGGCAAGCTGCGCGGACTTGGCGTGAACTGCTATATCGAAGCTTGCGGGATCGCACCCAGCAACCTTGTCGGACAGCTTGGCGCACGTGCGGGTCTTTATGAATCTGCCACGGTACGGGTGAATGCGACCGGCAGCATCAGCGTGATGACCGGCAGCCATTCCCATGGGCAAGGCCACGAAACGGCATTCCCGCAGGTGGTGGCCGAGATGCTGGGCATAGATGCCAGCATGATCGATATCGTTCATGGCGACACGGCGCGCGGGCCAATGGGCATGGGCACCTACGGGTCCCGGTCCCTGGCGGTCGGCGGGTCGGCCATGGTGCGCGCGACCGAGAAGATCATCAACAAGGCCAAGAAGATCGCGGCCCACCTGATGGAAGCCTCGGAAGGCGACATCGAACTGAAGAACGGCCAGTTCACCGTCGCGGGCACCGACAAGTCAGTTGCCTGGGGGGATGTGACCCTAGCGGCCTACGTGCCGCACAACTATCCGCTGGACGACATCGAACCGGGACTGGAAGAGACGGCGTTCTACGATCCGAGCAACTTCACCTATCCGTCCGGGGCCTATGCCTGCGAGGTCGAACTGGACCCCGAAACCGGCAAGGTGACGGTCGAACGGTTCTCGGCGGCGGACGATTTCGGCAATATCATCAACCCGATGATCGTTTCGGGTCAGGTGCATGGTGGGATCGCGCAAGGGATCGGCCAGGCGTTGCTGGAAAACTGCATCTATGACGAGAACGGCCAGTTGCTGAGCGCGTCCTACATGGATTATGCGATGCCGCGGGCCGATGATGTGCCGTTTTATGCCGTGGATCATTCCTGCCAGACGCCCTGTACGCACAATCCGCTGGGTGTGAAGGGCTGTGGCGAGGCCGGGGCGATCGGCTCTCCTCCGTCGGTGATCAACGCGGTGATCGATGCCTTGCAGTCGGGTGGCCACAAGGTGGCGCACCTTGACATGCCGGCCTCGCCGTCGCGCGTCTGGGCTGCAATGCAGGGCTGAACGAGAGGGCGGGACCGGGGGGCCAGCCCCCCGGACCCCCCGGGATATTTATGACCCGGTGAAGCTGAAGGTTCAGCGGATCCGAGGATCTGGAGGAGAACAAAGATGTATGCATTCGACATTGAACGACCTACTTCCATCGCGGATGCGGTTGCGGCACTGGCCAAGGAGGATGCTCAGGCGCTGGCGGGCGGTCAGACGCTGATCCCGACGCTGAAGCAGCGGCTGGCGATGCCGTCGGTTCTGGTGAGCCTGAGCGGCATTGCCGAGATCAGGGGGGTCTGCAAGGACGATGCGGGGCTGCTTTGCATCGGGGGCGGCACCACCCACGGCACGGTCGCGAAAGAGGCTGTGGCGCATTATCCGGGACTTGCGGAGCTTGCCGCCCATATCGGCGATCCGGCGGTGCGCAATCGCGGGACCATCGGGGGCTCACTGGCCAACAACGACCCCTCGGCCTGCTATCCCGCGGCGGCGCTGGCATCGGGCGCGACCATCTTGACCAACACGCGCGAGATTGCGGCTGACGATTACTTTCAGGGCATGTTCACCACGGCGTTGGAAGAGGGTGAGATCGTTACCGAAGTTAAATTCCCGATTCCGCAATCGTCCTGCTACATGAAGTTCGAGCAGCCCGCTTCGCGCTTTGCGCTTGTGGGGGTGTTCGTGGCGAAATTCGCCGATGGCGTGAAGGTCGCGGTGACCGGTGCGTCGAACAACGGCGTGTTCCGCTGGAGCGAAGCCGAGGCTGCTTTGTCGTCGGATTTTTCGGCCTCTGCGCTTGAGGGGATGTCGCTTTCTGCGGACGACATGATCGCGGACATGCACGGCACCGCAGCCTATCGCGCGCATCTGGTTGCCGTGATGACCCGCCGGGCGGTGTCCGCCGCCAAGTGAGCCCTGAAGTTCTGAACGCCCCCCCCGGTGCGATTTCCGCCCCTCGGGGGGGCGCGTCTGCGCTGTGGCCTGGCAGCGGTCAATCGGGCGAAGCGCCAAGGCTGGTAATCGCCCCGGACATCGGCAACTGTTGCTCCAGCCCAAGCTGGAGGTTCCAATGGCGTTTGTCTTTCCCCCCTTGCCGAAGCCCGCGCTGCCCGTCACCGGAAGTGACGATCTTTACCCGGTCGGCCGGATCTTCTGTGTGGGCCGGAATTATGTGGCCCATGCAACCGAGATGGGCAACGAGGTCGACCGCGAGGCGCCATTCTATTTTACCAAGTCCTGCCATCATCTTGCGCAAAGCGGGCTGACCTGTGCCTATCCGCCGGGGACGCACGACTATCATCACGAGATCGAATTTGTGGTGGCGCTGGGCGCCGACCTGTTCCGGGCCGATGCCGCTGCGACCATGGCAGCAGTCTATGGCTATGGTGTCGGACTCGACATGACGCGCCGGGATCTTCAGGCGCAGGCCAAGGAAACGCGGCGCCCCTGGGATATTTCAAAGGATATCGAAGCCGGTGCGGTGATCGGGGCACTGACACCCAGGGCGCGGTTCGGCGAGATCGCAGGGCAAAAGATCGCCCTGACGGTCAATGGCACCCTGCGTCAGGAAGCAGTGCTGACAGACATGGTCTGGCCGGTGGACCGGCTGCTGGAACATCTTTCTTGCCTGTACCATCTGCGGGCGGGGGACATCGTGATGATGGGCACGCCCGCCGGGGTTGCTTCGGTTCAGGCGGGTGACGTGCTGGAGGGGGTGGTCGAGGGACTTGCGCCGGTGTCGCTGACACTTGGCCCTGCCGAATAGATCGCGGGGTGGGTTCTGCTGCGGATCAGCGCACAGACCATGGCGGAGGCCGGGCACAGGGCCCGGTCCGGGACGGCGCATCCGGGGGGCTCAGTGCATCCGGGCGTTGCGTCCCTGCGCGCAGGCGCTTACCACGTTTCCTGGGCCGGAACGTGCAGGCTTTTTCGGACCCCGCAGAAAGAAAGGGTGCGCATGATCTGGATCGAGGCCCATTTCGCAGTTGTCTTTGGCGTCACGCTCACGATCATCGCCGCGGTGATCGTGTTGCAGCAACGCCGCACGCCTCAGTCGACGGCCGCCTGGCTGTCGTTCATGCTGCTGGCGCCCTATCTGGCGCTGCCGCTGTTCCTTGGTCTTGGATTTCGCAAGAGCGGATCACGCTTTTCAGAGATCCGTTTTCGGGCGTCGGATACCGCCAAGGCGCCGGGTCCCGATCTGGATGGCCTGTTCGCGCATTTCGGCGTGCCGCCGTCCACCGATGGCAACGAAGTCCGGCTGGTGGTGGACGGACAGGACTGCTGGAACGAAGTGCTGCATCTTGTGCAATCGGCCCGGGAGACGCTGGATGTCACCTTCTACCTTGTCGCTGACGACGCGGTCGGGCGCGCCTTTGTCGAGGCGCTGACTGAAAGAGTACGCGCCGGGGTGCGTGTGCGCCTGATCATCGACCGGTTTGGCGGCTTGCGTCGGCCAGGCAAGTCTTTGCGAGCGTTCCGGCAGGCCGGGGGACTGATGCACGATTTTTCGCCGCTGCTGCAAAAACCGGACCGGGGGCACCTTAATTTGCGCAACCATCGCAAGATGATCATTGCTGACGGCGCGCGGGTCCTTTCGGGCGGTCGCAATATCGGCGCGCATTACCTGGGACCGCATGCCATGCAGAACCGCTGGGCCGACCTGTCGCTTGTGCTGCGCGGGCCGGTGGTGCGCACTTTTCTGGACGTCTTCGAATCCGACTGGGCCGCGACCGGGCGCAAGGATGTCGCTACGCCGGTCTCGGTTATGACCGCGGGCATAAGTCGCGCGCAACTTGTGCCGTCCGGGCCGGACATGCGGGATGACCCGATGCACGACGGTCTGGTGAGCGCGATCCACGGGGCCCGGGAGCGGGTCTGGATCGTCACACCCTATTTCCTGCCGACCGAGCATCTGACCCACGCGCTGATGACGGCGGCACGGCGCGGGATCGACGTGTGCATCCTGCTGCCAGAACGGTCGAACCAGAAGATCGCGGATCTGGCGTGCGGCTCTTATCTGCGGGGTCTGTCGGCGCTGGGGTGCCGGGTTCTGCGTTACCAGCCGGGCATGATCCACGCCAAGGCCTGGGTGATCGACGATGCCGCGGCGGTGGGCTCCGCCAATTTCGATGTGCGCAGCATGTTGCTGAATTTTGAACTGATGCTGTTCGTCTACGATGAACACACAGTGGCGCAGGTGTCGGACTGGTTCGCTGACCTCGTGCCGGATTGTACGACGGGGGTGCGACGCGCCGGACTTGGCCGTCGCCTTGTCGAAGGCGTCTTTCGGCTTGGGGCGCCGATCCTCTGATGCCGACTGACAGCGATTTCCGTATTGCCAGTTACAACATCCGCAAGGCGCTTGGCACCGACCGGCGGCGCGATCCGGAAAGGATCATGGCCGTAGTGTCAGAGCTGAAGGCCGATGTGGTGATCCTGCAAGAGGTGGACATGCGTCTGGGGGCGCGTCCGACCGTGTTGCCCCCGGATCTGATCGAGCATCACACCGGCCTTGTTCCCGTACCGCTGGGGCGCACTGCGGTCAGCCTGGGCTGGCATGGCATCGCCGTTCTGGCGCGTCGCAACATCGCCGTGACCGACATCCTCCGGCTGGACTTGCCGGGGCTGGAACCGCGCGGGGCGGTCATCGTCGATCTGGCTCTGCCGGGGGGGGGGCTGCGGGTGGTGGGCACGCATCTGGGGCTGCTGCGCCGGTCGCGGCGGCGGCAGGTGTCGCGCATCGTCGAAACCCTTGCCGATCTGCCGACCTGTGCCACGGTGCTGGCGGGTGATCTGAACGAGTTTTCCACCTCGGTCGGGCTGGGCCGCCTTTCGCGTACCTTTTGTATCCACACGCCGGGGCGTACCTTTCATGCGCGGCGCCCGTTCGCCGCGCTTGACCGGTTCGCCACAAATGATCTGGTCCACTTGACCCAGACCGGGGTGCTGCACGATTCGCTTACAGCCCTGGCGTCCGATCATCTGCCGATCTGGGGTAATGGCGTTCTTGTGCCACGCTGAGTCGCGGGCTTGGGCGCCGACTGCCGGGGATTCGTGCAAAACCCGGACCGGCCCACGCCTTGACGCGGCGAAAGGTGTGGCGCGTGCGCCGCGCTCACCCTGTCGGCAGGAACAGTATCCCGGCTGTTGATAAATTGGGGACAAGTGCAGGATATATCCGATTTTCCCTGAAATTGCGCCTTGTCAGTGCTGTGCATGAATCAGCTTGTCACCCCACACCTATGCGTCTTCTTGGGGGTCAACACTAAATATAGTGTTACAATCGCAAAAATATCGTTGACCCATCCCGCCAATCTACGCCAAGTTGCGCATGCCGGGCAGAGAGCCACAAGATGTAGTGGCCGGACCGCGCGGGGGCACTAACAACACATTTATACGGCAGGCGGTGCCTGCCGATCTGCATCCTGGATGCGGGATGATGCGGTTTGTGAATTCGTGACAGGCAACCGCGCCGGGGCAACGGCGAGCGAAGCAACAGCTGGCACATTGGGGCAGAGACCATGAAAATCGACAGAAAATTCACCAAATCCGGGCAGGACGCTTATGCTGAGGTCGATTTCATCACGACCGTATCGGAGATCCGCAATCCGGACGGCACCATCGTGTTCCACCTCGACAATGTCGAAGTGCCCGCAAAGTGGAGCCAGGTTGCCAGCGATGTGATCGCGCAGAAATATTTCCGAAAGGCCGGCGTGCCCGTTGCGCTGAAGAAGGTCGCCGAAAAGGGCGTGCCAGAGTTCCTGTGGCGGTCGGCTCCTGCGGCAGCCGACACCGAAACCACCGGCGAAACATCCTCCAAGCAGGTGTTCGACCGGCTGGCGGGCGCCTGGGCCTACTGGGGCTGGAAGGGTGGCTATTTCACCACCGAGGCCGACGCACAGGCCTATTACGACGAAATGCGCCACATGCTGGCGACCCAGCGCGCAGCACCCAACAGCCCGCAATGGTTCAACACCGGCCTGCACTGGGCTTATGGCATCGACGGACCGTCGCAGGGCCATTATTATGTCGACTACAAGACCGGCAAGCTGACCAAATCCAAATCCGCCTATGAACATCCCCAGCCGCACGCCTGTTTCATCCAGTCGGTCAAGGACGATCTGGTGGGCGAGGGCGGCATCATGGACCTGTGGGTACGTGAAGCGCGCCTGTTCAAGTACGGCTCTGGCACCGGAACCAACTTTTCGTCCTTGCGCGCCGCGAACGAGCCGCTGTCGGGCGGCGGCAAATCCAGCGGTCTCATGGGGTTCCTCAAGATCGGGGACCGGGCTGCGGGCGCGATCAAATCCGGCGGCACCACACGCCGTGCGGCCAAGATGGTGATCATCGACGCCGACCACCCGGATATCGAGGAATTCATCAACTGGAAGGTCAAGGAAGAGCAGAAGGTTGCCAGCATCGTCGCGGGCAGCAAGATGCACGAACAGAAGCTGAACCTGATCTTTGCCGCCATCCGCCAGTGGGACGGCGCCGAAACCGACGCTTATGACCCCGCCGTCAATCCCGCGCTCAAGGATGCGATCCGCGCCGCGAAAAAGGTCTGCATCCCGGAAACCTACGTCAAGCGCGTGCTGGATTATGCGCGGCAGGGCTATGGCTCGATCGAATTCCCGACCTATGACACCGACTGGGATTCCGAAGCCTATGCCAGCGTGTCGGGCCAGAATTCCAACAACTCGATCCGCGTCACCGATGCGTTCCTGAAGGCCGTCAAGGAGGATGGTGACTGGGAGCTGATCCGCCGCACCGACGGCAAGGTCGCCAAGACGATCAAGGCCCGCGCCCTGTGGGAAGATGTGGGCCACGCCGCCTGGGCCTGTGCCGATCCGGGCATCCAGTTCCACGACACCGTGAATGACTGGCACACCTGCCCCGAGGACGGCGCGATCCGCGGCTCCAACCCCTGTTCGGAATACATGTTCCTGGACGATACGGCCTGCAACCTTGCGTCGATGAACCTGCTGACCTTCCTCAAGGACGGCGTGTTCCAGTCCGAGGATTACATGCACGCCACGCGTCTGTGGACCCTGACGCTGGAAATCAGCGTGACCATGGCGCAGTTCCCGTCCAAGGAGATCGCGCAGCGGTCCTATGATTTCCGCACGCTGGGTCTGGGCTATGCGAACATCGGCGGGTTGCTGATGAACATGGGCTATTCCTATGACAGCGACGAAGGCCGCGCCCTGTGCGGTGCGCTGACCGCGCTGATGACCGGCGTGTCCTATGCCACCAGCGCCGAAATTGCAGGCGAGCTGGGGGCGTTCAGTGGCTACAAGCGCAACAAGGCGCATATGCTGCGGGTCATCCGCAATCACCGCCGCGCGGCGCAGGGGGCGACCACGGGCTACGAAAAGCTGGCCACCAATCCGGTGCCGCTGGATCACAAGGGCTGCCCCGACCAGACGCTGATCGCGCTGGCGCGCAGCAGCTGGGACGAGGCGCTGCGCCTCGGTGAGGCGCATGGCTATCGCAACGCCCAGGTGTCGGTGATTGCACCCACCGGGACCATCGGTCTGGTGATGGATTGCGACACGACCGGAATCGAGCCTGACTTTGCGCTGGTCAAGTTCAAGAAGCTGGCCGGGGGTGGCTATTTCAAGATCATCAACCAGTCGGTGCCCGCGGCGCTGGAAAAGCTGGGCTATGCGTCCAGCCAGATCGAGGAAATGGTCGCCTATGCGGTAGGCCACGGCTCCATCGGCAATGCGCCGGGGATCAACCACACCTCGCTGATCGGTCACGGTTTTGGCCCGGCGCAAATACAAAAGGTCGAAGGCGCATTGGCCTCGGCTTTTGATATCCGGTTCGTGTTCAACCAGTGGACCCTGGGCGAAGAATTCTGCACCGGCGTTCTGGGCATCCCCACGGACAAGTTGAACGATCCGACCTTCGATCTGCTACGCCATCTGGGGTTTTCCAAGCGCGACATCGAACTGGCCAACGACCACGTGTGCGGCACCATGACGCTTGAGGGCGCGCCTTATCTGCGCGACGAACATCTGTCGGTGTTCGACTGCGCCAATGCCTGCGGAAAAAGGGGCAAGCGGTACCTGGGCGTCAACAGCCACATCACCATGATGGCCGCTGCGCAATCCTTTATCTCGGGCGCGATTTCCAAGACGATCAACATGCCCAACGACGCCACCATCACCGACTGCCAGAAGGCTTATGAACTCAGCTGGTCACTTGGGGTCAAGGCGAACGCGCTGTATCGCGACGGATCGAAACTGAGCCAGCCGCTGGCATCGGCGCTGGTCGAGGATGACGACGAGGCGGCAGAGATCCTGGAAAGCGGGTCGATGCAGGAAAAGGCCACCGTGCTGGCGCAGAAGGTGGTCGAAAAGGTCATCATCAAGGAAGTGCGCAACTCGATCCGCGAAAAGATGCCCGAGCGGCGCAAGGGTTACACCCAAAAGGCGGTTGTCGGCGGGCACAAGGTCTATCTGCGCACCGGCGAATATCAGGACGGCACGCTGGGCGAGATCTTTATCGACATGCACAAGGAAGGTGCGGGCTTCCGCGCCATGATGAACAACTTTGCCATCGCGATCAGCGTGGGGCTGCAATACGGTGTGCCGCTCGAGGAATTTGTGGATGCCTTCACCTTTACGAAATTCGAACCCGCCGGCATGGTACAGGGCAATGACAGCATCAAGAACGCGACCTCGATCCTTGACTACATCTTCCGCGAACTTGCGGTCAGCTACCTCGACCGCACGGATCTGGCCCATGTGAAACCGTCCGGCGCGTCGTTCGACGACCTGGGCCGGGGCGAGGAAGAGGGCGTGACCAACGTGCGCGAACTGTCCGACACGGCCGCATCGCGCAGCCTTGAGGTGCTGAAACAGATCAGCTCGACCGGCTATCTGCGCAAGCGTCTGCCACAGGATCTTGTGGTGTTGCAGGGCGGCATGGCTGAACAGTTCTCGGCACTGAATTCGCTCATGCCCCAGGCGGCATCGGGTGGCGGTGCGGCAGTGACCTATGCGACCTCGACCACCACAGCCTCCTCCAGCGGCATGGCGATCAATGCCGTGTCCAAGGCCAGGATGCAGGGCTATGAGGGCGAAGCCTGCGGCGAATGTGGCAACTACACGCTGGTGCGCAACGGCACCTGCATGAAGTGCAACACCTGCGGCGGCACGTCGGGCTGTAGCTGAAGAATTTGAGAGTTGGAGGAAGGTGTTACAGCACCTTCCTCCGGCTTATTCCTCCGCTTGATCAGAGTGGACGGAGGGCAAATCAATCCGGCCACCCTGGCCGACAGTAGGCGCGGGTGCGTTCGCCCCGACTGCGACGGCGACAGCCCGGAACTCCGCGGTCGGACCGCGGGAGGCGTAACGCCCGCACAATGTCGCACAGCGTCAGGCCGGGCAGCATCTCAGGCCGGAGAGGATCAAAGCGCCTTGACCGCTGACAGGACCTCTTGGGCGTGACCGGGGACCTTGACCTTTGACCATCTCTTGACGATCTCGCCATGGGCGTCGATCAGGAAAGTGGACCGCTCGATCCCCATGAACGTCTTTCCGTACATGGATTTCTCTTTCCACACCCCAAAGTTTTCGCAGACGTCCGAAGCCTCGTCCGACAGCAGCGGCACGGTCAGGTCCTTCTTGGCCATGAACTTGTCGTGACTTGCGATGCTGTCCTTCGAGATGCCATAAACGCGGACACCGATGGCGTTGAACTCTGGCAGCAGTGCCGAAAATTCCTCGTTTTCCTTGGTGCAGCCCGAGGTGTCGTCACGCGGATAGAAGAACAGCACCACCGGGGAGGGGCGCAGGGCAGACAGGGTAACTTCTTCTCCACCGGTTGCGGGCAGGGTGAAATCGGGGGCGGCTTTCAGCGTATCGGACATCGGGGCCTCCTTCTGGGTGTTTGGAATGTGCGCCGTTTCGCATAGAAGGCGAAGCAGGGACAGCACAAACGATGCGTGAGGGCCAGTATAACGCGATGGGACCGGGCTTCCAGTGACGGCGCCAGAAACACCGATTTCAGAGACAACCAGCTCTGCGCATACTCCGGCGGATACTGTGCGCGCGGCCCGGAAGCTGCGGCGCATCAGACGCCGACGCCGGGCGGGGGTGTGGCTGCTGCTGTCGTTCGGAATGTTCACCGTCATCGCGGCAGTTGCGATCTGGGCGGCGATTGGCCGTCCGCTGACCGCTCCCGCCTGGCTGCACGAGCGGATCGAGGCGCGACTGGCCGAGGCTGTGCCGGACCTGCGGGTGCAGTTCGGGGAGGTTGGACTGCTGGTGCGGCGCGACGGGCTGGCCGAAGTGTCGCTGAGCGATGTGCGTATCGCCACCGCAAGCGGTGTCCCGGTGGTCGAGCTGAGCCGGGTGGAGGCGGGATTCAGGCCCGGCCCGCTTTTGCGTGGCGACGTGGTGGTGCAGGAGGCGCGCGTGCGGGGTGTCTTTGTCACCCTGCGACGCGATGTGCAGGGGCGGCTGGGGCTGTCGCTGGGGCCTGCGTTCCAGCGCGGCGATGGCGGCGTGCCCGATCTTGGCACGCTGATCGCGCAGGTGGACAGCGCATTGTCGCGTCCGTTGTTGGCGGCGCTGCGCAGCGTCGAGGTCGATGCCCTGACCCTGCGGCTGGACGATGCACGCGCGCGCCGCGGCTGGACCGCTGATGGCGGGCGCGTGCGGGTCATACGCGAAGGGGGCACGCTGCGCCTGACTGCGGGCCTTTCCGTGCTGGGCCGCGGCGATACGGCCGCAACGGTCCAGGTCAGCGCGGAAAGCGCCATCGGGCGGCGCGACCTGTCCTTTGGTATCGCCCTGAGGAACCTGAAATCGGACGACATCGCCACGCAAAGCC
>JAGXGV010000152.1 GCA_024636635.1 Puniceibacterium sp.
CCACATCGCCGTTCTGCACGCTGACGGTCAGGGTCACGTCGCGCGGGTTCACCTCGGTCGTCTGGGCCGAAGTTATGACCGCGGTCATAAACCAGACCAGCAGCGCAAGACACTTCATGACGGGTCCTCCGGCGGCGGCGGCGTCAGGCCCGCCTTGGCGCGTCGGCGGTGTTCGAATTCGATCCGTGCCGCCATGTAGTCGCCGGGCACGTCCGGCAGGGTCGACAGCCAGCGCCGGTTGGCCACCAGGAACTTGTCATCGAACACGCGCCGCACACCCAGCCTGCCCAGGCTTTCCAGATCCGGCAGGCCGATCAGCGCGCCGCCGTTGGTGGTTTGCGACCCGGTTCCAGCGGCCCGTGCATCGCCCTGAGCGACAAAGGACGGCTGCGCCACACCGGTCTTTTCCTTATCGGCGGCCCAGGCCATCGGCGCGTCGGGATCAAGTGCAAGGCCGGCATAGAAGGCGGCGACAAGATCAAAGTTTGCACCCGCATCGGGGTCGCCGGTCATGCGGCCGGCATCGTATGCCTCGAGTGCGGCGGCATGGGCGCCCTGCATCACCCGCGCATTGCCAAGGTTCAGCATCATGCCCGCCTCGCGGAAGGCAGACCCGGCCTGTTCAAAGGCACCGGCCCGATAAAGCGCGGCGCCCCGCCAGCCCGGATCGCCGAACAGCGGCGCCGCCAGCCCCGGCAGACCCGCGGCCATGAACACGCGCCCCAGTGGCGCGGTCCCGCCCAGAAGGGCCGACAGCATCAGGCACAGCGCGGCAACAAGCAGGGTCCACCTCATGCGGCACCCCGCTTGCGCAACAGCAAAAGCACCGGGACAAGGGCAAAAAGCAGCACTGCGCGGCCGTAGTCTGACCAGAACAGCAGCGGATAATCCTGCCGTTCCAGACGGTCGCGGGCCTGTTCGCGCAGGTAGGCCGCAAAGGCATCGGTTTCGGTCAGCGTGAACAGTCGGCCCCCGCCGGTCGCGACCAGCGTCTGCACCTCTGGCCCCAGATCGCCCGTGCTGACCACCGACAGGCGCGCGCCCTGCCCTGCCAGCGCCGCGGCTTCGGTCAGCGCCGCCTGTCCCAGCCCGCCACCATCGCTGAACAGCACGACATCCCCGGCCAGCACATCGGATTCGCGTAAAAGCATTGCAGCCTGTGCAAGGCCACGCTCGGGTCGGCTGCCCTTGTCCGGCACGGTGCCGGGTTCGATCAGCGACAGGGTCTGGCCCAGTTGCAGCAGATCGCCGGTCATTTCGCTGGCAATGTAGGAATCGCCCCCGAACACCACCAGCGCCCCGGGCCGCGACCCGAGTGCCGCGACACCGAACCGCCCCATCGTCTGCAAGGCCGGCCAGCGCGGGCTGTCCGTCATGGACGGCGAGGCGTCAATGACGAACACCACGCCATCAAGGTTGCGGAACGCCGCCGCGTCCCGCCGTTCCAGCGCGGGCCCGGCCAGCGCCAGCACCAGCAGCCCGGCAGCGCTCAGCGCGGCCGCGCCGCGCCACACGCCTGCGGTTTCGTCGACATGGCCAAGCGCTCGCAGCGCGCGCAACAGGTCGGGGTCCAGCACCCTGTTCCAATCCCCAAGGCCGGCACGCCGCCGCCGCATCAGCACCGCAAGGAACAGAAGTCCGGGCAAGGCGATCAGCCAGAGCGGGCGCAGCAGGGTCACATCGTCGATCATTCGGCTCTCCAGGCGATCCAGAGGCAGAGCGCCGCAGCCAGCGCCGCCGGAAACACCCAGAATTCGGCAAAGACCTCGGCGGCAAGGCCATCGCTGTCCGTCGCCTCGAGCCGGTCGAGCGCTTCGGTCACCGCCACCAGATCCTCGGTCGTGCGGACGCGGAAACTGGTGCCGCCGCTGAGTTCGGACACGGCGCGCAGGGTCGCGGCATCGACCACGCCGTTTTCGCCCGGGGCGCTGTCGGTCAGATCCTTCGGCCCCAGCGCGATGGTGTGGACCCTTATGCCCAGTTCGGCGGCAAGCCCGGCCACGCCGCGCGGGTTCGTCGCCCCGGCGTTGTTGATCCCGTCCGACAGCAGGATCACCACCTTGCTGGCGGCGTCAGAGGTTTCGAGCCGTTTCAGCGCCAGCCCCAGCCCGTCGGATATGTTCGTCGCCCGCCCCGAGATCCCGATGACCGAGGTTTCGATGCGCCGGGCGATCGACTCTGTGTCGAAGGAGAAAGGCGCGGCGTAATAGGCTTCGGAGCCGAAGATGATCAGCGCGACGCGATCCCCCGCGCGGCGGCGGGCAAAGGCGGCACCGACCCGCTGCACCGCATCGAGCCGGGTGATCGGCGCGCCATCCAGAAAGAAATCGTCGCGCACCATCGAGCCGGACAGGTCAAGGACGATGGCCAGATCCCGCCCCGACACCTTGAGCGCCGGGATCGGTTCAAGCTGTCGCGGCCCCGCCAGCGCCAGCACCAGCAGGATCCAGACGACCCAGGGCGCGATGCGCCGCCGCCAGACCTGCGCGCCGCCCTGCGCGGAACCGGAAAGGATGCCTTGCCCGATACGTTCAGGCACTGCCAGCGCGGCACCAGCTGCAGGGGCGGCAGGCAGCAGCATTGCGGCCAGCGCAGGCAAGGGCAGCAGCAGAAGGGCCAGAGGCGTGGCAAGGTCAATCATGGCGGCGCACCTCGGCCCGCAGTACCGCGATGTCCGGCAAACCGCCACGCTGGTAAAGCGCCTGTGTGAGGGTCGCATAGCGGTCGGGCGCGCGCGCCTTGAGCAGTCGCAGCAGGGCAAGGCGCTGATCCTCTTCGGGCAGCGCGTGGATCCCGTCGGCGGCGTTGGCAATCGGACCGCGCGGGCGCGCACGCGTCATCAGCCGCAGGACCAGCCCGGCCAGAACCGCCAGCATCAGCCCCAGCGCCAGCGCGGCCAGCAGATCCGCCCATAGCCCCCCCGGGGCATCGGCGGGCAGGCGGATGTCACGCAATCCCGCCAGCATGGCATCGCGGCTCAGGGCACTCTCGGCCATAACTCAGGGCCCCCGGTCCGGGGGAAAGGCGGCGGCGATCAGCCGGGCGGTCTGGTCCGGGGTGGCCCCCGCATCGACGGCCAGCGCCGGAAAACCGGCGATCTGGCGGTCCTGCAGGGGCGCATCGGGGCGCCTGCCGCTGATGCGCGCCAGCATCCGCGCCCCGCCCGCCAGCCGCAGCGGGTAAGAGCCGGGCGGCAGGTTGTCGGCAAGGTCGTCGCGCACCCAGACCAGCCGGGGCATGCGGCGCTGCGCCAGTTCCGCCAGCCGGTCCGCCAGTGCTTTGCCCGGCGCGTCAAACCCGGATGCAATGACCAGTTCCGCGCCGACGGGCGCCACGCGGGCCAGCCGCGACAGGGCCGCATCCAGCGGCGGATCATCGCGGACACCCGACAGCGCCAGTTGCAACGCCGCCTCGTGCGCGCGCACCAGCCCGCCGATCACCCCCAGCATCCCGCGCGCCCGGCCCCGGACCGGCACCGCCACAGGATCGCCCGCGCCAAGGGCCAGCAGACCGACGCGCCCGCCTTGCCCGATCACGCGCCAGCCGACCATGGCCAGCACCTCGGCCGCGGCGACCGAGCGGAAGGCGCGGCGCGTGCCCCAGAGCATCGAAGGGCGGAAATCGGCAACCAGCAGGGTCACGCGGTCGCGTTCTTCCTGAAAGCGACGGACGTGCAGCGTGCCGGTGCGGGCGGTCGAACCGCGGTCAAGGTGGCGGATGTCGTCGCCCTGCACGTATTCGCGGACATCAGACACCTCTTGCCCGTGGCCGCGCCGTTTGGTCACGAATCCGCCCGGCAGAGCCGAAAGCGGCGCTGTGGGGTCCGCCTGCCCGTTGGCCCCGCGCAGGGCGATCAATGCCCCGGCCCGCAGAGCGACGCCGGGGACATCCAGCGCGGCGATCACAGCGCCTCGACCGAGGCGAGGACATCGGCGATCAGCGCACGGGCGGTGCGTCCCTCGGCCACCGCGCGCCAGGTCATCACCATGCGGTGCGCAAGCGCATCGCCTGCCACATCGGCCACATCCTCGGGCAGGGCAAAGTCGCGCCCGTGCAGATACGCCCGCGCCTTGGCCGCCGCCGCCAGCGCAAGCGAGCCGCGCGGCGACACGGCATGGTCAATGTCGCGGGCAAAGGGATCGGCGCGGGTGGCCGTCACCAGCCGCACGACATAGTCCCGCAGCGGCGAGGACAGATGTACGGACATCGCCGCGCGCCGGGCCGCGCGCACATCGTCAAGCGAAAGCGGCACCGGGGCCGCGTGCCCCCCCTGCCCTTCCGCCTCGACCAGATCGAGGATGCGCCGTTCGGTCGCCGGGTCCGGTAGGCGCAGGACCACATGCATCATGAAGCGGTCCAACTGCGCCTCGGGCAGCGGAAACGTGCCGTCATGTTCGATCGGATTCTGCGTGGCGACCACCAGAAAGGGGTCGGGCAGTGGCATGGTCTGGTTGCCGCTGGTCACCTGTCCTTCCGCCATCGCCTCGAGCAGGGCTGACTGCACCTTGGGCGGGGCGCGGTTGATCTCGTCCACCAGAACGAGGTTGTGAAACACCGGGCCGGGCACGAATTCGAAGGTGCCTGTCTGCGGGCGGAACACCGGCGTGCCGGTCAGATCCGACGGCAGGAGGTCGGGGGTGCATTGTATTCGGGCAAAGGCCCCGTCCATCGCCCCGGCCAGCCGCTTGACCGCGCGGGTCTTGGCAAGGCCGGGCGCGCCTTCGATCAGCAGGTGGCCGCCCGCCAGTACGCCGATGAGCAACCGCTCGATCAGCACCTCGTGGCCGATCAGCCCCTCGGCCAGATGGCTGGCAAGGGCTGTGACCCTGCCCGGCGCGTGATCCGTGCTTGCGTCCATCAATCCTCCGGTGACGCCGGGTCCGGCGTGCTTTTCATGCGATCCTAGCCCAGCCGAGACAAGGCACAAACCTGTTCCAAGGTATCAGTCGCAAGGGGGCGCCCTGCCCTACTGGGCGACGATCCGGCACCCGGCATCCAGTATCTCTGCGTAGTCCGGATTGGACATCATCTTGGTTGTCTCGGCTTCGATATTGTCGAAATCGGCGCTGATGAAGTCCAGGAATTCGTCCGAGTTGGTGCGTTCCACCGGCGCCTCTGCCAGCGCGTGCAGCATGAACACGTCAAACCGGCACAGCCCGGACGGGTTCGATTGCAGCAGCCCCTCCATGTAGCCCGCCGATCCCCAGGGCAGATTGCGCAGGTTCACCGGAAATTCCTCAAGCTTGGAGAGAAACGTCTCGTTGCGGTCGAAATGCAGGATGTCCATGCCGAAGGTGAAGGTCTGATAAAGCTCCTCAATCAGGATCGAGGCGTAGAATGTGTCTTCCAGCGGCGTTGTCCGGCCCGGTGCCGGCTGTTTGACCAGCACATGCGTCGCCCGTCCGTGGCGGCCGAAAAAGGTCTGTGCCTGGGCCGGCGACAGCACGGCCTGATCGCGTCCCTTGGGCAGGCCGAAGGCATAAACCCGGTCCATGTGACGCAGATCGGTGTTGAAGTCCACGTGTGGCGGACGGTCGGAATAGAGCCGGATGTAGACGATACGCCCGGTCCCGCACTGCGCGATCCCCGGGCCCGCGTAGCGCAGCGGCAGCGGCTTGCCGAAGACATCCGCCATGAGGGCGCGGAAGGTGTCGAGGACGGCGCTGGTGCGCGGATGTGGTTTTTCTCCGACCACACAGAGCGAGGCCCCTGAAAGGTCGCGGCCATTGATCACGATGGGCGGGACAAGCGGATCGTGTTTCCACATTGCCGTGCGCAGTTCGTAAACCCATCCCTTTTTCGCCAGCGCAATGAAAGCGCCGCGTTCGTCCGGTGTGGATGTGGCCAAGGTCGGAAGCCAAAGGCTGACACAGAACATGATCAGAAATGAAAAGAAACGGACCATTCCGCAAGCTCCCTGCCCTAGAGGAACCAGTTAGCGCAGCGTCGGCGGAAATCCCGAAAGTTTTGGCGCGGGCCGGTTCAGCCGTCAGAACCGGGATAGAGCAATGCGACGCGGTCGACCCCCGCCCCGACTGCCCGTACCGCGCGGATGACCTGGTCAAGCAGGTGGGTCTGGACATAATGCGCATGGAACCGGCTTGGCGCCATGAGCAGCAGCAGTGTTGTCACGTTAACTCCCCCCTGAGTTTGTAGGTTGGCATGCCGGTCATTGATCAAGCGGCATTTGCCGCGGATTTCCACGCCTCGAATGCTTCGAGGCGATGGTAGCGGACGGTGAGAGCGGAACGACGGCGGGCTGGGACAGAGAAACGATTGCGGGTTGCCGACTGCATAGATACGAAACG
>JAGXGV010000153.1 GCA_024636635.1 Puniceibacterium sp.
CCCTCGGCCAGCAGCATTTCGGTGGACAGCTTCATCCCGTTCAGCAGACCCACGGCAGGGGTGTAGGGATAGGCATTGGCGGCATAACCCTTGCGCATGTCGTCAATCGACCAGAAGGTGCGCGGCAGGGTTGCGGTCTTGCTGGCCGCGATGGCCTTGGGCGAAAAGCAGGTGATGGCAAGACCCGCCGCCAGCATGAAGCCCTTCTGGCTGCCGGTGACGGCCACGTCGACCCCCCAGTCGTCAAAGCGGAAATCCATGGACCCGATGGAGCTGACCCCGTCAACCAGCAGCAGCGCGCCGTGACCGGCGCTGTCCATGGCGCGGCGCAGACCGGCAATGTCGGACACCACGCCGGTTGCCGTTTCGTTGTGCGTGGCAAGAACGGCCTTGATGCGGCCTTCGGGATCGGCGCGCAGGATGTCCTCGAAACTGGCGACGGGCAGGCCCTCTCCCCAGGGCACATCGACCTGGATCACCTCAAGCCCAAAGCGGTGGCACATGTCGATCCACTTGTGGCTGAACATGCCGTTGCGCGCCGCCAGGATCGTGTCGCCGGGATTGAGCGTGTTGGCCAGAGCAGCCTCCCAACCGCCGGTGCCAGAGGCCGGAAAGATGAACAGCTCGCCCGCCGTGGTTTTCAGCACCTTGCGGCAGCCGTCGATGGCCGGATGCAGGATCGTCGCGAACAATGGCGAGCGGTGGTCGATCGTGGGCATGTCGCAGGCCTTGCGGATCGCCTCGGGGATGTTGGTGGGGCCGGGAATGAAGACCGGGTTCTGGATGCTCATGGCGTGTTCTCCTCGCTTTAGGGGGATTTTACGTCCTGCCTGTTTGTAAGGCAATTTTTTCGAAATTGTTTTTCAGTTCTCCTGTTTCTGTAAAAAGTACCTTAAATCAAAGGCTTGATTTTTTCATAATGCGAAAGTATTTTTCAAGAAAAATATGGAGAGTTGCGTGGGCGAAGAAGTGACGGCACGCGGACGCGGACGGCCACGCGCCTGGCAGGACAAGTCCGCGCAGAACACGATCAAGTCGCTGGACCGCGCGATGGAGGTTCTGGAGCGGCTGAGCGAGATGACAGGCGCCACCCTGTCGCAGATTTCTGCCGATCTGGGGCAATCTCCGGCCAGCGTTTACCGGGTGCTCTTTACGCTTGAGGCGCGCGGGATTGTGGATTTTGAGACCGGGCCGCAAACCTGGCACATCGGGGCCGGTGCCTTCCTGATCGGTTCACGATTCCTGCGCCGCACTTCGCTGGTGGAACGTGCGCGTCCGGTCCTGCGCAGTCTGATGGAGGCAACGGGCGAAACCGCGAATCTTGGCGTTCAACAGGCCGGCCAGGTGCTTTTTGTCAGCCAGGTCGAGACCATGGCCACGATCCGCGCCTTCTTTCCGCCCGGGACGATGTCCCCGATGCATGCGTCCGGCATCGGAAAGGCCCTGCTGGCCCAGCGCGGCTCGGGGCAGGTGGCGCGAATCCTGGACGAGCACGGGCTGGAGCAGTTCACCGAGCACACCTTGGTGGTGCGCGACGCACTTCTGTCCGATCTGGCAAGGACACGGGTACGGGGCTATTCGGTCGATGGTGAGGAAAAGAATATCGGCATGCGATGTGTGGCGGCACCGATCTTTGATGTGCACGGCGAGGCCGTGGCCGGCATATCGGTGTCCGGCCCGTCAAGCCGGATTCCGCCTGAGGCGATCGCGGGCCTGGGGGTGCAGGTCATCGCGGCGGCCCGTGCTGTCACCCTTGGCATTGGAGGGCTGATGGCCGTCTGATTGCTGGTGCTTGCGAAAGGAGCCCCGGTCCATTCCCTTCTTGTGACGGCGACCGGTTCAGAGACTGCCCGGCTGCGGGTACCGCTGGAGGCTTGCAATCATCGGTGCGGGTCGCAGGCTCATGTCGTGAAGGCAACTTATACAAGCAACGTTTGCGATTCTGACTATTGCGGCAAGATTGCCGCAATACCCACCGCAATACCCGGCAGGAAGATTCCGTTTCAGATACCACGGATGTCGAATGGTGGTAAAACCTCTGCGGTTGCGACCGAGCAAAATTCTTCAGAAGAATTTTGACAAGAATTTTAGATAAAATTCTTGGTTCTATCGGCACCGTCAGGCGACATTTTCAAGTTTCACGTCCGGCGTCACACCCAGCGCGAAACAGACATCGCGCGTCAGTTCGGGGCGATTCAGGGTATAAAAGTGCAGCTTGTCCACGCCGCCCTCGATCAGGTCCGAACACAGTTCGGTGCACATCGCTGTGGCCAGCAGATCCTCGCGGCCATCGCGCGTTGCGGTCTCGAAGGCGTCTATCACCCAGGCGGGGATATGTGTGCCACAGGATTCGGCGAAGCGGCGCGCGCCCTTCCAGTTCTCGACCGGGAAGATGCCCGGCACGATCGGCTTGTCGATACCCGCCTTTTCGCAGGCATCGCGAAACCGGAAGAAGGTCTCGGCCTCGAAGAAGAACTGGGTCAGCGCCTCGTCTGCGCCGGAATCGAGCTTGCGCTTGAGATAGTCCACATCTGCCGTGGCGGTCGGCGCCTCGGGGTGCTTGTCGGGATAGGCGCCCACGCGGATGGTGAAATCTCCGGCATCCTTGAGCGCCTCGATCAGCTCCACCGAACTTGCAAACCCGTCACGATGGGGCACGAAGCCTTGTGCACCCTTGGGCGGATCGCCCCGCAAGGCGACGATGTCGGTTACACCCGCGGCGGCAAAGTCGCGCGCGATCTGCAGGGTCTCGTCGCGTGTGGCGTCCACGCAGGTCAGATGCGCCGCCGTGCGCAGCCCGGAATTCCTGTGCAGCGTCGCCACCACGTCCCGGGTCAGGTCGCGGGTGGTACCGCCTGCCCCATAGGTCACCGATACGAACCGCGGTGCCAGAGGAGCAAGCACCTGCACCGTGTCCCAGAGGCGGAACGTGGCTTCGATGTTCTTGGGCGGAAAGAATTCGAAGGAAATCTCGGGGCGGGTCATGTCGTTGGTCCTCATGTTCATTTCCGCTCTTGTCGCATGGCTTACGCCGTGAGACAAACTCATAAATCTCATCAACAACATGAGGCGGATGCCATTCATGCACATCGAGTTCCGGCATTTGCGCACCATCAAGGCCATCCACGAGGCTGGCGGCGTGGCCCGCGCCGCAGATCAGCTCAACATCACCCAAAGTGCGCTGAGCCACCAGATCAAGGGGCTTGAGGATCAGGCAGGGGTTGAACTTTTTGTGCGCCGCACCAAGCCCATGACGCTGTCGCCTGCCGGTATGCGGCTGCTGCGCCTGGCCGAACAGGTGTTGCCGCAGGTCGAGGCGTTGCAGGCCGAGTTCAGTGGCCTGCGCGCCGGTTCCTCGGGACGGATGCACATCGCGATCGAATGTCACGCCTGTTTCGAGTGGCTTTTTCCGGTGCTCGAAGCTTTCCGCAAGAGCTGGCCGGATGTGGATGTGGACATCCGCCCGGGCCTTGCCTTCGACGCATTGCCCGCGCTGCTCAAGGAAGAGGTGGATCTGGTGGTCTCGTCCGACCCCGAGGTGATCCCGGGCATCACCTTCACCGAGCTCTTCGATTACAAGCCGGTCTTCGTTGCCGCATCGTCGCACCCCCTCGCACAGAAACCCTATGTCGAGGCGCAGGATTTCCGCGGACAAACCCTGATCACCTATCCGGTGGACCGCGGACGGCTGGACGTCTTCAGCCAGCTTCTGACCCCGGCCAAGGTCGAACCCGCCTCCATCAGGCAGGTCGAACTGACCGCGGTGATCCTTTTGCTCGTGGCAAGCAATCGCGGTGTGGCGGTCCTGCCGGACTGGGTGGTGCGCGAGGTGAAATACAATTCCGATTATGTCACACGTCCCTTGACCCGCGCAGGCATCACCCGGCGGCTTTATGCGGCGACCCGCAGCGTAGACGTGGACAAACCCTTCGTGCGCGACCTGATCGGCTATGCCCGTACCGAAGCCGTAAAGCTGCAGACGGTTTGATCCACGCCGTGGCCGGGTCCCGTTCACCATCTCAGCAGCAAGTCGTCAGCGCAGGCTGAGATCCGCCGCCATCTCACGTCCGTCGCGGCCTTCGCGCATTTCGAACGCCACTTTCTGATTGTCGGCCAGGCCGGTCAGACCCGAACGTTCCACGGCGGAGATATGCACAAACACATCCTTGCCGCCATCATCGGGTGCAATGAACCCGTATCCCTTGGTCGTGTTGAACCACTTCACGGTGCCTGTCGGCATGTCCCGTGTCTCCTTCATGACTTGCTTTCCCTGAAAATGTCAGGGGTTCTGCGCGGCCCTGTCCGGTCGGGAAGGCAAGTCGCGCAAGGCGCGGAACTCTGTTCCGGGGTCGACCCCGGGGGCCACGTGAAGAAAAGAATTGCACGAGTCATGCAAAAAGCAAGTAAAACAGGCTCACAATGACACGCATGTGTGATTATTTGAGCGCCGTGACACAGGAGCGGGCATGATCCTTTACGGCTTGAAGAATTGCGATACCTGCCGCAAGGCACAACAGGCGCTCGCAACGGTGACGTTTGTCGATGTCCGCGCGGACGGCGTGCCCCCCGGAGTGCTGGAGCGCGCATTGATGATTTTCGGGGATGGGCTGGTCAACACCCGCTCGACCACATGGCGCGGGCTGTCGCCCGACCAGCGCCAGAGGGATCCGATCACGCTTTTGCGCGACCACCCCAGCCTGATGAAGCGGCCGCTGATCGTGGATGGCGACCGGATGTGGCTGGGCTGGGGCAAGGACGTGCAAGAGGACATGACCGGGAGGGCATGAGATTCGCACAGCGGCGCCCCCGATGAACCCGGGGCGCATTTCTGATCCTTTCACGCTCTCCGGGTTGCAAATATTTCATGGGTCGCGCGCTTGGGCGACAGGGCTTGTGGGAAGCGCTTGCGGGACGGGGCTGGCGGGTTAAACAAGCGCGTGCGGGCCTAGCCCCCTCTACGACACGAAGATATCGCGGCGCACCGACCAGACCCGGCTTCAGGTTGTGACCCGCGGTCGCGCAACCTGCCGGATCAGCACCCGGTCAAGCGACAGGGCGCCGCCGCCGCGGATCACCAGCACCAGCAGTGGAAACACCCAGAGCGCCCGCTGATCAAGGATCAGACTGTCGGGCATGCGGTCGAACCAGGCGCCCAGCGTGCCCTCATGCCCGATGCCGCCGTGACCGTAGAGGTCGGTCAGGCTCTGCACCACCACGAAACCGATCATGCCGAGGCTGGCAAGACGGGTGAACAGCCCGGCCAGGATCAGCGCGGGCAGCAGGAATTCGCAGATCGTGCCCGCAGTCACGACGGCCCGGTGCAAGACCGTCAGTTGCGAGGCGTCATAACCGACCGCCTCGAAGGCGCGGGGAAAGATCTGCGCATAGGCGCCAGAGGAAGGATCGAGAAATCCCAGCACGCCATCGCCCAGCTTGGTCAGTCCCGAAGCCCAGAAATAACCCAGAAGTGTGGCCGCGAACAGCAGCCGGGCCAAAAGCGGGATCATGTCGGTCATGCCGCTCTCGATCCGGCGGAAAATGTCGGCGTGCAGGCGAACAAGGCGTTCCATGGTTTACTCCTTCGGCGGGTGGATAAAGCTGATCCCGCCACCGGCCAGCAAAAGTCCAAGCGTCGGGCCGGGATCAAACCCCTCTCCCGCTTGGTCCATGGCGGCGCCAAGGCAATGACCGCGGTCAAGACCTTCAAGGAATGCAAACCCCCCGTCGGGCAGAAGATGCGGTTCGGGATCAAAATCGGGCCGCAGGATCAGGGTATCCTGTGCCCCTGCCAGCGGTTTGGGGCTGTTCGGGCGCAGGGTGTAGGTCCAGATCGCAAGGGCGGGCCAGGGCGACCGCAGCAGCCGGACCGACGGGGCCAGGACAAGCCGCGCCTCGAAAAATGCCGTCTCGTCCAGCCCTTGCAGGATCGTGGCATCCGCGACCGGGCTGTCTGCGGCGTGGTAGGAGGCGCGCAAGGCCAGTTCGATCCGCGCGACATCCCCGAGATAGGGCAGGTGCGCCAACGGCGCCAAACCTTCCAGAAAGGCGGGAAACCCGGTGCCGTAGTGCATCATCACGGGTGTCGTAGGCGGCGCGCTGCGCAGGAACCGCCCGGCGACATGGGCAAAGTTCTCAGCGCCAAGCAGTCGGGCGGTGGCGGGAAATCCCGTGTCCAGCGCGTCGCGCAGGGAAACGGCGACGTTGTTGCGGTAGACGCCGTAACGCCGACCCGCGGGACGGCCGCTGCCATCGCACAGGCCCTCGGGCACCGGACAGGCAACGTCCAGAAGTGCGGCGTGAAAGGCGGCTTGCGCGGTCATGCAGCCACCTTCAGACGGCCAAGCGCCCGATCCGCCCGGCGGGCCTCTTGCATCAGAACCGGCCAGGCGGGCACGTCGGTGTCCCATTCCACAAGCACCGGACGCGGGCCGCTTTGGGCAAGTGTATGGTCCAGCAGGCTCCAGACCGGATCGACCACCGCGCGGCCGTGGCTGTCGATCAGCAAAGGCGCGCCGTGATCGTCACAATCTACGTCGTGACCGCCGAGGTGGATCTCTCCGACCTGATCGAGCGGGATGGCGTCGATGTAGCCGGTTGCGGAATACCCGAGGTTGGTGGCCGAGACAAAGACGTTGTTCACATCCAGCAGCAGCCCGCAGCCGGTGCGCTGCGTGACCGCGCGCAGGAAATCCGTTTCCGACAGGGTCGAGGCGGCGAAGGCAAGGTAGCTTGACGGGTTTTCCAGCAGCATCCGGCGGCGCAGCACGGTCTGCACCTCGTCGATATGGTCGCAGACCCGGGCAAGGCTGGCGGCGGTATAGGGCAGGGGCAACAGATCGTTGTAAAAGTGGCTGTCATGGGTGGACCACGCCAGATGTTCGGAAAAGCTTGCGGGGTTCAGCCAGTCGCAGAGATGTCTCAGCCGGGCAAGGTGATCGGGATCAAGCCTGCCCTCGCCGCCGATCGAAAGCCCGACGCCATGTACCGAGATGGCAAGGCGTTCCGCAAGATGGCGCAGTTGCGCGATGGGGCGGCCACCGTCACCCATGTAGTTTTCAGCGTGAATCTCGAGCCACCGGACCGGAGCGGCATCGGCCAGAATTGCGGTGAAATGCTTCGGCTTGTAGCCGACGCCGACAGCGGTGGGCAGAAGGGGGCTTTGGGCTTGCATGGCGGTACCGGAGCGTTGGGTTGGGGGTAATGGTGCGCGGCGTTGGCGAACCTGTGGTGCGGGGGTTGAACCGGTTGCGACGGATGCGCAGGGATTGCGCACCCGTGCCCCGAAGGATCAGCTTGTCGGCAGATCGCGTTCGAGCTCCTCGAGTGCGCCCATGCGCTCCGAGCCGTCGGCCATGGCGGGCAGGTCGATTTCGGTACAGGTTCCTTCCTCGACCAGGGTCCAGGCATTGCCCTGGTAGTCGACCTTTGAGGTGCCCGCGCAGGTCGTGCCGGGGCCGGCCGCGCAGTCGTTTTCGCCGGCAAGCGACACGCCAAAGCATTTTTCCTGCGACTGCGCGCTTGCGGCGGTGCTGTAGGCCGCGAAAGAGGCGGCGACCGCACCGATGATGGCTGCTGATTTCATGGATCTGGACATTGGGTTTCCCTTTCTGTGTGGACAGGATCGCCATAATGGTCACGGCGATGGCGTCAGGGTGCCGTGTGTCCGCATGCCGCGATACTCACAGGCGCGTGCATCACGCCTGCGTCAAGCACTGTCAGTGCGGTGTGAGGATGTCTGCGGCACCAGGTTCCGCAATCGCTGACAAAATGTCGCAGCAGCGGAACCGGCTGAAAGATTCTGAAAGCCTCTGGCGGCGCAATGTTACAGCCGCGGGGCATGTTCCAGGGGTATGGCCGCCATGCGTCCAGCGCCGCGTGAGGACTGTAACATTTGAAATGCAGACGACGAGAGGTTTCCGGCACTCTGTAGGCGAAAATCCGATGCGGGCGAAGATCGGTTGTGCGCGGCCGCCCGGCTGGCTGGGTGCCGGGCGGTCACGTCAGAACGATGCAATCCCTTCAGGGGTGTTCCTATCCCCGGTCAGGCGATGCACTGGCGCGCAGATCCGGCGGCGTCGCCTCTTTGCCAAGGTCCGCGACCGTATCGGCCAGGGTCACGACCGAGGTCTGCTTTTCCCCGAGCCTGCGCAGGGTGACGGTGCGTTCCTCGACCTCGCGCGCGCCGACGGCCAGGATCACCGGCACCTTGCCGACCGAATGTTCGCGGACCTTGTAGTTGATCTTTTCGTTGCGGGTGTCCGCCTCGGCGCGCACGCCGGATTTTTGCAGCGCGGCGACGACCTCGTGCACATAATCGTCGGCATCCGACACGATGGAGGCGACGACAACCTGCCGCGGGGCCAGCCAGAACGGCAGCTTGCCGGCATGTTCCTCGATCAGGATGCCGATGAAGCGTTCGAACGAGCCCAGAACCGCGCGGTGCAGCATGATGGGGCGGTGTTTGGACCCGTCCGCGCCGATATAGCTGGCGTCCAGCCGTTCGGGCAGGTTGGGATCCACCTGCAAGGTGCCGCATTGCCAGTCGCGCCCGATGGCGTCGGTCAGCACGAATTCCAGCTTGGGGCCATAGAATGCCCCTTCGCCGGGGTTCAGCTCATAGTCGTATCCCGCCGCCTTGCAGGCATTGCCAAGCGCGGCCTCTGCCAAATCCCACGATTCGTCCGTGCCGATGCGCTTTTCCGGGCGGTCCGACAGTTTGATCCGCCAGTTGGTAAAGCCCAGTTCGGCATAGATGCCCGACAGGAATTCGATGAATTTCTTTGTCTCGGCCTCGATCTGGTCTTCGGTGCAGAAGATATGCGCGTCGTCCTGCGTGAATCCGCGCACCCGCATGATGCCGTGCAGCGCGCCCGAGGGTTCGTAGCGGTTGCAGGACCCGAATTCGGCCATGCGCAGCGGCAGGTCGCGATAGGATTTCAGGCCGTGATTGTAGACCTGCACGTGGCAGGGGCAGTTCATCGGCTTGAGCGCGTTGACGGTCTTTTCGCGGGCGTGATCCTCGTCGACTTCGACGATGAACATGTGTTCCTGATAGCTGCCCCAATGGCCCGACGCTTCCCACAGCTTGCGGTTCACCACCTGGGGTGTGTTCACTTCGACATAGCCGTCTCGGGTCTGCTGGCGGCGCATGTAATCCTGCAAGGTGGTGTAGATGCGCCAGCCGTTGGGGTGCCAGAAGATCTGGCCGGGGGCCTCTTCCTGCATGTGAAACAGGTTCATCTCGCGGCCCAGCTTGCGGTGGTCGCGCTTTGCGGCCTCTTCGAGCATGTTGAGATGGGCGCGCAGGTCTTCTTTGTTCTGGAAGCCAACGCCGTAGATCCGTTGCAGCATGGCGCGGCTGGAATCTCCGCGCCAGTAGGCGCCGGCCACCGACATCAGCTTGAACGCATCGCCGGGCACCTGTCCGGTGTGTTGCAGGTGCGGACCACGGCACAGGTCCTGCCAACCGCCGTGCCAGTACATGCGCAGCGGTTCGTCGCCGGGAATGGAGTTTATCAGCTCGACCTTGTAGGGTTCATTGCGCTCTTGATAATACCGGATCGCCACGTCGCGGTCCCAGACCTCGGTGCGCACCGGATCACGCTTGTTGATGATCTCGCGCATCTTCTTTTCGATGGCGCCAAGATCCTCTGGGGTAAACGGCTCGGTCCGGTCGAAATCGTAGTACCAGCCGTTGGCGATGACCGGCCCGATCGTGACCTTCACGTCGGGCCAAAGCTCCTGCACCGCGCGGGCCATGATATGCGCAAGGTCGTGCCGGATCAGTTCCAGCGCCGGGCCGGTGTCGGCCAGGGTGTTGATCGCGATGCTGGAATCGGCGTCGATGGGCCATTGCAGATCCCAGTGGGCACCGTTCACTTTGGCCGAGATCGCCTTTTTCCCAAGCGATTTCGAAATGCTTTCCGCAACGGCGGCAGGGGTCACGCCGGCGTCGAAGTCACGCGCACTGCCATCGGGAAAGGTAAGGGAGATCTGGGCCATCGCGGGCTCCTCGTCGGTTTGGCGCCTACGGGACGCCCGGTTGCGGGTTATGATGCGCGCTCTAAGTGTCAAAGCGGGAACCGGGTGTCAAGCAACGGCGTTCGGACCCCGCCGAACCACAGCCAGCTTCATAGCCAGCCAGGAAGGGGCCCCTATGGCCGAATTGAGCAAGGAACTTTACGGAACACTGACCGACGACGGCGGCGCGGCCCCTGCCCGCGAGGCACGCAATGGCACGCGGCACATGGTATCGCTCAGCCTGACGAAGGTGGCGGACGGGCTGATCGACCCCAAGCTGGTGCTGGCTTGGCTGATGAATGCGCTGGGTGCGCCTGCCGTGCTCGTTGGCCTGCTTGTACCCGTGCGCGAGGCAGGCGCACTGCTGCCGCAGATGCTGATGGCGGGCTGGGTGCAGTCGCTGCGCCGACGCAAATGGGCCTGGGTCTGCGGGTCGCTGGGGCAGGGGGTTGCCGCGCTGGTCATTGCGCTGGCGGCGTTTGGCCTGTCGGGCTGGGTGGCGGGGACGGTGATCATCGCGGCCCTGGCTGTGCTCGCGGTCAGCCGCGCGCTCAGTTCCGTCAGTTACAAGGAAATTCTCGGCAAGACGGTGCCCAAGACCCGGCGCGGGGCAATCAAGGGCGTGGCGGGATCGGCATCCGCGGCCGCGATCCTGGTGTTCGCCGGGCTGCTGATGTCGGGCCTGTTGCAGGATGTGACGCCGCTTGCAGTGGCTATCGCACTGGCGGGGTGTCTCTGGATCGGCGCGGCGCTGCTGTTCACACGGCTTGAAGAGGATGCATCGGAACCGGGGACGCGGGATGCCCTGGACTTTACACCCTTGCGGACGGATGCGCAGTTCCGCCGCTTTATCGCGGTGCGGGGGCTGCTGACGGTGACGGCGCTTGCCCCGCCATACCTTGTGCTGCTGTCCGGGGGTGGCGCCCTGCGCAGCCTTGGCGCCATGGTGCTGGCCTCGGCGCTGGCCGCCTTGCTCAGCGCCTATGTCTGGGGTCGGATGTCCGACACATCCTCGCGCCGGGTGCTGATGCTGTCGGGCTTTGGCGGCGGCGCGGCTATGTTGCTGGCGGTGGCCGTCACGCTTGCCGGATGGGGGGGAACGGTCTGGTTCCTGCCGCTGATCCTGTTCGTGCTGATGATCGCCTATCAGGGGGTGCGCAGCGGGCGGGGCATCTATCTGGTCGACATGGCGCCCGAAGACGGCCGCGCGGCCTATGCTGCGCTGGCCAACACTCTGATCGGCGGGCTGCTGCTGGTCACCGGAGCGGTCGGCGGCGCGCTGAGCTTTCTGGGGCCGGTTGCGGCGCTGGCCGGTTTCGCCGTGCTGAGCGTGGCTGGCGGTGTGCTGGCGCTGGGCCTTGACGAAGTCGAACACGGCTGAGGTTTTTCTGCCATCCCTTGCCGCAAGCCCGTGCGGGTCATCCCCGCCCCGTCAGCGCCGCCGAAGGGTCCACGGGCCTTCACAACCGCCCGGCATCGGGGGCTGGCATTGTCGCGGCCGGATTGGCATGGTGCGCCCGCAGGCCAACGTCTGCAAGAAACGGTACGGCAAAGACAGATCGGCAAAGTCAAAAGGAAGACCATGGCAGAAGTCAGCTACATCGAAAGCGCGGCGGGCCGGCGGCTTGCCTATGCCCTGACACCCGGCGCGGGCCCGATGGTCGTCTTCCTGTCCGGCTACAAGTCCGACATGCAGGGCACAAAGGCGGTGCATCTCGAAGCCTGGACCGAGTCACAGGGCCTTGCGTTCCTGAGGCTGGACTATTCCGGCCACGGTGCGTCCGGCGGGCGGTTCGAAGACGGCTGCATCGGCGACTGGGCATCGGATGCGCAGGCGGTGATCGAGTCGGTGACGAATGGTCCCGTCCTTCTGGTCGGATCGTCCATGGGGGGCTGGATTGCCGCCCTGCTGGTACAGCGGATGGCGCGCATCGCGGGGTTTGTCGGTATCGCCGCCGCGCCCGACTTCACCGAAGATGGCTTCTGGGCCGGATTTTCCGCGGACCAGCAGGCGGCGATCCTGCGCGGAGAGACCGTCGCGCTCCCCTCGGAGTATGGCGAGCCTTACAGCGTGACGCCGCGGCTGATCTCGGATGGTCGCGACCATCTTGTCCTGCGCGGCCCTTTGCAGATGCCGTTTCCTGTGCGGCTATTGCAGGGGACCGAAGATGCCGCCGTCAGCCGGGATACGGCGCTGCGCCTGTTGGACAGGATCGTGTCCCCGGATCTGCGCCTTTGTTTTGTCAAAGGCGCAGATCACCGGTTTTCCGATCCAGGCTGCCTGGCACTGATCGAACGGGCGGTGAGCGAAGTCAGGGGCTGACAGCCGAAGCCCGCCGAAAACGGCATTGGACATCCGGACGGTGACGCCACCTGCACTCGATACCAAAGGCGGATCCGCAGACGCATTTGCGCGCTCCAGTGACAGGTCAGGGGCGGCGCAGGCACGCGATTTCCGCCAGAGGTATGGACGGCGCAGCGGCACTATGGAAACCTGACACTGGGGCAATGAACCGGGTGTCAAAGCACCTGACGGTGCAGCACGTCGGCCCGCCATCGGAGCCCCGAAACAGGGGCCATTGCCGGATCGAGAGGCGGGATGCCGCACCAGTGAGCGAAACACAGCGTTTTGCCACCTCTTCTTAATCCTTAATCAACCTTGATGGTCACGGATGGTGGCAACGTCCGGGCTGTTTCCCGGGCAGAAGGGTATAACGAGGGGGGGCATGCGTGCAGGGGTTCGATCCGAAATTCCGTGATTTTCCGGACTACGTCCTGGGCATGTCGCATGAGATCTGGGAAGGGCGGGGCCTCGCGGCAAAGCTGCGTCAGTATTGCCATGCGGATATCATCCAGCGCAGCCCGGCAGGCATCCTGTCGGGCACAGAGGCGGTGGTGAGCGAGGTTTTGTCCACCCAGGCAGCCTTTCCCGACCGCAGGCTTCTGGGCGAGGATGTGATCTGGTGCGGCTCGCCTGCGGTGGGTATGCTCGGGGCACACCGCGGGCTGGTCCTGGCCGGCTATGGCGGTGGTGGGCCGTTCGATGCGGCGGCGGGGCAAAGGGTGCGATACCGCGAAATGTCCGAGATCTATGCCAAGTCCAACCTGATCAGCGATGTCTGGCGGGTGATCGACACCGGCGCGATCACCCGCCAGATGGGCACCACCCCGATGGACTGGGCGCGGCTGCACCTGACGGAGCCCGACGCCGAAACCCAGCCGTTGCGCCCCGAGACCGACGTGCCGGGGCCCTATACCGGGCGCGGCAATTCAAACCAGTGGGGCGCGGCTTTTGCCAACCTGCTGGAGCGGATCATGTCGGGGGACCTGTCCGTCATTGCCGAACAATACGACCGCGCCTGCCATTGCGAATATCCGGGCGGTCAGAGTGAACACGGATGGTCTGGTGCCGAGGCGTTCTGGCTGGGGCTGCGTGCCGCCTTTCCCACGGCGACCTTCGAGATCCGGCACCAGATCGGACTGAGCGATCCTCCGATGCCGCCGCGTGCGGCGCTGCGCTGGTCGCTGAGCGGGCAACACTCCGGGTGGGGCAGCTTTGGCCGCCCCAGTGGTGCCCGGGTGCATGTGATGGGCATGAGCCATGCGGAGTTCGGTCCCTGGGGCCTGCGCCGCGAATGGAGCCTGCTGGACGAGGCGGCGATCTGGACCCAGATCCTCGGGCATCAGGGCGGCTGACCGCCGGGAGGGCCGGGTGCGCCGTCTGCCCTGCCGTTTGCCGAGGCTCTGGCGCAGAGGCGGGCCAGGGCGAACTCTGGCGTCGGTCGCCTCGATACTGCGTGGTCCGTCCGCTGCCGGTGACGGAACCCCGCCGGTCCGCGCGACAGCGCTTTTCTTTGCGGCAATCTTTGTTAGGGTCGGGACAACACCGGGCATAACCCGGGAACAGGAGCGTCCCGCATGATCATACAGTTTTCAGGGGGTGCCAAGTGCACCTGTGAAGCCTGCATACCAGACGTCGCCAGCGCAGATGCGGTGCCGCGCTCGCGCGCCGCGCAGCGGGTCTGAGGAGATGCTGGGACCCCTCGTGTTTTTGCCCGATCTGATGTGCGATGCGCGCCTGTTCGCCCCGCAGATCGCTGCATTTTCGCGCGATACCGCCGTGATGGTGGCGCCGGTCACGCAGGGCGAGCGGATGGAAGAGATTGCCTCGGCGTTACTGACCGTCCTGCCGTCAAAGTTCGCGCTTGCCGGCGCGGGGCTGGGCGGAAACGTCGCAATGGAACTGCTGCGCCGCGCGCCCGACCGGATCACGCGGATTGCGCTGATCGCCACGACGCCGCTTGCCGAGACCCCGCAGGAGGCTGCGGCGCGCGAGCCGCAGATCATCGGGGCAAAGACCGGCCGACTGAACGAGATATTGCGCGACATGCTGACGCCGACCGGTCTTGCCCCGGGGCCCGGCCGCGTCGGGGTGCTGCAAGCCACGGTTCAGATGGGAACCGATCTGGGGCCCGAGGTCTTTGTGCGCCAGTCTCGCGCGCTGCAGCGTCGGCGCGACCAGCAGGCGACGCTGCGGCACTGCAAGGTCCCGGCGCTGGTGCTTTGCGGACGCCACGACATGCTTGCCCCGGTAAAGCGTCACAGCTTCATGGCGGAACTCATCCCGCAGGCCGAACTGGGCGTGATCGAGGACGCGGGACATGTGCCCAGCCTCGAGACACCGCAGGAATGTACGGACGCGCTGCGCGCCTGGATGAAACAACCCTAGGTCCTGTGGTGATCCGGCGGGGCGTGCTGTCGCGCGCACCTGTCATCTCGGCTTCGGTCTTGCGGCCTGCGCCTCCGCGCCGGTGGCACGGTGACGTGTGATCCGGGGCGTTCGGAGATTTTGTGTTGGCGGTCACGAAGCGGCGAGCACACCGGTCACAAGGACAGTCACCGTGCCGGTTATCGACCATTGACCGCGGGCGCGGCTGCGCCTAAGCCCATGCCTGCGCGGAGGGCTGGATGGCCGCGAAGGGGGGCAACCCCTTTCGAGGAAAGTCCGGACTCCCTGAAGCAGCGGTGCCGGGTAACGCCCGGGCAGGGCAACCTGACGGAAAGCGCCACAGAGAACAGACCGCCCGTGTCCGACACGGGTAAGGGTGAAACGGTGGGGTAAGAGCCCACCGGGGGGCTGGCAACAGCGCCCGCATGGCAAGCCCCACCGGGAGCAATGCCGAATAGGGACTCCGCGCGGGATTGATCCTTTCGGGGATATCGCCGCAGGGCCGCTTCAGCCCAGGGGTCCGGGTTGGCAGCTAAAGCCGCGTGGCAACGCGCGGACAAGAGGAATGGTCATCCTGGGACAGGGCAATCTGTTCCAGACAGAATCCGGCTTACAGGCCCTCCGCGCAAACAATTCTTGGGTCATGCGGTTGACTCGGGCACCGCCATCGGTAAAAGGCGGGTTCTATGATTTCACGGGCCGCGGACGGCCTGTTGCAGGAGACAGACCATGGCGAAGCCGACAACCATCAAGATCCGCCTGAACTCGACAGCAGGCAGCGGCCACTTCTACGTGACCAAGAAGAACGCGCGCACCATGACCGAAAAGATGTCGGTCAAGAAATACGACCCGGTCGTGCGCAAACATGTGGAATACAAGGAAGGCAAGATCAAATAAGATCGCCCCTTGATGCCTGGGTAACCGGGGGACAGCGAAGCGCCGCGCAGGAGTAATCCTGTGCGGCGTTTTTGCGTCCGGGTCTTTTGGATGGGGTGCATACCGCGTGCACCGACAGTACACCTCCGGCAGTGCGATGTGATCCCGCCGCGGGGCCACCATTCGAAGTTGAGCTGACGCGCCGTATCGCATCAGTGGCGGTCTACACGTATTCGGTTCTGAGACGTACACCATAAAAAAGGCCGGTCGCGGGACCGGCCTTTTGTCGTTTCGGACTGTCTTGCTGCTTATTCGCGGTTGCCCAGAAGTTGCAGCAGGAACATGAACATGTTGATGAAGTCGAGGTAGAGGCGCAGCGCACCCATAATGGCCGACTTGCCGAGCCATTCGCTGTCGGCGTGGCGGGCGTGTTCGATGTATTCATTCTTGATCGACTGCGTGTCATAGGCGGTCAGACCCGCAAAGATAAGGACACCCAGGATCGAGATCGCGAACATGATCGCGGGCGAGCCGAGGAAGATGTTGATGATAGATGCGACGATCAGACCGATCACACCCATCATCAGGAAGGTGCCCATGCCGGACAGGTCCTTCTGAGTGGTATAACCGAACAGCGACAGTCCCGCGAAGGAGATCGAGGTCACAAGGAACACCTGGGCGATCGAGAAGCCGGTGAAAGCAACGAAGATCCAGGAAAGCGACAGGCCCATCACGGCGGCGAAGGCATAAAAGAAGCCCTGCGCCGCGGCAGCGGACAGCTTGTTGATCATTGCACTGAAGGCAAAGACCATGATGAGGGGCGCGAACATCACGATCCATCCGAGGATGTTCGGGCTCAGCGTTTGCGGATCACGGAAGATTCCAAGCAGTTCCGGGCTTGTGCCCACGGCCCATGCCACGAGGAAAGTCAGCAGCATGCCGACCGACATCGTACCATAGACCTTGTTCATATGGGTCCGAAGACCCTGATCAACCTGGGCGCGGGCACCAGATGCCGTGGTCGTCCGGGTTGTATTGAATTCAGCCATTTAAGCCTCCGAAGAATGAACATGTCTGCCGGGAGCCCGGCGCGTGACATTAATATCGGCAATCTGGGGCGTGTTTTCAAGGTTTATACGGGGCATTGCCGCCGAAAATCGACCTCAAATGGCATGAAATCGACGCCGGGCCGACAGAGTGCCGGATTTGACATCTTTGTTGCGCTTATTGCGTCAATTGTCAGACCTGCCAGTTGGTTGGCGCATCCCAGACCGGACGGCGCGCTTCGCGCAGGGCGTCGCTGCGGGACAGGCCGATATCCGAAAGGGCCTGATCGTCGAGCCGGGCAAGTGCCCGTCTCTGGCGATAAAGCGCGCCATAGCCGAGAAGTGTGGAGAGGAAGCCGCGCGATGGGCGGGTTTGCCGACGGGAAAGCGTTGCTGCGAGGGCCATGAAAGCCTCCTTCAGATTTGGTGATGGATCATGAGTGATCAATGTTGTTGCTTGATGTATATGGGGCTTGTGATGTATGTGGAAAACGAATGTTATTGAGATGTGGTATCAAGGAATTTGATGAATGAGAAATCTGGACATCACTACCCTGCGATCGTTTGTGGCCGTTGCACAATCCGGCGGCGTGACGCGCGCGGCCGGATTCCTGAATCTCACGCAATCCGCGGTGTCCATGCAGCTCAAGCGGCTGGAAGAAATGCTTGACCTCAACCTGCTGGACAGGTCCGGTCGGGGGGTGGCGCTGACCGCATCGGGCGAGCAGTTGCTGACCTATGCCCAGCGGATGATCGAACTGAACGACGAGATCTATGTGAAGCTCACCGATCAGGTTTTCGAGGGCGAGATCTATTTCGGCGTGCCCGAGGACATTCTGTATCCGGTGGTGCCGCGGGTACTGCAACGATTCAACGCCGCCTTTCCGCGGATGCAGGTGCATCTGAAAACATCAAACACCTTTAGGCTGTTGCAGGAATATGCCCGGGGCGAGGTCGACATCATCCTCACCACGGAGGAAGAAAGCCATGGCGAGACGCTTCAGGAAACACCGTTGCGCTGGCACGGCGCGCCGGGTGGGACGGCATGGCGGCAACGCCCGCTTCCCTATGCGCAGGCGCGCATCTGTGCATTTCGCTCGGCGGTGATCCGGCGGCTGGACGCGGCGGAAATTCCGTGGTTTCAGGTGATCGATTCCGACAGCGACCGCAGCATCGAGGCAACGGTGAGCGCGGATCTTGGCGTTGTCGCCCTTTTGGAAGGCCATGCGCCGCCGCAACTGGCGGCGATCGACGTGGGCGATGCGCTCCCGGATCTGGGCATGATCAGGATCAACCTGCTCGCCGGGGGGGCAAATGGCGAACCGTTGCGCGCACTGGCCGATATGGTCCGGCAGGGATTCGCGGCACTCTGAACCTGATCCAACGGGGCACGCCCCCGGGGGGGGCCGTGCACAGGATGTCTCGGCCCCGCCTGCGGGCGGGACCTTGGCGCGGGCTGCACCGTGACACGCTGACCCGACGAAACACTAGACTGATGAAACACTAGACTGATGAAACACTGGCCCGGCCCGTGGCGCTGTTTGCGCCGTGACACGTCTGCCCGGTCGTTTGTCGGGCGGAAAGGTGCAGCCATGCGGACCGATGCACGCGCTGCAAATGCGGTTACCCGACCTGAATGACGACCTTGCCGGTGGATTTCCGGCTGCGCAGAAGTTCGAGCCCCTCGGCGGCCCGGTCGAGCGGCAGGACATGGCTGATGTGTGGTCTGATCCGGCCTTCGGCGTACCAGCGCATGAGGGTGGCAAGGCTGTCCGTCAGCACCTTGGGTCGGAAGTTCAGGTAGCCGCCCCAGTAGAGCCCGTGCACCGAAATGTTCTTGACCAGCAGGTGGTTGGCTTTGATCTGTGGCACTTCGCCGCTGGCGAATCCGATGGTGAGAATGCGCGCCTCGGGACGGCAGGCACGGAAGGCATCGGTGAACTGGGCACCGCCGACCGGATCATAGACCACGTCTGCGCCGCCCAGATCCTTCATGACCGCGCGAAGATCGTCGCTGTCCGAATCGATAATGACATCCGCCCCGGCGGCTTTTGCGGCAGCGCACTTTTCCGGGCCGCGCGCAGAGGCGACGACGCGTGCCCCCATCAGCTTGCCGATCTCGACGGCGGTCAGGCCAACCCCGCCCGCCGCCCCCAGCACCAGGAGCGTTTCGCCCGGCATCAGCCGCGCCCGGTGTGACAGCGCCAGATGGCTGGTGCCATACGCGACCTGGAAGGCAGCCGCGTCCATAAAGGACATGGCATCGGCCAGATGCACCGCGCGCGCCGCATCGAAGCATCCGTATTCCGCAAGCCCGCCATGACCGCCGAAGACGGCAACCCGGTCACCTGGCGCGAATCCTGAGACACCGTCGCCAAGGGCATCGACCGTCCCGGCAACCTCCATTCCGAGGGTGAAGGGCAGGGCGGGCGTTTCCTGATACGTGCCGCCCACCATCAGCAGGTCCGCAAAGTTCAGACCGCAGGCTTCTACCTTAACGCGAATCTCTCTTGTGCCGGGGGCGGGCACGGAGATGTCGGAAAGACGGGGAGGCGAGACATGTGACGTAACGTGATAAGCGTGCATTTGCGGATCCTGTTGCCGATAGGTTGCATTGGGGTTTATTTATATGTCATCAGAGCCTTAGAGGGTGTTTCAACGTGTCTGGACCGGTTTTCCGGATGCGCCGGATTTCGCGCACAGAGTGCATCGGCTTAACCAAATTCATTGTCCGGATATCAATTTTCTTGCGCAACATAAGTTTTAAAGGTTAGTTTCGCGCAAGCTGTAGGGGTGCGCAGTGACATAACCGGCAATGCCGCAGGATTTCCATGGTCGTTTACGATCATGCTATCTGCGGTCGTCGGCGGCTTATTTATTAAACGAGTGAATGAAGGAAGATCATCTTATGACGCACCCTGTGGACGTTCATGTGGGAAAACGAATACGCCACCGTCGTTGGCTTGTGGGCATGACCCAGCAACAACTCGCAGAACGCGTCGGAATCAAGTTCCAGCAGATCCAGAAGTATGAAACCGGAGCCAACAGGGTTAGCGCGTCGCGTCTCTGGGGCATTGCGGACGCTCTGGAAGTGCCGGTGAGCTTCTTCTTCGAAGGTATCGCTACGGAAGATGCCGGTGAACCGAACCATGATGGCGTGCCCACGGATTTGCTGGGCGACAAGGAAGCGCTGGATCTCGTGCGCTCCTACTATGCCATTCCGGAGAATCAACGTCGTCGCCTGTTCGAACTGGCACGGGTCCTGTCCGACGTCGCTTGAGCCCGTGCCCCGCCTGCGATAGCTGAGGTTTCGGCGCACCGCAGGAGATTGCATGGTCGAACTTTCACAGCCGGATCAGCACTTGCTGATTCAAACGGCCCACGTGTTGGCAGACGCCGCGCGGCGGGCCGTATTGCCGTATTTCCGCAGCCCGGGACTGGTTTCGGACAACAAGCTGTCGGGGGGGTTCGATCCGGTGACCGCTGCCGACCGGGCTGCGGAACGGGCGATGCGCGAGATACTCGCGCGGGAACGGCCCGATGACGGCATTCTCGGCGAAGAGTTCGGGACCACGGTCGGGTCAAGCGGTCTGACCTGGGTGTTGGACCCGATCGATGGCACCCGCGGTTTCATCAGCGGCACCCCGACCTGGGGCGTGCTGATCGCGGTATCGGACGACACCGGTCCGCGCTACGGCCTGATCGACCAGCCCTATATCGGCGAACGGTTCGAAGGCGGATTCGGGGTGGCACGCTGCACCGGTCCGCAGGGAGTTGTGCCCCTTGCCGTGCGCCAGACTTTGGAGTTGTCAGACGCAACGCTGTTCACAACCTTCCCCGAGGTCGGCACACCGGAAGATCGCGCCGCCTTCGAACGTGTGGCATCCAGCGTCAGGCTGACCCGTTATGGCATGGATTGTTACGCTTATGCCCTGGTGGCAGCAGGCCACGCCGATCTGGTGATCGAGGCCGGGCTGAACC
>JAGXGV010000154.1 GCA_024636635.1 Puniceibacterium sp.
GGAGAGATCGGGCTGGCCGTCCCGAATCGGGTAGAGCGCCGCCAGCCCGTCCCAGAGACCCAGCCGTTTGCCGTCGTCGCCGTAGGCATAGAAACCGGCCTGCGCCTTGCGGCCCAGGCGGCCGTCCTTGGCTAGGCGGAACAATACCTCGTCGACCGCGCCGTCGGGATAGGCGTCGCCCATCGCCGACTTTGTCGCGCGCGCGATCTTGGCGCCCAGATCGATGGATGTCTCGTCCACCAGTTGCAGCGGTCCCAGCGGCATCCCGACCATGCGCGCGGCATTCTCGATCAGGGCCGGGGCCACGCCCTCGGCCACCATGCGCATGCCTTCATTGATGTAGGGAATGATGCAGCGGTTGGCGTAAAAGAACCGCGCATCGTTCACCACGATCGGCGTCTTGCGGATTTGCCGGACAAAATCCAGCGCCTTGGCCACGGCAACATCGCCGGTCGCCTCGCCCTTGATGATCTCGACCAGCATCATTTTTTCGACCGGGCTGAAGAAATGGATGCCGATATACTGCCCGGGCCGCTCTGACGCCGCGGCAAGATCGGTGATCGGCAAGGTCGAGGTGTTGGTGGCAAAGATGCAGTCCTCGGGGATCACCTTTTCGACGTTCCGCGTCACCTCGGCCTTGATGCGCGGGTCCTCGAACACCGCCTCGACGATCAGGTCGCAGCCTTGCAGCGCGGCGTAATCGGTCGTGGCATGGATGCGCCCCAGCAGCGCCTCCTTGGATTCGGGCGACGCCTTTTTCTTTGCGATGCCCTTGTCCATGTAGTCGGCGACATAGGCCTTGCCCTTGTCCGCCGCATCCTGTTTCTGGTCGATCAGCACCACATCGATCCCGGCCTGCGCGGCCACCAGCGCAATGCCTGCACCCATCATGCCCGCACCCAGGATACCGACCTGTCGCACGCGCTGGTCGGGCACATCGGCGGGCCGCACGGCACCTTTTTCCAGCGCCTCCTTGTTGATGAACAGGCTGCGGATCATCGCGCCCGAACTCGGGTTCATCAGCACGTTGGTGAACCAGCGCGCCTCGATCTTCAGCGCGGTGTCAAAGGGCACCAGTGCACCCTCATAGACCGCGCTCAGCAGCGCCTTGGCCGCCGGATAGACGCCCTGCGTCTTGCCGTTGACCATGGCGGAGGCCCCGACAAAGGTCATGAAACCCGCCGGGTGATAAGGCGCGCCGCCGGGCATCTTGTAGCCCTTGTCGTCCCAGGGCTTCACCAGATCGGCGTCCTTGGCTTGCAGCACCCAGTCGCGCGCCGCGCCCAGCGGATCGGCCACCACCTCGTCGATGATCCCCGCCGCCTTGGCCCGGACCGGATCCGACAGCTTGCCCTCAAGCAGGAAGGGCGAGGCTGCCATTGCCCCCATCTTGCGCACGAGGCGCGTGGTGCCCCCGGCGCCCGGAAAGATGCCGACCATGATCTCGGGAAGGCCGATCTTCGCCTTGGGATTGATCGAGGCAAAGATCCGGTGCGTCGCCAGCGACAGTTCCAGCCCGATGCCCAGCGCCGTGCCAGGAAGGGCGGCGGCAATCGGCTTGCCACCCTTGTTGGTCTTGGGGGCCATGCCGGCACGTTCTATCTTGCGTAGCACGGCGTGCATCTGCATCACGCCCTCGAACAACCCGCGCGCGGGCTCGTCCCCGGCGTCGTCCTTCATCTTGGCGATGACGTTCAGGTCCATGCCGCCGGCAAAGCTGTCCTTGACGCTGGTGATCACGATGCCCTTCACGGCTTCATCGGCAAGCGCGTCGTCGATCAGCGCGTCAAGCTCGGAAAATCCTTGCAGCGACATGACGTTCATGGATCTTTCCGGAACGTCCCAGGTGATGATCGCCACGCCGTCGGCGTCTTTGGTCATGGTGAAATCGGTCATGGTCTCTCTCCGTTCAGAGGTGGATCGGGGCCGCGGCAGGCACGGCGTTGTCGCTGTCAGATGGGCGGGGCCACCTGGGTCAAAGGGCGGGCGGCGCGCGGCATCGGCCCCGATGCCGGACGCCCGCCGCCGCAAGCCTGAGGCATCACGGGCCTAAACCCTCTCGATGATCGTCGCGGCCCCCATGCCAGAGGCGATGCAGAGCGTGGCAAGGCCGACGCCCTTGCCAGACCGTTCAAGCTCGTCAAGCAGCGTTCCGATGATGATCGCGCCGGTGGCGCCCAGCGGATGGCCCATGGCGATCGACCCGCCGTTCACGTTCACCCTGGCGGCGTCCACGTCAAAGGCCTGAAGGAAGCGCAGAACGACACTGGCAAAGGCTTCATTGACCTCGAACAGGTCGATGTCGCTGATGGACATGCCGTTGTCCTTCAGGATCTTTTCGGTCACCGGCACGGGACCGGTCAGCATGATGGTCGGATCGGTACCGATCTTGGCCGTGGCCCGGATGCGGGCGCGCGGCGTCAGCCCGAATTTTTCGCCGAATTCCTTGTTGCCGACCAGCACCCCCGCAGCACCGTCGACGATCCCCGACGAATTGCCCGCATGGTGGATGTGGTTGATCCGCTCGAGGTGCGGATATTTCATCAGCGCGATCTTGTCGAAGCCGGGCATCACCTCGCCCATGGCCTGAAAGCTGGGGTTGAGCGCGCCCAGGCTCTGCATGTTGGTCTCGGGGCGCATGTATTCGTCGCGGTCCAGGATCGGCAGGCCGTTCTGGTCGCGCACGGTCAGGATGGATTTTGCGAACCGGTCGTCGTCCCAGGCGGCCTTGGCCCGGCGCTGGCTTTCCACCGCAAGGCTATCGGCGTCGTCGCGGCTGAAACCGTATTCGGTCGCGATGATGTCGGCGCTGATCCCCTGCGGAACAAAATAGGTGTCCATCGCCACGCTGGGATCAACGGCGATCGCGGCACCGTCGCTGCCCATGGCCACACGACCCATCATCTCGACCCCGCCGGCGATATAGGCATCCCCGGCGCCGCCACGCACCTGATTGGCGGCCAGGTTCACCGCCTCCATGCCAGAGGCGCAGAACCGGTTGATCGCAAGGCCGGGAATGGACTGGTCAAGCTCGCTCGCCAGGACGGCGGTGCGCGCAAGGCATCCGCCCTGTTCGCCGACCTGCGTGACATTGCCCCAGATCACATCCTCGACCGCATGACCGGTCAGATGGTTGCGCTCTTTCAGGGCGTTCAGCACCTGCGCCGACAGGCGCACCGAGGTCACCTCGTGCAATGCGCCATCCTTGCGGCCCTTGCCGCGCGGGGTCCGCAGGACGTCGTAGATATAGGCTTCGGTCATCATGGTCTCCTTCAGGCCCGGTCATAGGGGCTTTACTGGTGCGCCCGGCCTGCGGGCTTTATTTTGAGGCCCGGTCTGCGGGCTTTATCCTTGCGCCCGGCCTGCGGGCTTTATCCAGGCGCCCGGTCCGCGGGCTTTATCCAGGCGCCCGGTCCGCGGGCGACCCGGGCATCAGATCATAGGGGTGTTTCCAGCCGGGCAACGCGCTGATGCGCGCAAGCCAGGCGTCGATATGCGGCCAGTCGGCACGCGCGAACCCGAAAGGCTCGGGATAGTAAAGATAGGCGCAGCAGCTGATATCCGCATTGGTGATCGCGTCTCCGACGATCCAGTCGCGTCCCGCCAGGTGCGTGTTCAGCACCTCGTAAACGGCCCGCAGGCGACCCTGCATGAACTGGATCACCGGGGCAGGACGCTTTTCCGCCGGCAGGAAGTTCATGAGGAAACGCGTCATGCCGGCCTGACTTGACAGCTTGTGATTGTCCCAGAACACCCAGCGCATCACTTCGCGCGCCTCTGCCGGTGTCGCTCCGCCGAACTTGCCGGACTTTTCGGTTACATACATCTGGATGACACCTGACTGGCTGAGCCTGACGGGGCCGTCCACAAGCACGGGCGCCTCGCCCATCTCATTGATGTTGCAGCGATAATCTGGGCTTCGCGTCGCGCCGTTGAAAAAATCGACAAACACCGCTTCCCAGTCGAGACCGGCCAGTTCCAGCGCCAGCGCCGCCTTGTAGGCATTGCCGGATTCTCCAAAGCAGTGCAGTTGCATGGTCATGGTCTCAATTCCTAACCGGGGTACCTGGGGTCGAAGTCGTTTTCGGGTATTTTTGAAAAGAAGAAGCGAAAGGTGGCTGTCGGTAACGATTGATTAAGCACGGTGGTGCAAACTCGAAGGTGCGGTACAGGCTGGGGAGCCGATGACCGCAAAAGGAGAAGCCAGGCGCATTCGCCCAATGTGGTAAATCCCGATGAGGGGCCGGTGTGCAAGGTTCGCAAGTTGCAGGCCGCGCGTTGTTCAGTCGATCGGCGCGCGGACCTGCTTCTTCTTTTTCCAAATACCCAAAAACGTGCCTTTTCAGCGGATCTAGGGTTTGCCGGATCAGAGCGACCTCGCCATCGGTTCCTTCATCATTTCGTCGGCGGCAGAGAAAATTGGCCGCACCCGCGCATTGGACGAGGGTGCGTTTTCCATCTGTTGTCGCATATGGCCTTGGCCGCCGTGCATCTTTTGACAGTTCCCATGAACAACTCCTTGCCTGTCTGTCAGCAAGGGGTTCGCCAGCGCCCGTCAGACGCACAGGTGTTCCGCGAGGCCGAGGTCGAGAATGGTGCGGGCGGTGGTGGCCAGGGTCCTGCATCCGGCGGGTTCCGGGCGGTTGTTTCGCAACCGGGTCGTCGGGCGAGCGAAGGCTTCGCGCTTGGCGCGTCACACAGACGTGCACTCCATCAACCCAGGTGCGGCGAAACCGGTCTTCACCAGGTCCTGCTGCACCCGCCGCCGCAGTATCCGGCAGAGTTCCCTGCCCATCCGCGCCGTCAGGAAACATTTCCGCCGACCTGCCGACCGCATCGACAGACAATGCTGCGGTGTCCGCTGCATGGCGGTCGATCCTGTCCTGATTGCAGGCACGCACAGACCCAGCCGCGCTCTGAGTAATTGCCACCCCCAGAGGGATGCCCTTTGCGAACGCCACCAGGTTGATCCTGGCGCTGTCCGGGATCACGTCGGCGCGCAGTCCGATGATGCGCAAGCTCTTTTGCCCGGCAAGCCGACAGTCGCTGCCAGCCAGCACGGCACCCCGCACGGCACAGCGCCCGGCGATAACCCGGTCTGTCATGCCGCAGAGCATCGCGGGCTTCCTGATCCGCCATTTTGGTGTCATCCGGCTCCCCCACCGTTTGGACGTCTATCGCTTGCGTGCATCCAGATCCGCGTTGAACAGGCGCAGGCGGTGGCCCAGAGCCTCTTTGTCGGTCACGCTGTCAAAATTCTCGAAGAGAAACGACAGCGCCTCGCCTTCGTCCAGCCCCGCCTCGGCGGCAAAGGCCTTGAGCTTGCGGTAACCGTCTTCGGTCATCGCGACCGGAAAGCGGCGTGTCAGGCGAAAGCGTTTGGGCATCGTGATCTCCGGCACCGTGGGTGCGCAGACACTGCGCACCTTCGTATCAGAAGTTGGCCGCGTCCAGCGCCATCACCGGTTCGGCCCCGCTCTGGATGCGGGCAAGGTGCAGCGCCGTGGCAGGCAGTTGCCGCGCCATGTAGTAACGCCCCGTCGCCAGCTTGGTTTCGTAGAACTGCGCATCGCCGTCGCCCGACGCAAGTCCGAGCTTTGCGGCCAGCCCCATCCGCGCCCACATCAGCCCAAGACAGACATGCCCGAACAGGTGCATGAAATCGTAGGACCCCGACAGCGCATTGTTTGGGTTCTTCATGCCTTCTGCCATGAAATACATCCCCGCCGCCTGAAGATCCTTTGACGCCGCCTTGAGCGGGTCAAGGAACTGCGCGTCAAATTCCGCATCCTGTCCGGCGTTTTCCTTAAGGAACGTCTTGACCATCTCGAAGAAGCCCATGACGTGTTTGCCGCCGTCCTGCCCCAGCTTGCGCCCGACCAGATCCAGAGACTGGATGCCGTTGGTGCCCTCATAGATCATCGTGATCCGGGCATCGCGCACGAACTGCTCGAGCCCCCATTCGCGGGTAAAGCCCGATCCGCCCAACGTCTGTTGCGCCAAAACCGTCGTCTCGAATCCCTTGTCGGTCAGGAAGCCCTTGAGCACGGGTGTCAGCAGCGAAATCAGCCCCTCGGCCTGTGCATCCTGATTGCGATGCGCGCGGTCGATCAGCGACGCACCCCAGAAGGTAAAGGCCCGCGCGCCTTCGATGAACGACTTCTGGTGCAGCAGGTTGCGGCGCACATCCGGGTGCACGATGATCGGATCGGCAGGCTTGTCCGGCGCCTCGACCCCGGTGATCGCACGTCCCTGAAGCCGGTCCTGCGCAAAGCCCAGCGCGTTCTGGTAGGCCACCACGCCTTGTGCGTAACCTTGCAGGCCGACGCCCAGACGGGCCTCGTTCATCATGGTGAACATGGCGCGCATGCCCTTGTGTTGCTCGCCGATCAGAAATCCGCGTGCGCCGTCATAGTTCATCACGCAAGTGGAATTGCCGTGGATGCCCATCTTCTTTTCCAGACCGCCGCAGGACAGGTCGTTGCGCGCGCCCGGCGATCCGTCCTCGTTCACCAAAAACTTCGGCACGATGAACAGCGAGATGCCCTTGACCCCCTCGGGGCCGCCGGGGATCCGTGCCAGCACCAGATGGATGATGTTGTCGGTCAGGTCATGTTCGCCCGCCGAGATCCAGATCTTCTGGCCGGTGACTGAATACGAACCGTCGTCCTGCGGTTCCGCCCTGGTGCGGATCAGGCCCAGATCGGTGCCGCAATGCGGCTCGGTCAGGTTCATGGTGCCGGACCACGACCCTTCGACCATCTTCGGCAGGTACATCGCCTTTTGCGCGTCCGAACCGTGGGTGTGGATCGCGTTGTAGGCGCCGTGGCTCAGGCCCTGGTACATGTTGAACGCCATGTTGGCGGACACGAACATCTCGCCCACGGCCGAGTTCATCAGGTACGGCATACCCTGGCCGCCATAGTCGGGATCGCAATCCAGCCCGATCCAGCCACCTTCGCGCATCTGGTCATAGGCGTCCTTGAACCCCTTGGGCGTGCGCACGACACCGTTTTCCAGCGTGCAACCCTCTGCATCCCCTACCGGGTTCAGCGGGGCAAGGACGTTCTCGCTCAGCTTGCCGGCCTCTTCCAGGATGGCGGCCGTGGTGTCGCGGTCCAGATCCTCGTAACCGGGAATACCGGAGTCGGACATCTTCAGCACGTCGTGCAGAACGAACTGCATATCCTTGATGGGCGCGTGGTAGATCGGCATCGGGTCCTCCCTTGGGGTGTCGCCTATTCGGCGGCTTTCTTTGTCTGGTTCAGCGAGGCAAGCATCTTTTCGCCCCACTTCAACTGGTCTTCGAGCTCCAGTATCGCCGTGTTCAGATCGTCGCGCTGGACCACCAGTTCGGCCAACCGCTTCTGAGCAATCCCGTAGGTCGTGGTGATCTGCGTCTGCTGCTGATCTCCCATGTGGTAAAGATGCAGAAGCTGGCGGATCTCCTCAAGGCTGAAGCCAAAGCGCTTGCCACGCAGGATCAGCTTGAGCCGGGCCCGGTCGCGCCGGGTGAACAACCGCTTCTGGCCGTCGCGGATCGGAAACAGCAGCTCCTTCGCCTCGTAGAACCGCAGGGTGCGCGGCGTCACGTCGAACGCATCGCACATCTGGCGGATCGTCATCGTCTGGTCGTCATTCATCTCTGTCGCCTTTCGCAGGGTCATCTGCCCAGCGAGATGCGGCTCTCGGAGCAATCTTACAATCGGAAATCAGGGTGACGTAAGTCATACGCCACGTCACTTTTTCGTTGACGTAAGATAAGGCAACGTCAAGCACGGGTTCCTGAAATTTTATTAAACGGTCAAAAACCGCTGGCTTGGCGCAAGGCAAGCAATACCTGACCGCACGGAACCCGGCTCAACCTTTAAGCGACTCGGCGGTGTCGTCGCGCAGGCGCTTCAGTTCGTCGATGGCAGCGTCCAGTTGGCGGCGCTGTTCGGCCAGCTCTTCAAGCTGGCCGTCGGCCAGGGTGATCCAGGCCTGCATCTGCGCCGTGGTGCCTTCTTTTTCGTAGATCAGCAGCCACTGGCGGATATCCTCCAGCTGAAAGCCGAACTTGCGCCCCCGCAGGATCAGCGTCATCCGCGCCCGTTCGCGCGCGCCGTACCAGCGGGCCCGGCCTTCGCGGTCCGGTTGCAGCAGTTCGATATATTCGTAGTAGCGCAAGGTGCGTGGCGTCACGTCATACCGCGCGCACATTTCCTTGAAGCTGAGGCGTTTTTCAGTCATCGGTCACGAACTCCCCTGACCCGAACCTATGCGCCGTAAGGGGCGAGGGCAACAAGCCTGAGCATATCGCCGCCGCCCCGGGTCGAATTGTGTCGCGGCCGTCAGGACGGGCCAACGCAACCGGACAGGGCTGTTGGGGCAGGGCAAACGGGCAGGGCGCGTTCCCCGCAACGCCCGCCTGCCTGCCTGCCCATCATGGCTGCCCGCTATGGCTACCGGTCAGGCCGCCGCCCGCTCCAGCGCCGGATAGCGCCAGCCCAGTGTCACACCCCGCGCCACGAATGACACCATCAGCGCCGCCCAAAGACCATGGTTGCCCCAGATCGGCACCAGCACCAGCACCGCGCCCAGATACACCAGCGCCGACACCACCATCATGTTGCGCATGTCCCCCGACCGCGTCGCCCCGATAAAGATCCCGTCCAGCATCCAGGCCGCCAGCCCCAACAGCGGCGCCGCGATCATCCACGGCAGATAGACGCGCGCCGCCTCCTGCACCGGGGGAACATCCGCCATCAGGTCGATCAGCGCAGGACCACCCAGCCAGAAGGCCATCGCCATTGCGATGCAGGACAACAGCCCCCAGAGGCTGGTGATCAGCGCGCTGCGCCGCAGATGCCCCACCGCATGGGCGCCCATGGCCTGGCCCACCAGCGCCTCGGCGGCAAATGCGAAACCGTCCAGCGCATAGGCGGTGATCTGAAGGAATTGCAGCAGCACCTGATTTGCCGCCAGCGTCACGTCACCGAAATCGGCCCCGAGGAACAGGAACGACATGAACACCGCCTGCAACAGCAAAGACCGGATCAGGATGTCGGAATTGACCCGCGCCATGCGGACCAGTTTGACCCGGTCGAACACCCGCGCCCAGTCGCGCCAGGCGGGCACGCCGAACGCCGCGCGGCACAGCCAGAGCCCCATGATCAGGCCGGACCATTCGGCGATGAAGGTGGCGATTGCAACGCCCGCCACCCCCCAGCCCAGGCCAAGCACGAACCACAGGTCCAGCACGATGTTGACCCCGTTCATCCACAGTTGCAGCACCAGCACCCCGCGCGTGCGCTCCTGCGCGATCAACCAGCCGGTGATGCCGAAGATCGATATGGCCGCGGGCGCCGACCAGATGCGGATCGCCATGTAGGTCTGCGCCAGATCCTCGACCTCGGCGCTGGCGGGTGACAGGGCGAAACCCGCGCGAAAGATCAGGCTCTGGCCCAGGATCATCACGGCCCCGGCCCCCAGGCCAATCATCAGCACCCGGGTCAGAAGCGCGGCAACCTCGGGGCGGTTGCCTTCGCCCGCCGCCTGCGCGGCAAGACCCGTGGTGCCCATGCGCAGAAAGCCGAAGATCCAGTAGATCCCGGTCAGGATAATCGCGCCGATGCCAACTGCCCCGATGGGCGCAGCCAGCCCGATCTGCCCGACAACGCCTGTGTCGACCGCACCAAGGATCGGCACGGTCGCATTGGACAGCACGATGGGAATGGCCACGGCCAGCACGCGACGGTGCGTTACCTCGCGCAGCGGTTCGCGGACAAAACCCGTGGCGTCGGTCATTGTGTCACGGGTGCGCCGCAGACCGCAGTGCCGCCGCGGTCAGCCATCGTTGCGCGGCATCAGGAAATGGGCCGAACATTCGGCAAAGGGGCGGTCGTGATTGTCCTGCCAGGCCTGCGCATGCACCGACGCATAGCGCCGTCCCGACCGGGTGACCCGGGCGCGGGCATAGGCATCGCGCGGCAGCCCGGTGCGCAGGTAATCGGTGGAAAAGTCGATGGTCTTTGGCAGGCGCGGCAGTTTTCCAGCCTCAAGATCGGCCAGCTTCAGCGCCCCGCTCTCGATGTCCTGCCACAGCCAGGCCCAGCTTAGCGTGATGATCGCCGTCACCTCAAGGAACGCCGCCGTCACCCCGCCGTGGATCGCTGGCAGCATCGGATTGCCGATCAGCTTGTCGTCATAGGGCAGCAGCCCGGTCAGTTCGTCGCCGCGCCGGTCGAACCTTATGCCCAGGAATTGGATGTAGGGCACGCCGCCGACCAGCGCGTTCAGCGCGGCATCGCGGCGCTGCTTGACCACCTGCACGGGCTCGGGCGGGCGGCGCATCAGCCCTGCTCCACGGTGAAGGTGCCGGTGGCGGTGGCAACGGGGCGGTCGGTGTCGTCGTCTGTGGCCGTGGCGCGCACAAAGGCGACCGAACGGGTGATGTGATGGCAGGTGGCGCGGGCGGTGATGTTCTGACCCGGCGTCGCGGCGCGCATGTAATCGATGCGCAGCCCGATGGTCGCCGTCGCCGCCGGGGCCGTGGGATGGGCCATGACCGACGCGCCACCGCAGGTGTCCATCAACGCCGACACCGCCCCGCCGTGGATCACGCCGGTGTCGGGATCGCCGATCAGGCGCGGATCGTAGGCCATCACGATTTCGGCAGTTCCGTCGCCGATGTCGGTCAGCTTCATGCCCATGGCGGCGGCATGGGGGATCGCCTCGATGAACTGACGGGCGATCATGCCCTTGTCGGGTGTTGCGGCTGTCACGGGCGCGCTCCTCTGAGTGATCCTCTGCGCCGAGTTGGACCACGACCGCCCAACATGTGCAAGCCGCCAGCGTCCCGGCCAGTGCCTCGTCCAGCCTCCTGCCAGTCCCCGCCGGATCGCCCCCACTGACGGAATAGCTCTGGAAATCCGGCCCCGCGGGATCTAGAATATCCTCCGAGACATGGGAGACGCGCGATGAACGACCTCTTCAACAGCTTCATGAACGGACCCGACGAAAAGGGCCGTTTCGGCGATTTCGGCGGCCGCTTCGTGTCCGAAACCCTGATGCCGCTGATCCTTGAACTGGAAGAGCAGTACGAGATTTCCAAGACGGACGACAGTTTCTGGGAAGAGATGAATTTCCTGTGGAAACATTACGTCGGCCGCCCCAGCCCGCTGTATTTCGCCGAACGCCTGACCGACCATCTGGGCGGCGCCAAGGTCTACATGAAGCGGGACGAACTGAACCACACCGGCGCGCACAAGATCAACAACGTGCTCGGCCAGATCATCCTGGCCCGCCGCATGGGAAAATCGCGCATCATCGCCGAAACCGGCGCGGGCCAGCACGGTGTCGCCACCGCCACCGTCTGCGCCAAGTTCGGGCTGAAATGCGTGGTCTACATGGGCGCCCATGACGTCGAACGTCAGAAACCCAACGTCTTCCGCATGCGCCTGCTGGGGGCCGAGGTGATCCCGGTCACCTCTGGCCGTGGCACGCTGAAGGATGCGATGAACGATGCGCTGCGCGACTGGGTGACCAATGTGCGCGACACGTTCTATTGCATCGGCACGGTCGCAGGCCCGCACCCGTACCCCGCCATGGTGCGCGATTTCCAGGCCATCATCGGCAAGGAAACCCGCGAACAGATGCACGAGGCCGAAGGCCGTCTGCCCGACACGCTGGTCGCTGCCATCGGCGGCGGGTCCAACGCCATGGGCCTGTTCTACCCCTTCCTTGACGACAAGGAAGTGAACATCATCGGGGTCGAGGCCGGCGGCAAGGGCGTCAACGACAAGATGGAACATTGCGCCTCGCTCACCGGCGGGCGCCCCGGCGTGCTGCACGGCAACCGGACCTATCTGCTTCAGGATGACGACGGCCAGATCCTCGAAGGGTTCTCGATTTCTGCCGGTCTGGACTATCCCGGCATCGGCCCGGAACACGCCTGGCTGCACGACATCGGGCGGGCCAAATACGTCTCGATCACCGATGCCGAGGCGCTAGAGGCATTCACCCTCTGCTGTGACCGTGAAGGCATCATTCCCGCGCTCGAACCCAGCCACGCGCTGGCGCATGTGATGAAGATTGCGCCAGAACTGCCCAAGGATCACCTGATCTGCATGAACATGTGCGGACGCGGTGACAAGGACATCTACACGGTGGCAAAACACCTTGGCTTTGACATGGGTTAAGCCCCAGAACCGGACGGAAGACGCAAGGAAAATCAACCCGCCGTGGTCAAAAGCCACCGGCGGGTTTTGCATGCGCAGGCCCGGCGCAGATTGCCCGGCCGACACAGGCACGGCGCCGCACGGGCCACGGCCTGCTTACGGCCTGCGCCAAGACTGTGGCCAAGACTGTGGACAAGTCTGTAGATTGATCCAGTATGGGCAAGCGATCCCACAAGGACACCCGCCAACCCCCTGATATGCGGCAGGGCAATGTCAGCTTTGATGCTGCTCCAGGATTGCCAGCGGTACCATATCCAGCGCCCGAACGTGGGTGGCCGACAGCCGCACCCGCGGCGCGCAGCCTTCGTCATGCGCCTGAAGAAAGCGGCTGGCACACAGGCACCAGGGATCGCCGGGGCGCAGTCCGGCAAAGTGGAATTCGGGGCGCGGAGTCGACAGATCGTTGCCCACGTACTTGGAATAGGCCAGGAATTCCGCCGTCATGATGGCGCAGACCGTGTGGCTTCCGGCATCGGCGGCGCAGGTGTTGCAATGCCCGTCCCGAAAAAAGCCGGTGACAGGGTCCGTGCCGCAAATCTCAAGCGCGTTACCCAGAACATTGATTTCGGGATCTTTTTCCATCTCATCTCTCCTGCTTTGCTCGGTCCGCGATACGCCGGAACATCCCGAGCGAGTCTGCAAAGGCCCCCTCGGCGCGGAAATCCCGGTCTGCGCCGGTGGTGGCGATCACCACGTCCGATGCGCGGTCTATGTAGACATATTGCCCATAGACCCCCCGGGCAAGGAATTCGCCCTCGGACGCATCCGCCGGGATCCACCATTGATAGCCGTATTGCAGCGCGCCCGGGGCCGTCGGTGCCGATGGCGTCGTCGATGCGCGCACCCAGTCGGCGGGCACGATCCGGCGCCCGTTGAAAACACCGTCGTCCAGGAACAACTGCCCCATTCGGGCATAATCCCGGGTGGTCAGGTTCAGCCCGCCCAGCACGAAGGCCACGCCGTAACCGTCCGTCACGTAATAGGGTTCTGCCTCGACCCCCATGGGGATCATGATCTTTTCCGACATCAGATCGGGGATCGACCGCCCCGTCGCGCCCCGCAGCACCATCGAAAGCACATGCGTGTCGATCGAAACATACTGCCAGCGCGTGCCGGGGGCCGCAAAGCTGTCGTCCAGCCCGGCGGCAAAATCGTCCATCGAGCCGCCCAGCGCAAGTATGCGGCCCATCCGGTTGATATCGCTCCAGAAGTCGAAGTAATCCTCGTCAAATGTGACGCCCGAGGCCATGTTCAGCACATTGCGGATGCTTGCCCCGTCATAGGCACCCCCCGCCAACTTCGGGGCGTATTTTGTGACCGGATCGTCCAGGTCGGCGATCGTGCCTTCGTCCAGCACGACACCGAACAGCGCCGAGAGCCAGGATTTGGCGACCGACCAGGAGATGCGCCTGTCGCCGGGGCCGGTGCCCATCCGGTAAGTTTCGTACACCAGCGCGCCCCCCGACAAAACGACAAGCGAGGTGACAGCGCGCCGATCGGCCCAGGCGGCGAAATCATCGGGCATGGCAAGCGCGGGACCGTCGGGCAGAAGGGCGACCGCACCGGTCCCGCGCGCAACGGCGGCAGTATGGAACAGCGTGTCCATGTTGCTGAAATTTTGAACGATATGCTCGGCATCGAACAGGGAATTGACCGCCATCAGGCGCGTCAGCGCGTCCCGGTTCCAGTATCCTGCGACCGCCGCCGCCAGCACCAGTGCCAGCAGGATCCGCCCAAGCCATTTTCCGAATGTCCGCATGCCATGTCTCCGGGCCGCTGCGGCCGTCGCGGGCAGTCAACCACGCCCCGCCCCGGCACGCAAACGCGACGCGGGGTCTGTAGCGTGTTGCGTTTGACCGGATTCAGTGCATCCAACTGCTTGCCCAAACCCGCGTTTGTTTCCGAACGCGTTCGGGATGGCAGATGAACTCAATTCAACGCAACACGCCCTAGCGGAAGCGGTCCACGAGTTTCTGCAACGGGTTGCGGGTGTCGGGTGCGGACTGCGTCTCCTCCGCCTGCACCGGCGCGGGCGCTTCGGTGGCCGCCGCCTGCGGGCCAGGGGTCGTCTTTGGCTGAGCGGGCGCCTCTGGGCCAGTGGTCGCCTTTGGGCCAGTGGTCGCCTTCGGGCCAGTGGGCGCCTTCGGGCCAGTGGGCGCCTTCGGCGCCGTGCCGCCACCGCTGCGCGGCGGCGAGACCCGCAGCCCCACCGCGTTCAGGAATTTTGCGCCGTCACCGCGCGCCAGGTCCGGCGCGCCGTCCGCCACGCCGCGCATCACGTCGTCAAGCCAGTCGGCATCGCCCTTGGCAAAGTCATGCAACACGTAACCCGACACCAGTTCCTTGCGGCCCGGATGGCCGATGCCCATGCGCACCCGGCCATAGGCCTCGCCGATATGGGCGTGGATCGAGCGCAGGCCGTTGTGCCCCGCATGTCCGCCGCCGGTCTTTACCTTGAGCCGCCCGGGCGCAAGGTCAAGTTCGTCGTGAAAGACCACCACATCCTCGGGCCCGAGCTTGTAGAACCGCATCGCCTCGCCTACGGCCTGGCCGGACAGGTTCATGTAGGTCATGGGCTTTATCAGCAGCACCTTGTCGCCGCCCAGCCGCCCCTCGGCCACCTGCCCCTGAAACCGGGCCTTCCACGGCTGAAATCCGTGGGCGTCGGCAATGGCGTCTACGGCCATGAAGCCGATGTTGTGGCGGTTCTGCGCGTATTGTCCGCCCGGATTGCCAAGGCCCGCAAAGATCTTCATCGCATCCTCCTGCCGCTGTCACGCCCCCTGAGATAGGGCGCAACGCGCCGGAACGCAAACGGCCCCGCCCGGGTGGGGGCGGGGCCGCTGGATCATGTCTTGCGCAGAGTCCGTGCGGATCAGTCCTCGGCGGGCTCTTCGTCTTCTTCGACCTCGTCTTCTCCCGCGGCGTCCGAGGCTCGCAGGCTCGACGGAGCCGAGATATTGGCGATCACGAAATCCCGGTCGATCGTCGGCTTCGCGCCCTCGGGCAGCGTCACGTCCGAAATCGTCACGGTGTCGCCGATGTTCAGACCCGACAGGTCCACGGTGATGTGGTCGGGAATGTCCGACGCGGTCACCATCAGTTCGACTTCGGGGCGCACAACGGTCAGCACGCCGCCGCGCTTGATGCCGGGGGCCTCTTCCTCGTTGATGAAATCCACGTGGATGAACAGGTTGACCTTGGACGTGCGGCGCAGCCGCATGAAGTCCACGTGGGTCGGCAGGTCCTTGACCACATCGCGCTGTACGGCGCGGCAGATCACACGCACATCGTCGTGTCCTTCAACCTGAAGGTTGAACAGGGTGGACAGAAAGCGGCCCGCCTTCAGGCGCTTGATCAGCGCGTTGTAGGGCAGGTTGATCGCCAGCGGTTCGCCGCCACCACCATAGACGACACCCGGAACGAGGTTGTCGCGACGTGCCTGACGAGCGGCGCCCTTGCCTGTCCCCGTCCGTTCCAGAGCTTTGAGATCAGGAATCTCTCCAGCCATTTTAATTCTCCCAAGGTTGTGCGGGCCTCCTCCAAGGCTGTAGACCCGCGTGAACGACGCGCGATAAACCGGATCGCCGCCCAAGGCAAGGCGGATTAAGGCCGGTATACGCGTGAAGAAGTGCCACCGTTCGGCGTGCGGACCGTTCCTGCGCAACTCGCCACAGGCAGGACCACAGGTGGCACCACGGGCAGGACCACAGGCAGGACCACAGGCGGGCACCACGGGCAGTACCACTGGCAGGACCACGCGGGCGCAGATCCGTGCGCCGTGTGGCCCAACCAAAGGGCGCCAGAGTCCGGCACCTATGGACGCCCAATGCGCCCTGTGGCAATGGCCCGGCATGAGCATGTTTCACGATCTTGTCCGCAGCCGCGCACCGGCCGCCGCCTTTGCCGCCATGGGCCTGTTCTGGGGCAGCTTCGCGGCCCTCGTGCCCGTGATCAAGCCGCAGGTCGGGCTGTCGGACGGCGGCTTTGGCCTGGCCTTGCTGGTGGCGGCCTTCGGGGCGGTTCTTGCCATGTGGCTGGCCCCGCTGGCCGATCGGCTGCTGGGGCATCGGGCGCTTGCGATCTGCACCGCGCTGATGGCGCTGGCCTTTCTGCTGCCGGGCTGGACCACCACGGGGCTCGCCTTTGCGCTGGCGATGACGCTGGCCTCGGCCAGTTCCGGCACGCTCGATGTGGTGATGAACGCCCGCGTCAGCGCGCTCGAGGCGCAGACGCGGCGGCCGCTGATGAACCTCAATCACGGCATGTTCTCGGTCGCCTATGCCTGCGCCGCTTTGGCCACGGGACTTGCGCGCGAGGTCGGGATGGGGCCGGGCGTGGTGCTGGGGGTGATGTCGGCCCTGGCGCTGGGGCTGGCCGGCGTCGTCCTGCGCAGCCCCGCGCCCGCCCCCGAGCCGGACAGCGACGCGACCGGGACCGCGCCGCTGCCATGGGCGCTGCTGCTGCCGGGCGGGGCGATCATCCTCATCGCCTTTCTCAGCGAACAGGCGACCGAAGGCTGGTCGGCGCTGCACCTCGAACGCAACCTTGGCGCGGGTGCGGCGCAGGGCGCGCTGGGGCCCGCGATCCTGGGCATCACCATGGCGGTCGGGCGACTGTCGGGGCAGCTTGTCGCACAGCGGCTCTCTGAAGGGCGGGTGATCTTCTGGGCGGCGCTCGTCGCCTCGGCCGGGGGGGCGATTGCGGCCCATGCGCCGACCCTCGGGCTGGCCTACCTTGGCTTTGCGACGCTGGGCGCGGGTGTGTCGGTGCTGGCGCCCATGGCATTCGCCTGGATCGGGCGCATGGTGCCCGCCCGCCACCGGACCGCCGCAATTTCGCGCATTTCCGTGGTGGGGTACGCTGGTTTCTTCATCGGTCCGCCGATGATGGGGTTCCTGTCCGAAGGGTTCGGCCTGCGCGCCTCGTTCAGCGCGGTGGCGATGGGCTTGCTCATCGTTCCGGTGCTGCTGGTGCCGGTGCTGCGCCGCCGCAGTCTCGGGGTCTGAGCCGCGGTCACATCCGAAGGGCGCGCGACCAGAACCGGTGCAGCATCAGCACGCCCGCAACCGCCAGCCCGATGACAAGGCCGGACCAGATGCCGACGCCGCCCATCATCCAGACGAACCCCAGCAGGTAAGAGGCCGGGATGCCGATGCACCAGTAGGCGACGATAGCCATGATCATGGGCACGCGCGTGTCCTGCATCCCCCGTAAAAGCCCCAGCGCGATGACCTGCGCACCGTCGACCAGCTGGAACAGCGCGGCCACCGCCAGCAGCGACACGCCGGTGGCCAGAATCGCATCGCGCGCCGGGTCGTCGGGGTCGATGAACAGCGACACCAGCGCCTCGGGCAGGGTCAGGAAGGCGATGATCGTCAGGCACGAGGTCGCGAGCGACAGGCCAAAGACCGCCGTCGCCCCGCGCCGCAGGTGCCCGGGATCGTTGCGGCCCAGCGCGTTGCCCGCCCGGATCGTCGCCACATTGGCAAAGCCCAGATGCACCATGAATGTGGCCGAAGCGGTCTGAAGCGCGATGCCATGCGCCGCCAGCGGCACGGTGCCAAGCCAGCCCATCATCAGGGCCGTCGCCTCGAACAGGCCGACTTCGGCAAGGGTGGTCAGGCCGATGGGCAGCCCGAGCAGGAAGACGCGTCTGAACATCTCGCGGTCCGGACGCCACAGGCGGGTGAACAGCGCATGTTCGGGCAGGCGCCGGTGGGCATAGGCGGCGATGCCGACCAGCGCCACCGCCTGACTGATCACCGACGCGATGGCCGCACCGGCGATGCCCAGTTCCGGCGCGCCGAGCCTGCCGAAGATCAGTGCATAGTTCCCGATCCCGTTCGCCAAAGCCGCGCCCAGCGTCATCAGCAGCACGATCCGGGTGCGCCCGAGCGCGGCAAGATAGCTTTTAAGCACCATGACCAGCAGCGCGGGCAGCATCCCGAACCCGGCGATGCGCAGATAGGTCTGGGCATCGGCGGACAGTTCGGGCGTCTGCCCCAGCGCCAGCAGCAGGCTGCCCGACACCCAGAGCAGCGGTATCACGCAGGCAAAGTACAGCGTCGACAACCACAGCCCCATGCGCGTCGCCCGCCGGATGCTGGTGGGATCGTCCTGTGCGTCGAACTGCGCCACCATCGGCATCACAGCCCAGGCGAACCCGCAGCCCATCAGGAACAGCAGGAAATAGAACGCCGTGGCCAGGGTCAGCGCGGCCAGTGCCTCGGCGCCGTAGCGGCCCAGCATGATCGTGTCGGTCAGCCCGATCGAGAATTGCGCCAGGTGCCCGCCGATCAGCGGCAGGCCCAGGGTCAGGATCGCGCGCAGGTGCTGCGGCCAGGTCATGGTGGGTGGCGTGGTCATTGCGGGGCTTTAGGGGGCGCGCGCGTTTCAGGCAAGAGGCACCAGAAGCGTATCTGCGGCTTTCGGCCCCGGACACTGGCCGCGATCAGGCCCCTGCCTGCGATCAGGCCCCTGCCTGCGATCAAGACCCTGCCGGTGATCAAGACCCTGCCGGTGATCAAGACCCTGCCGGTGATCAAGACCCTGTCGGTGATCAAGACCCTGGCCGTGCCATTGGCGGTGACCAGCCGGTGCTACCAATGTTGCGGCGGCTGGGCGGGTCCGGAACCGGCCCCCGCGCTCGGCCGGTTGCCAGACGCCGGGCCGCCCGGTCAGAGGCTGCGCTGCAAAAGTTGCAGCGCGATGGCGGCGATGACCCCGCCGGCCAGGGTTTCCACCAGCCCGAGCGCGCGGACCGTGGCCGGACCGGACGCGACGCGCGACAGCGCACCCTCGCGCAGGGTGACGCTTGCGGCGGCGACGGCCAGCGTCACAAAGGCGGTGCCCAGCCCGATGGCAAAGGCCCCGGCGATGCCCTGCCAGACAAGATCCATGCGCCATGTGATGATCAGCAGAAACAGCGCCCCGGTGCAGGGCCGCAGGGCGATGGCGCCGATCAGCAACACACCGTCGCGGACCGATCGCACCGCCGCCGCCTGATCCGGTGTCGGACCGTGGGCATGGTTGCAACCGTGCCCGTGGTCATAACCATGACCATGTCCACGGTTATGACCGCGGTCATAACTCTGGCGCGCGGCCAGTTTGCGCAGGCCGCGCAGGCCCAGCCAGAGGCCGATCAGCGCGATGGCGCCATAGCTCAGCGGCGCCATAAGCGTATCGGCAAGGCTCTGCATGTAGCTGCGGCTCCAGTTCAGCAGCAGGACGCCTGTGTAGACCAGCGCCACCGCCGACGCCGCCTGCGCAAGGCTCGACGCGATGGCCAGCCCGCCCAGACGCGCCAGCGGCACCCGGGCGGCAATCCCGTAGCCGCCGATCAGGATCTTGCCATGCCCCGGTCCCGCCGCGTGACAGACTCCATAGGCGAAACACAACCCCAGCAGGGTGACCAGCGCACCCGGATCCCCGGCCTTGAGGCTGCGCAACCCGCGCGCCATGGCGTTCTGCGCCAGGCGCTGCCCTTCGGCCGCCCAGACGGCGACCGTATTGGCCCCGCCAAACCCCCAGAGCCAGACGGCCAGAGCCGCAACCCCAAGCGCCGCGATCAGGAGGGCGCGTTGCATGTGATCCGCACGTCTTCGGCGTAATGCACGCCGATCCGGATGGGGGTAAAGGCGTCCGCGGGCACCTCTAGCAGCTCTTTTGCCAGCGCCTCGGTCGCGTCATCCGGATCGGGCGGGGTGATGGCGGCGGTGCAGGGGGCCGGGATGTGGACGCCGCCGGACAGGTTATAGGCGACATAATAGGTCGGATCGTATTGCAGGATGTGCAGGCCGTCCGCAGGGGTGGGGTTCAGGCTGCGGGTGTGGGTCGCGATGATGCGTCCGTCCGTCACCGCCACCTTGGCGGGTTCGGGATGGTCCAGCGGGATCTGCACACCGTCGCGGTAGAAATACAGATCGCCCTCGAACCCTTCGGGCCATTCGACCAGATCGAAGCCCTTGAGCTGTGCCAGTTCCGCCTCTGTCAGATCCCCGTCGCCGTCGGGATCAAGCCCCATGTCCTCGAGGATCAGCAGCGTGGTGAATTCGTCATAGGTCCAGCTGAGCGCAAGGTCGGTGACATTCAGTTCTGCGTCGATGACAAGGTCGATCCGGCTGTCCACGAACATGTGCGGATGCGCAGCGGCAGAGCCCGGGACAAGGGCAAGCATCGGGACAAGGGCAAGCACCGGCGCAAGGGCAGGCAACGGGAAGCGGGCAGGAGGGGCAAGGGACAATCGCATGGCCACAGGGGTATGCGCAAATGCCGCCCGCTGGCAAGATGGCAGCGTGTCCTGTGGCGGAGCCATGCCGGTGGCGGCAGGACGGCATCCGTCCGGGGGACCGGGAACCGGCAATTCACGCCCCCGCGCCCCGGCGGCGCAACGCCCGGCATCCTCTGCGCCCTGATGATGTCACGAATGGGTTGCGCAATGGGTTGCATGGCGCAGACCCCGAACCGCAGGGTCACGCCTGTCTGTCCTTCGGGGCAAGAACCATTGATTTCCGCCCCCAGTTCCGGCAGATCACGCGGAACCATCTGGAAGGAACCACCATGACTCGTATCGACACCAGGTTTGCCGATCTCAGGGCACAGGGAAAGAAGGCTTTTGTCGCTTATGTCATGGCGGGCGATCCGGATGTCGAAACCTCGCTTGAACTGGTGCAGGGACTGCCGGCGGCAGGGGTCGACATCATCGAACTGGGCCTGCCCTTCACCGATCCGATGGCCGATGGCGAAACCATCCAGCTGGCCGGGCAGCGCGCGCTTGAGGGCGGGATGACGCTGGACCGGACCCTTTCCATGGTCCGCACCTTCCGCGAAGGCGACGACACGACGCCCATCGTGTTGATGGGCTATTACAATCCTATCTATTCGCGCGGCGTCGACAGGTTCCTGGTGCAGGCCCGCGAGGCCGGGATCGACGGGCTGATCATCGTCGACCTGCCCCCCGAAGAGGATGACGAGCTCTGCATCCCGGCGCAGAAGGCCGGGTTGAACTTCATCCGGCTGGCGACACCCACGACCGACGACAGGCGCCTGCCGAAGGTGCTGCAGAACACGTCGGGGTTCGTCTACTACGTGTCGATCACCGGGATCACCGGCGCGGGCGCGGCGCAGCCTGCCGATGTCGCCCCCGAGGTGGCGCGGATCAAGGCGCAGACCGACCTGCCGGTCATCGTCGGCTTCGGCATCCGCACCCCCGAAGCGTCCGAGGGGATCGCCGCCGTGGCCGATGGCTGCGTCGTCGGGTCGGCCATCGTGGCCGAACTGGCATCGGGCAAGTCGGTGACCGAGGTGCTGGATTTCGTGCGGGCACTGGCTGACGGCGCGCACCGCGCCTGAGGGGTGGCGCGCGGATCAGCCGTTTTTCGGTGACCCCGCGCGCTTAGTCCGACCGCGGTCAGTCCGTCTGCGCACAGACGGGCCGTTTCCCGTACGTCTGCACTCAGTCCGGCGGGGCAAAGCTTGCGGCGCTTGCGCGGTCCCAGCGCGCCTTGTAGCCTTGGCTGTCGGTGACGCCATCGATCAGGAAACCTTCGGGCAGATAGGGAAACGCCTCTTCCCCGGTCACCATCTGGTTGTCGGCCTGACGGGCCATGAAGTGCCGCGGCAGAAAGTCGTTGGGATCGGTCAGCCCCGCCGCCCCGGCCATTTCGGCCAGCGCCTTCATCGTGTTGGCGTGGAACCGCGCGACGCGCTGGCTCTTGTCGTCCACGTCCAGCGCACGCTGGCGCAGGGGATCCTGCGTGGCGACGCCGACCGGGCATTTGTTGGTGTGGCAGGCCTGCGCCTGGATGCAGCCGATGGCGAACATGAAACCGCGCCCCGCGTTGCACCAGTCCGCCCCGATGGCGAGCGCGCGCGCGAGGTCAAAGGCCGAAACGATCTTGCCCGCCGCGCCCAGCCTGATCTGGTCGCGCAGCCCTGCGCCGCGCAACGTGTTGTGCACAAAGCTGAGACCCTCGATCATCGGCATGCCGACACGGTTGGTGAACTCGACCGGGGCGGCGCCGGTGCCGCCTTCGGTGCCGTCCACCACGATGAAATCCGGCACAATGCCGGTTTCCAGCATTGCCTTGATAATGCACATGAATTCGCGCCTGTGCCCGATGCACAGCTTGAACCCCACCGGCTTGCCCCCCGACAGGTCACGCAATTCCTGAATGAACCGCATCATGCCCAACGGCGTGGAAAACGCCGAATGTCCGGCCGGAGAGATGCAGTCGATTCCCATCGGAATCCCGCGCGCCTCGGCGATTTCGGGCGTGATCTTTGACGCGGGCAACATGCCGCCATGGCCGGGCTTGGCCCCCTGGGACAACTTAAGTTCGATCATCCGGATCTGGGGCAGGGCGGCTGTGGCAGCGAATTTTTCGCGGTCGAACGTGCCATCGGGCGCGCGCGCGCCGAAATAGCCCGACGCGACCTGATAGATCAGATCGCCGCCGCCGGCCTTGTGATAGCGCGAAACCGAACCTTCGCCGGTGTCATGGGCAAATCCCCCCAGACGTGCGCCGGTGTTGAGCGCCTGGATCGCATTGGCCGAAAGCGAGCCAAAGCTCATCGCGGAAATGTTGTAGAGCGAGGCGGAATAGGGCTGCTTGCAGGCGGCATTGCCGATGGTCACGCGGAAATCGCTGTTGGCGTTATGCACCGGCGCCATGGAATGGGTGAGCCAGGAATAGCCCGCGTCATAGACCCGTTCGCGCGTGCCGAAGGGGCGCTTGTCCTCGACCCCCTTGGCGCGCTGATAGACCAGACTGCGGGCATCGCGGCTGAACGGTTCCTCGTCCTGGTCGGATTCGATCAGGTACTGGCGGATTTCCGGGCGCACACCTTCGAACAAAAACCGCATGTGCCCCATGACGGGATAATTTCGCAGGATCGAATGGCTGGGCTGGCGGATGTCATGCACCCCCAGCGCGGTCAGCGCCGCGAACAGCGCGGCGGGGACCAGCAGCCAAGGCCACCAGAGCGCCAGCAGCAGACACAGAAGGCCAAGAACGGCAACACCGGCCATGGGGGCGTAGCGTTCCAGCTGGGGGAGTTTATACATTTTCGATCCTGATTTTTCGGTTTCACCAGAGCGGCCGGCGGCCCCTGCGCAGCCTGTGGCGGTGTGCGTCAGAAGCTGGGCGGCGTACAAGCGCTTATGATGACGCACCTTTTGGTGAAATTATTGTGAAAGCGATGCGGTTTGCTGCTTTCGAAGATGTAGGCGTCGCCCGGGTCCAGAACCTCGGTCCGGGCGCCGACGGTCAGGGCGATCCGGCCCTCGACCACGATTCCCGCCTCTTCGCCATTGTGGGTATAGAGCTCGGGGCCGGTGTCCGCCCCGGGGGAATAGGTTTCGTGCAGCATCTGGAGCGTGTGGCGCGACGCATCGCCCACCTGGCGCAGCGACAGCAGGTTCGCCGCCTCTTTCGGAAGGTCGAGAACGGCATTCATGCTGATCTCGCGCAGCGATTCGGACCGGCAGACAAAAGAATCCAGCGCCGGACCCGCATCGGCAAAGAACTCGGAAAAACTCATCGGAACCGCGTCGAGAATACGCTTGAGCGAAGCGATCGAGGGGCTCGAACGCCCCTGTTCGATCATCGAGATCAATCCGTTCGTCACACCGGCCTGCCGCGCCAGTTGACGTTGGGACAAACCACTCGCGTTGCGCACAGATTTTAGCCGCCGACCGACATCCAGGTCCAAGACGAATCCCCCGTTTTATTTGCAAGCGTCTGATTTTGTTTCGCAAATTGCGCAACATTTCAAATGGTCGTTGATGTTAACGTAACCGACTTGATCGAAATAATAAACGATACTACGCTAAGCTGACTCGTGCGGCATAATCTCCGCGACCAGCTGACCGGCAAACGGGGCCGACCGAAAAACGGGGGCCGACGGGAAAAAGGGGCCGAATGTGCGCGTTGCACTCTTTGGGGAATCGGCAGGATCATCCCGGCCGGACAGCCCGCGCCGAACCGACACCGAAGTCGAAAACGGCACCAAAATCGGGGAATGATGGCCTGTGGACCCCGCATTTGCGGCACCCGGACCCTATGCCCTGACAACAACACGATCCGGATCGGCCCAAGGCCGGTCGGCAAAATGAAACCTACTGGGAGAAGTTCATGAAACACGCAAGATTCCTCGCCCTGACGGCGGGCCTTCTGGCCTCCACCTCTGCGGTGGCGCAAGAGCGATTCATCACCATCGGCACCGGCGGCCAGACCGGTGTCTATTTCGTTGTCGGACAGTCGATCTGCCGTCTGGTCAACCGCGACAGCGCCGAAACCGGGTTGAAATGTACCGCGCCCTCGACCGGGGGGTCCATCGCCAACATCAACGCGATCAAGGCCGGCGACATGGACATGGGCGTGGCCCAGTCCGACTGGCAGTATCACGCCTATAACGGCAGCTCTGAATACGAGGGCAACCAGTTCGAAAAGATGCGCGCCGTATTCGCGGTGCATCCCGAACCGTTCACCGTCATCGCCCGCAAGGATGCGAACATCAATTCCTTCGATGATCTAAAGGGCAAGCGCGTGAACGTCGGCAACCCCGGTTCGGGCCAGCTGGCCACGATGGAGGTCGTGCTGGATGCAATGGACTGGAGCATGTCGGACTTTGCGCTTGCCTCTGAACTGAAGCCGGCAGAGCAGGCCGCGGCGCTGGGCGACAACAAGGTCGATGCGATCATCTATACCGTGGGCCACCCCAACGGGTCGATCCAGGAGGCCGTGTCGACCGTCGATGCGAACCTTGTCCCGGTCCAGGGCGAAGCGATCGACAAGCTGATCGCCGACAACCCGTTCTACGCGACGGCTACCATTCCCGGCGGCATGTACGCAGGCACGGACGAAGATGTGACCACATTTGGCGTCAAGGCGACCTTTGTGACATCGGCCGATGTGCCTGAAGACGTGGTCTACGAGGTGGTCAAGGCGGTGTTCGACAATTTCGACCGCTTCAAGCGCCTGCACCCGGCGTTCGAGACCCTCAAGGAAGAGGAAATGATCAAGGACGGTCTGTCGGCACCGCTGCACCCGGGCGCCGAGAAATACTACAAGGAACGCGGCTGGATGTGATCCCGCCCGGGACATGACAAACGGGGGGGCGGCCGCACCGGCCCCCCGCGACCAAAGCGCATTCCGGACAAAGATCCGGCCACGGGCCAAGCGCCAACAGGGATAGTGAAACATGTCGGACAAAGATCAGCAGAAAGCTGCCGCCGTCGAAGCCGAAGCCGCCGGTCGCGGCGGGCTCAGTCAGACGGAACTGGACGAACTCGTCGCCTCGTCCGATACGGGTGGACGTTCTGTCGCGGGGCCGGTCGGGATCTTCCTGCTGGCCGTGGCGCTGGCCTGGTCGCTGTTCCAGCTCTGGTTCGCATCGCCCATTCCGTTCATTGTCGGCTGGGGTGTTTTCAACGACACCGAGGCGCGGTCGATCCACCTGGCCTTTGCGATCTTTCTGGCCTTTGCCGCCTTTCCCGCCACGCGCACGAAATTCCAGTTCGGCCTTGGAATCGCTGTACCGGTAATTATGGGGGCGCTGTTCATGTTCGCGGCCAAGGGCGAATCCTCGACATGGTGGATTCCGGTGGTGGTCATCGCCCTTGACGCCGCCATCGCCCTCGGCTCGCCCAAGGACCGGATCCCGCCGTGGGAATGGGCTCTGGCCATCGTCGGCGCGGCGACGGCTTTGTATCTTTACGTCTATTACCGTGAAATTTCCGGTCGCGTCGGCGCGCCGGTCACGCAGGATTTTGTGGTCGCCGTGATCGGCATTCTCGTCCTGCTCGAGGCGACTCGCCGCGCGCTGGGTCCGGCGCTGATGATCGTGGCAAGCGTGTTCCTGCTGTACACGATCCTCGGGCAACACATGCCCGGAATCATCGCCCACAAAGGCAACAACCTTTCGGAAATCGTCAACCACCAGTGGATCACCACCGAAGGCGTGTTCGGCATCGCGCTGGGGGTGTCTACCTCGTTCGTATTCCTGTTCGTGCTGTTCGGCTCGCTTCTGGACAAGGCGGGGGCAGGAAATTACTTCATTCAGGTCGCGTTTTCGCTGATGGGCCACATGAAGGGCGGCCCGGCCAAGGCGGCTGTCGTTGCCTCGGCCATGACCGGCCTGATTTCGGGGTCTTCCATCGCCAACGTCGTGACCACCGGCACATTCACCATCCCGCTGATGAAAAAGGTCGGGTTCAGTTCCGAAAAGGCTGGAGCGGTCGAAGTGGCCAGTTCCGTGAACGGCCAGATCATGCCGCCCGTGATGGGGGCCGCGGCCTTTCTGATGGTCGAATATGTCGGCATTCCCTATACGGATGTGGTCAAGCACGCCTTTCTTCCGGCGGTCATTTCCTACATCGCGCTGGTCTATATCGTGCATCTCGAGGCGTTGAAGGCCGGGATGGAGGGGATGCCGCGTGCCTACACGCCCAAGCCGATCATTCAGCGGCTCATCGGCATCACCTTTGTGATTGCCATGATCTGCGCGCTGTCCTTTGCCGTCTATTACGGCATGGGCTGGATCCGCACGGTGTTTCCCGACACTGCCGGGTACATCATCTTTGCCGGGCTGACGGCCGTTTATGTGGCCCTGCTGCGCGTCGCTTCGAAAGAGGCGCCGCTCAAGCTTGACGATCCGAACGAGCCTGTGACGCGTCTGCCGCTGCCGGGGCCGACCGCGCGGTCGGGCTTCCACTATATCCTGCCGGTGGTCGTTCTGGTCTGGGCGCTGATGGTGGACCGCCTGTCGCCCGGCCTGTCGGCCTTCTGGGCGACGATGTACATGGTGTTTATCCTGCTGACCCAGCGTCCGCTGATGCAGATGTTCCGCGGCGAATCCCGCCTGGTGAACGATATCAAGGCCGGGCTCACGGATCTGGTCGACGGTCTGGTCACGGGTGCGCGCAACATGATCGGCATCGGCATCGCCACGGCGACCGCTGGCATCATCGTCGGCGCGGTCAGCCAGACCGGCGTCGGTTCGGCGCTTGCCGATGTGGTCGAGGTGCTGTCGGGTGGCAACATCATAGCGATCCTCGCGCTGACGGCGGTTCTGTCGCTGATCCTGGGCATGGGCCTGCCGACGACGGCCAACTACATCGTCGTCTCCACCCTGATGGCGCCGGTGATCGTCACTCTGGGCGCCCAGTCGGGGCTGCTGGTGCCGCTGATCGCCGTCCACCTGTTCGTGTTCTACTTCGGCATCATGGCGGATGTAACGCCGCCCGTCGGGCTGGCCAGTTTTGCC
>JAGXGV010000155.1 GCA_024636635.1 Puniceibacterium sp.
AGATGTGTATAAGAGACAGGTGTTACTTCGGTCGATGTAACGATCCGTGCGAGGCGTCCCTTGCCACCATTTGACAGCATGGAATACCACACCCGGCGCGGGCGGCGTGTCGCGATACTCAAGGTAGCATTTCCGGATCGCGCCCTCGGCCCCGAAATGCACCGCCACTGCACCGGGCCAATAGTCCGAGATGTCGGTCCCGTCGGGCGCACCAAGCTCTGCAAGGAGCCGCGCCAGCCGCGTCCTCGGCCCGGGATAGAGCCCCATACGCATCACAGAGACCAAGAGCCTGTCGGTTTCCACATGCCCGTGCGATATCTTGACCGAACGTTCCTCCATCCGCGGCCCGGACAGCCGTGCATCCAACACGGCGCGAAGGGCGTCCGCGCCGGTCACCGTGTATTGATCGACAATGTGCATCTGTGCCCCGCCGGCAGCCGCCCGTCCGGATTGCTCAGTTCCAGCCGCACACCAAAGGTAGAGGATGCAGCGTCAAATACGCGGTCAATGACGGTCACGCGCGCCGTGTAACTGCTGTCGAAGGGTGGTGCGGGGCGTATCTCGGCTGGCTGTCCGATGGCGATACCGGGATAAAGATCGACCGGTAAAAACGCCTCCACATGCAGCGGATCGAGCTGCACCAGAGATAGAATACGACCTTGGGTGTCGATACGCTCACCGCTCGCGCGGTCGGCGGTCATCACAACGCCGGTGATAGGACTGGTGATGGTCCTCTCCTCGATCTGGGCACGGGCGCGCTCCAGTTCCTGCCGGGCGACCTCACGCGCAAGACGCGCCTCTGCCAGCGCAGAAACTGCCGTGACCATTTCCGTCTCGGCCACATCAAGCCTGTCGGGCGTCGACACGCCGCGTTCCACCAAGGTGGCGATCCGGTTGCGCCGCGCGCCGATCAGATCCCGTTGCGCGGTCAGCGCGTCGACCTGTTCGGTGTTCTCTGCCCGGGTGCGCAGGATGTTCACCGTCGCCTCCTGCACGCGGCTTTCCAGCCGGGCCAGAACCTGACCCTTGGTCACGCTGTCCCCGCGGGACACAGTCACGTCCTCAAGGATACCCGGCACCGGTGTGCCGATCTCGACCACGCGGGCGGGATCCATGATGCAATCAAAGCTGTCCTGCGCATGCGCCGGTCCCGTCGCACCAAGACAGGTCGCAAGGATGAGAAGTCTGGTCATCTTCATGGGTCAATCCTATTCTGGTTCGCCCGACAATGCGAGCGAATCGCCCTGTGCGCGGTCCTGTTCCATCAGATCACGACGCGCGCGGGCATGTATGCGTTCGACCAAGATCTGCTGCAGCCGCAGCAACGGCGCAGCCGCGCGCGGCCCGGCCAGCGCCGCCAGTGTCGTGGCCAGCGCGCGTATCCGTCCCGTTCCCGGCCCGGAAAGCAGATCATCTTCGAGGCTGAGAAACCTCTCAATCCGGCCCGGATCGCCTTGCCGGCCGCAACGTCCCTCAAGCTGGCGGTCAACGCGGCGCGAATCGTGACGCTCGGTCAGCAAGACATGCAGCCCCCCGGCCTCGGCCACGCCGGGTCCGAGCCGGATATCGGTGCCCCGGCCAGCCATGTTGGTAGCAACCGTGATCGCTCCGGGCTGACCGGCCTTTTCTATCACGGCGGCCTCTTCCTTGTCTTGCGCGGCAGACAACACCTGATGCGCCAAGCTGCGCGCCGTCAAGGCGGCGGAAACCTCTTCGGCCGCGCGGATCGTGCGTGTTCCGATCAGAACTGCAGCACCAGCCGCCCGCAACGCACCCGCGCGTTCCGCCACTGCCGCCACCTTGTCCGCGCGGCGGCCAAAGGCCCGGTCAGGCGCGGCCCGGCGGCGGTCCGGTTCATGCGTGGGGATACGCGCCACCGTCAGGCCATAGACCGCGCCAAGCTCCCATGCCGCATCCTGCGCCGTGCCGGTCATGCCGCACAGCATGCGGTAGCGGCGGAAAAACCGCTGATACGTGATCCGCGACAGGGTCTCGTTGGCCGGGCTCGGCTCCAGCCCCTCTTTCAGTTCCACCAGTTGATGAAGACCGTCCGACCATTGCCTGTCTGGCATGGTGCGGCCCGTGTTCTCGTCCACGATCTGCACCTTTTGATCCTTGACGATATAGGCATCGCCAAGCTGGAACACATGCAGCGCAGACAACGCTTGATGCACTGTGTGGTCGCGGATCGCGGCCACGGCAAGCGGACCTTCGACGTCTTCGGTCTGTTCCTCCAGCCAGTCAAAGCCGGGATCCAGAATTTCGACCCGCCGTGCGCCCGCCGGCTGACGGAAATGTACGCCCTCGCGCATCCCGGCGGCCAGGTCCAGCGCCATGGACAGCGTTTCAGGATCGAGCGCGCCGCGCAATTCGCCCATCCCTGAAATCACCAGCGGGGTGCGCGCCTCGTCAATCAGAACGCTGTCGACTTCGTCGACCAATGCGACAGGCAGGCCGGTCATGCGCGGTGCAATCTCCATCGAGCCGCCAATCGGCGCAAGACGCCCTGCCTTGCGCCGCAGGTTCCCGGGCGCGCGGCGCATCCCCGCCCGGTCGCGCAGGTAATCAAAGGCCAGCTCCTTGTTGGTGGCGTGAACGATATCCGCTTGATAGGCGGCACGGCGCACAGCTTCGCCCTGCCCTTGAATGACGGTCGATACCGTCAGGCCCAGCCAGTCATAAAGCGGGCGCAAACTTTCGGTATCGCGCTCTGCAAGATAATCGTTGACTGTGAGAACATGCACCTGACGTCCCGCCAGAGCCATGAAGGACGCCGCCAGACCGGCGACCAGCGTCTTGCCCTCGCCGGTCCGCATTTCCGCGACGCGCCCCTGCAAAAGCGCCCAGGCACCACGCAACTGCACATTATGCGCGCGCAGACCCAGCCGCCTTTGCCCGGCTTCGCGCAATAGCGCCAGCGTCTCTCCAGCGAGGGCGCGCGGCGGCACGCGGCCCGTCCAGCGCGCCCGCAATCGCGGAACAAATGCGAACGCCGCGTCGCGCAACTCTGCGTCATCCATCTTAGCGAACCGGGACGCATGGGGTGCAACAGCCCGCAGAATCGCGCGTGTGCGCCAGCCCCGCCAAGCCGCACCGCGCGCGGCAAGGCCTGCCCATGTCCGCGCGCCCCAACGGTCCAGACCCGACTCCTCGGTTTGCGGACGTTCGGGGTAATCCTCGATGGAGGGCAGGCGAAGCGGCGCTGTCATGGCAAGCCTCACAAATCAAACTGGCGCAGGAAGACACTGCGCAAGAGCCGCTCAAGCCGCATGGACAGCGGCGCCGACCCGTGATCGAACCGCACCAGCGCGCGTTCGCCCACACGCTGAGCCGTATGGTCGCTCTCAAGGCTCACGTCGAAAAGAAAGACAGGTCGCAGCGCCGTCAGCGGTTGCGAAGCGGCAGGGTTCAGCACCACATCGCCACCCCCCTCGCGCGCCAGCGCGGCAGATGGCAGGACGTTTTGCGATTGCGGCACCTCGCCGGCGACGCGCCCGGGTATCTCTGTCATCACATCCGAAAGCAGGCGCACCGTGACATTGCGGGTCCGGTTGCGTACCAGGTCCGCGCGTCCCTCTGACACCGCCACACGCAGGCGCAGCGGCGCGTCTGACAGGATGTAGCCGACCAGCGCCCCCCGCTCCAGCCGGCGCCCCGGCAGATCCTTGGCCCCCGGCAGCACGGCATGGCCGGCAATCGGCGCATCGACGGTCAGCCGCGCGCGGCGCGCCTCCGTCTCCGCGATGCGGTCACGCAAAAGATCAGCGCGCTCGGACAGGATGCGGCCCTGCACCCGGTCTCCCAGATCCACCGCAGCAAGGCGCAACTCGGCCTCTTGAAGTTCCAGACGCTGAAGTTCCAGCCGGCTGTCCAGCCCCGGATCCTCCGCCCGCAGCAGCACCGTACCCGGTGTGACCGGCATATCCGCGACTACCGCCTCCGCGACGAAACCGGCTGTCTGCAAGCGCAATTGCGCGCGCGGTTCCAGCCAGACGACACCGTGCACAGTTGTCGCCCAAGGCAACGGCACAAGAAAGATCGCTGCGCCCAGCCCGCCGAGAACCACGGTCGTCAGCGCGATGGCCCGGCCCCGCGTCGCGCGCAACTCGACGCCTGTCAGCAGGTATCGCGCGCCCTTGATCACAGGCACCACAAAGGTCGCCGACAGCGCCCAGATCGCAAGGATGACCCCGACGAAGAAGAATTGCGTCGCCACGAACAGCGCGATCGCAAAGCTGATGAACACCCGGTAGAGGAACGCCGCGATGGAATAGGTGAAAAGCCACTTTGCCTCTCCCGGCGCGGTCACCGGGCTTTTCGCACCCTTCACGCCAAAGGCGCGTTTGAACAGATACCAGACATAGCGGTTCGACCGCTGTCCGAGATTGGGGATCTCGATCAGGTCGGCCAGAACGAAATATCCGTCAAAGCGCAGCAGAGGGTTGCCGTTGAAAAGCAACGTCGAAACGCCCCCGATCAGCATCACGTTGAAGGCCAGCGCACGCACCAGCCCGGGCTCTGCCGTCAACCACACCAAGAGCGCCAGAACGGCCAGCGCGACCTCGACCATGATACCGGCACCGCCGACAACGGCCCGCCGCCATTTTGACGGGAACGCCGCCGAAGAGGACGCGTCGACATAGGGCACAGGTATGAACACGAGAAACATGACGCCCACTTCGTGCACAACCCCGCCAAAGGATTTGGCGGCATAGCCATGCCCCAGCTCATGCACCAGCTTGACCATCGGATAAGCCACGACCAGCAGAATGAGGTTCTCTGCCGACAGAACGCGGTCGGCCAGTCCGCCGGTCATCTCGTCCCAATTCACGATGGTCAGAACGACACCCGTCACCGTCAGCATCAGCCAAAGGATGAAACCCACCGGCGTAAACAGCCATCGCACCAACGGCAGCGTCGCAGTCAAAAATCGGTCGGGATCGAACAGAGGCAGCTTGATCGCCATGGGGTTCTTGAATCGGCCCAGCAATTCACGCCGCGCCTGAAGCGCATGACGGCGACCCAGCTCTTCAAGGTCGGGCGGAAAATCACCGGCGATGAGATCCGCGCCATGCAACTGCGACAGCAGGCGGATCGTTTCACGCTGGCTTGGCGGCTCGTCGGAAAAGCGGTCACAGGCGGCTTCCCAGATGCTCTGCATGCTGCGCCTGCCATCCATGAGCGACAGCAGGTAATTGGCCAGCGGCGGCAGGCGGTGATACCGGCCTGAATGATTGTCCTGCACCACATACCAGACATCGCCGCGAAAGGTCTGGCGATGCACATCGACATGCCCCCTTAGACGCGGGCGCAGCGCCGCGACGCGATACCAGTCCGACGACAGGAACGGCTCGACCATGGGTCAGTCCCCTGTCCCGTCGCCGGTGGCATTCGGGTCGCGCCCGCCAATCCCGATCTTCCACAGTGAAAGCCGGGCTCGGTCGATCAAAGGCTGGGACCAGATCTCGATCAGGCGCCGCTCGCCAACCGCGACACGCGCGGCTCCCTCCATCCCCGGCGACAGGACCGGCGCGTCCTCGTCCAACCGCGCCTCGACGGCAAATGTCGTCTGGCCCTCTTCATGGGTGGCGACAGGCGTGACACGCTCGACCGTCACCGGAAAGCTGCGCCCGGGCAAGGCGGCCACGCGCAATGCGCCCTGCTGACCGGGCTCGATTTCGTCGATGCGTCGTTCATCAACGTCGATGACGACCTCGAACCCCCCCGCCGGCGCCAGCGTCAAGAGTGGCTCGCCCCGAGACACGGCCGCCCCCAGCGCCTGATCCAGATCCCCCGCTACCACGATCCCGTCGAAGGGCGCGGTCAGGCGGGTGCGCGCGATCTCGGCATCGACAAGCCGCAGACGTGCCTCGACCTGTGCCACGGAATTGGTACGGATCGCCGTTTCCGCCCGGTCGCGAGCCGCTACCGCACGGTCGAATTCAAGCCGCTGGCTCTGTAATTCCGTCTCAAGCCGCAGCCGTTCGAGTTGAAGGTCTGAATCCTCCAGCCTGACCAGAAGGTCACCCTCTGCTACGTGGTCACCAGGCCGCACGGGGGCCTCGGCAATGACACCGTCAAAGGCCGGGCCGATGACGCGGCTTATCTTTTCCTCGACCCGCGCATCTGCTGCGACTTCATCCGTACCGGTCGCGAACCAAAGAAACGCTGCCAGCGCGATCAGGCCCGCGGCAATCAGCTTGCGCGCCACATGTGCTGGCCCGACCAACAGGCTGACATGCCGCATCAGGCTGTGCCATGCCTTGACGATCAACCATCTATCGCCACGCCGTTTGTCATCCAGAACCGGGGCAAGCACGGTCGTGACTGCTTCCAGGATTTCGAGATCGCGGGCCTCAAAAGGTTTCGTGCCAGGCCGCTCGAATGTCAGTGCGCCGGCAAAGACGCCGGAAGAATATAGCGGTACGGTAAAAACCTGCGCTCCGTCGGCGCCGTGATCCCGGACCAGTGCAGCAGCCGCGCGGGTGGACATGGGGCGCGGCGTGTCACCCTCTGGCCACAGAACCGGCGCGCGTTGATCCACGGCCTCGTCCATCGCCTCGGCCAACGCGCGGCTCAGCGCCATGCGCCGCGAAAACTGTGCCTGATGGGAAATCGCATCCACCTTGGTGCGCTTGCGGCGGCGCATCCCCAGCGACACGCGATCGCAATCGAACCGCGTCGCCAGATCCGTGCAGGCGGCGCGGGCTGCACGCGCGAAACTTTCATGTTCGGCCACGGTGGCCACGGCATGCAGCGCGTTCGCCGCCGCCTCGAACCGGTCATGTTCCGCCAGCGCGATCTCAGCTCGCAGACCATCGCGCAACCACGCCATGCCCCAATGCAGCCGCCGCATGCCGATCTGCATAGCCGCGCGGGTTTTGGGCCGCATTTCGGCCACCACTGCCCCCAGCGCCTCTTCGCCGATCTCGACCGGAACCGCGGCTTGCACGCGCCCCGCGCCAGTCCCGCTTGGCATATCGCCTAGAACGACGGGGCCACCGCGTTCCATGGCGGTCTCGGCGGCTTTCCTGACCGCTGCGGGCGGGATACGGCCACGCGGCGCACAGCCCACGATGTCAAGCTGACCCGTCTCGGGATCCCGGCGCAAGGCGACGGCGGAAGCTGCGCCGACCTCCGCGATCCCCGCCAGATCCTCCAGCATCAACTCTGCCCATGCCAGGGCGGCCTCCGATGCCGGGCCGGTACCGGTCAGCCGCTGCCATGCCTGGCGCAGGGACGCGGCCTCTGGTCCGGTCGGGGTTTCCGCCGCGTTGACGGGGCTGGAGCGTGCGATCTCTGCCATGACGTCAGTCTTGCACGCAAAGCACGGATAAATCGCAGTGCGACAGGATCATATCGCCATTCGACGCACACTCCGGCAGGTATCGCCCCCCGAGGTGCTCATGCGATGCGATCATCTTGATCCTTCCTGTCTTCTCGCCAGTTTTCAGATAGCGGAGATGTTTACCGTGTCCCATGCATCTTCGTCTCGGACGACTTGCCATTCTTGCGCTCCTTCGGCGGCGGATTGATGACAAGATCGGCTTCGTCCTCGTCGGTCTCGTCCTCTTCGAGGATCCAGATACCACCCATATCGTCAACATAGGCAAAAAGAACGCCGTTATCGTCGTGCAGCTCTGCCCGCGTGTCGGATTTCCTGCTGTCCTGCGACATGCGACCTGCCGGCACGAAATCATCCGCAGCCGGGTCATAGACGAAGACGGGCACACCTGGCGCTGGTGCTGACGCGCGGCCCTGCATGATGTGATCGGGCAGAGTGATGTCGGATTTCGTGAAGGCGCTGAGCTTGATCGGCACGGCATCGTCCGCACCGTCAACCGTTGGAACATCAGCGCCGTCACCTTGCCCATCGAGATTGCCATCGAACTGATCCCCGCTGTCCAAGCTGGTTGCGGTGGCGGGTGCGGACAGGGACACACTGACCGTGTCGGTCCCATCCGCCTGATCGCCGTTCAATCCAGTGGTCGTCAGGGCGGCATCCTCGGATACGCTCTTTGTCATTGTTGCGCCATCGCTGCCGGCACGATCGCCGTTGGGGTTGTTACCGGGCGTCTTGCCCTCGTTCGGAGCACCTCGTTGATCGCGCCAATCCGCGTCGCGCGACGTGACCAGACCGATCTCGCCAAACGGCTCACCGTTACGAGAGGAATCGCTGCCGGTATCGGCGGCCCGCGTCGCATCTGCGCCATCGGCCTCGGACACGGTATACAGGAATTGCTCGATCCCCGGGCTGACGTTGCGGGTAATCGTCGGGCGCCCGAATTCGGCCTGAGGCACATTATAGGTGTTGTACTCGCCACTCCAGTCTACCAAACGGTCGCCCTTGGCATTGGCCAAAAGCACATCCCGGCCAGCGCCGCCAAAGGCCAAATCCCAATTTTCCGGGATGTCGGGATCAGGAATGCGGTTCACCCCGTCTTGCGTGGAAAGATCGTCATCGGCATTTAACAAATCATCGCCGAATCCGCCCCAAAGTCGGTCCGATCCGGTACCACCCACCAGCCAGTCATTGCCCAGACCACCAAAAATACGATCATCACCATCGTCGCGCAGGATGTCGTCACCGCCTTCGCCCAAGATATCAACCACGATCAGCGCCGAGGCCGGGTCGCCATCCGCATCAACAGCGGTGTAGTTCAGCAATAGACGGTCGCTTTCCCCTGAAAGTAGGCCGGCAAACGCGCCGGGCTCGCCGGAGAAGGTGAAACTTCCGTCCGAGTCCAGTGTGACGGAAACAAGCCGTCCGCCTTCGGTGCTCAGATCCAGCGTCTGACCGATCTGCAACGCGATGCCTCCTTGGGAAAGTGAGGCAACGCTCAGATCGCCATCTCCGTCGATATCGTTGGCAAGGATGTCCGAACTGACATCCGCTGCCGAGCCCAGCACGACATAGGCGTCATTCACCGCCACAGGGCGCAAATTGCCACCGCCGCTACCCAGCACGGTCAGACGTACCGTGGCGTCGGACTCGTCCCCGTCGATATCGCGGATCGTGTAGTCGAACGTCGCGGTATCGCTTTCACCATCGCCTAGCCCCTCGAACTCCGCCGGATCGCCCAAGGCGCTCAGCGTGCCATCTGCACCCAGCGTCAGCAACAGGTCGCGTCCGCCCGATGTGGTCAGCGTGACCGTCTCACCCGCCACATAGCCGGTGCCACCCACCGCAACGCTGACCACCGGAGTTACCCCATCGCCCGCAAGATCGTTCAAAAGCACATCCGCATTGAAGACGGGCGCCGCTTCGAACGCGGTGTAGGTGTCGTCAACTGCCACTGGCACAACGTTTTCACCCTGACCGGAGGTGCCGAAAATCGTCACAGTCACCTTCGCCGACGCACGGTCGCCGTCCTCATCCGCAATCTCGTAGTCAAAGCTCAGCGTGTCGGTCTCGCCTTCGACAAGGCCAGCAAACTCATTCGGCTCACCCGTCAACACGAAGCGGCCCTGCTCGAACACCGAGAGCGTCACATCGCGCCCGGCCTGCGTGGTGGCCGTGACGGTGTCACCCGGCTGCACGCTAGATCCGTCGATCGAAAGCCTCGCGACTTTGGTCGGCCCGTCGCCCGGCACATCGTTGTCAAGAAGGTTCGCATCCACCGACGGCGCGTCCTCGGTGACGTTATAAACGTCATCCTCGGCCACCGGCACCGCATTCTCGGAACCGCCACCGGTCACGGTCACCGTCACGGTCGCCGTATCCGTCGACACCGGGGGCAGATCAGGAATGTCAAAGAGCGCACCCAGAAGTTTCAGACTGTCTTCCCGCGCGCCGCCGTCCTGACCAACGCTCGTCACCCGCAAACCGATGGTCTGGTCACGCAGCATGTCAAGCGTCAGCGCAGTGCTGTCATGCGTTAGCGTCAAGGCGGTGCTGCGCAGGTCAATATCCGAGATCCCTTGAATGCCAAGCTCGACCCCGGCGTCGATACCGTCCCGGCGCGAGATGACACCGCTCATCGTTGCCCCGTTACCCAGATCCGGCACCGCGTTGGCTTCGAAGAAGCTGTCCGTCACATCCGTTCCCGATACGGACAGACCGCTCAAGAGCTCGTCATCGGCCACGTCGAAGAACAGACCGCGCAGATCACCGATGGTGTGATCGCTGGTCACTTCCGCAAAGATCTCGATATCGCCATCCTGTTCGGTAAACGTAATGGCCGCTTGGAAACCGCTATCGTTGGCAAAGGCGATGCTTACACTCCGGGTCGGCGCTTGCGCCTTTGTGGAGCCGACCGTGTAGGTGAATGTTGTACTGCGCGTCTCGCCCACCGAAAGATCGTTGAAAGCATCAGCGCTGTCGAAATCGAACAGGCCATCCGGACCGATCGTGGCAAAGCCGCCATTGCTGCCCGCGACGACGGACCCGACAAGGGCGGGATCGCCGCCGACCGCAGTGACAATGCCGTCGCCTTCGCTGATGAAATCGTTACTCAGCAGATCAAGGTCCACATCGCCGGCGGCCTCGTTCGCGGTCACGGTGATCATGTCGTCCTGGGCGATGACACTCAGATCGCCTCCGGCGTCGCCGTACATGTCGCCATCCGACAGCGTCGCCGCGTCGGACCCGGCAAGAGCCAGCATCTGCGCACCCTCGACCAGCACGCCGGCCCCGCTGGTGGTATCGCCAGACACAATCTGGCCCGACGTGTCAGTCGTGCCTGTCGGTCCCGCGACCGGTCCAAAATTGAGCAGGAAGCCGTCGATCCGCGCAAGCGGCGCATCGGGATCGAAATCGGCGAACTCCTCGGTCGCCGGATCATAGCGCAGGATATCCTGCGGCAGCACCGGCCGGGCAAAGAACATCGGCAGCGGGGCCGCGCCCGAGATGCCGTCATCGCCGGCCCCCCCATGAAGGGAATCGTTGCCAAGCCCGCCATAGATCAGGTCGTCGGCATGGGTCACATCATCTCGGAAGGTCGCGCCCGCCACGTTTTCGTTCAGGTCGAAAGGCGTCAGGTTCGCGATCTTGCGCAGTTCGCCCGCCGGGTAGATCGTTGTCGACAGGGTATTACCCGGCACCTCGATCAGCGCGTCGATCTGCGATGGCGCAAGGCCCGAGATGCCGTGCAGCGGCTCGTCTTGGGTCGTGTTGCGCGCGGTGAAGATCGTTCCGTCATCGCCCAGAACACCATCATTCCCAGTTCCGCCGGAAATCCAGTCATGGCCCCAGCCGCCGATGATGTCATCATCCTGTCCATCGCCGAACAGACGGTCGTTACCGCGTGCACCCCAGATCGAATCGTCGCCGCCCTCGCCGTGGATCTCATCGTCGCCGCCACGGTCCTCGGTCAGGGCCTCCGCCGACACGTTCGGCCCGCCGGGCGTGTAGTCAAGCAGTGAAACAGCCCGCGGGATGATGCGGTCCGTGCCGGCATAATCATCATAGACAAAGCTGAGATAGCTTGCACCGCCCGTGCCGTTCTTTCCGGTCAGGCGCCAGATATTGGCGTTGTCGCCCACGATCACGTCGGCGTCCCTTGCATGGCTGCCTTCGCCGATCTGGCCGACATGGTTGCGCGAAATGCCCGAGCCCGCACCACCAAAAAGAAGGTCATCGCCATCGGGCCGGTTTTCCGGCGCGCCAAGCCCGGCAAAGAGAGACGAAGAGCCGCCGATGATGTCATCCTGCCCAAGGTTGCCGAACACGATGTCGTTGCCGCCGCCACCCTCGATATAGTCGTCACCATCGGTCTGCGCCTCGACCGAGGGCAGGACCGCAAGCGCCCCGACAGCCGGTGCCATATGGGTCGGCGAGACAGCAAGCATGCCGCCCTCGCCACGGAAGGCGCCAACGCCCCATGCGGTCCCGTTGTCTGACTGGCCATCGTCGTCGAAGTCGATCATCCCGTCGCCCTGGATGATATCGTCGCCCATATGGCCAAGGATCGTATCGTCATCCGCGCCACCGGCGATGTAATCGGCCCCGAAGGTGGCCGTATCCGCCCCGTCGCCATGATCCAGCATGGTGATCACGCGCTGTTGCGTGCCGTCCACGTTCATCTGGGCCGCATCTGTCACCAGCGCCTCGCCATCGTCGACGCCGGCGGTGATGCCGTAGATACGATCACCTTCCAGCGCGCGGAAGCGCGGGTCGAGCAGGCTGGGCGTGCGTTGCAGATCGCCGTTGTCACCGATGATGACATCATCGCCGGCACCGCCATCGATCGCGTCGGCACCATCCAGACCGCCGGACATGTTGTGCCCGCCGATGATGTCGTCGTCGCCCGCACCGCCAAAGATCAGGTCGTCGCCCTGCTGCCCCATGATGAGGTCATCGCCATCGCCGCCATGGATGGTGTCGGCCGCGCCCCCCGGACCGCGCAGCGCGATCGCCTGAAGCACTGCTTGCGCTACGGTCAGATAGGTCGCTGGATCGGCAATCCCGTCAAACCGGGCCGCGTCACCAGCGATCACGTCATTGCCGCCGCCCGCACGGATAAGGTCACGGGACATCCCGCCGATGATAAGGTCATTGCCCGCGCCGCTGGAGATCCTGTCGGCCCCGCCCTGCGTGGTGTCGATGGACCGAACAAGCGTTGCGAAATTGGTTCCCGTTGCCGGGTTGCTAAAGACGATCTCAGCATGGTCGCCAAGCAGGATGTTGCCCGGATCGACCGCCGCGGGCCCTTGATTGCCTGTTGCCTCGATCTGGTCACCGCCGGTGCCACCAAGAACGATATCGGCACCAAGGCCCGTCGTTATCTGGTCATCCGCACCCTGTGAAGGCGCAAGCGTGACCAGCGACAAAAGCCGGATGGGCCGATCGCTGGTGCTCAATGTGGCCGTCGCATCACCTACCAGCCGACCCGAGTCACCAAATACCACATTATCGCCGTCGCCTGAGTTGATCACATCCTCTCCGGCACCGCCGAGGATGACATCGGCCCCGATACCCGTTTGGATTCTGTCGTTCCCGCCGACGCCGAACTCCTCCGATTCGATCTGCGTGGCAACAGGCCGGCCTGTTGCCACGCAGATCGAATCGGAGGAGTTCGGCGTCGGCGGGAACGACAGAATCC
>JAGXGV010000156.1 GCA_024636635.1 Puniceibacterium sp.
AATGAAGGGCCGCAAGCTCATGTTGCCAGCAAGCCCGTCGGCAGCGGGTTATGAAGTTGGCTTCGGCAAGCCGCCAGCGGGCACAAGGTTCACGCCGGGACAGTCCGGTAATCCGAAGGGACGTCCACGCGGATCCAAAAATAAACGCCCGGCGCTGAATGACGAAAGGCTCAAGGGCATCATTCTCGAGGAAGCCTATCGGAACATCACCGTGCGTGACGGGCATCGCAATGTCTCGGTACCGATGGCGCAGGCTGTGGTGCGGTCAATGGCCGTCAACGCTACAAAGGGCCAGCACCGCGCGCAACGGCTCTTTGCGGAGATACTTTCCAGCACGGAACGTCAAAACAAGGCTCTGGCCGACGAATGGCTGGGCACTGCGATAGAATACAAGGTGGAATGGGAGCGCGAGTTGCACCGCCGCGAGATGCTTGGCATTACCGACCTGCCGCCGCCGCTGCCGCATCCTGACCAGGTCAAGACCAACATGAACACCGGTCTGGCGCACATCGAAGGTCCTGCAACCAAAGATCAGGTCGGCGAGGTTGAAATGTGGCGTGACCGGCAGCGCATGTTTGAGGAGGAACTGGACATTACTCTCAAAGCATTAAAGCGCGCCAGAAAACCTGAACGCATCGCCATTCTGCAGGAAGAAAAGGAGCAGGTCGAGCAGGTGTTGGAAATTATTGGATCGCTGCTCGGCAAGATCGAGTGGAAGAATTGGTGAGGTGCCCCTAGATTTGAAGGTGCTTTGCTTGATAGTTTTGGGGAATTATATACACGTGCTGCCCCCCAGCATACTCATTCACAATGAGGTGGTTGGAAAAAACTGAACAGGTCCGGGACGTTTTCTCGAACCACCTCTGTGCTGCGAGGTCCTATTTGTCGGTCGAACAGCGGGCGTAGCCGTTGGGGGTTCAATACCGTCAAAGGGCACGGCTGGCCGGTTCTCGTTGTCGGACTGGGTGATACGACGTCATCGGGCCTATTCCGCGATCCAGCCACCGTCGATCAGAAGATGCGTGCCGGTCATCATCGCCGAGGCATCCGAGGCGAGAAATACGACGGGCCCCATCAGGTCTTCGACTTCGCCTATCCGGCCCAGCTTGATCTTCGACATGATCCAGTCGCGACGCTCAGGAATCCGAAGCGTCTCCTCTGCCAGTGGCGTGCGGATGAACGTAGGGCATAGTGTGTTTACGCGGATCCCATGCGGCCCCCATTCGATGGCCATCGCCTTGGTCATGCCTTCGAGCGCGTGCTTGCTGGCAGCATAGACAGCCCGGTCCGGTCCGCCCACATGGCCCATCTGCGACGATATGTTGACAAGCGAGCCGGGCATACCTGCCGCGACCAGACCCTTGGCGACAGCGCAGCTCAAAAAGTAGGCCGCTCGCAGGTTCACGTCCATGACCGCGTCATAATCCTGCACTGAGGTGTCCAGGGCGGGTGAATGCCGTGCCTGGCCTGCCGCGTTGACCAATACCTCGAAGGGCCCTTCCGTGCTGATGAAGGCCGCCGTCGCCGCCAGATCGGTGATGTCGAGTGCGTGCGGCGCTGCGTTGCGTCCGATGGCCGCCGCGACCTCGGCCAGGACCTCGGCCCGGCGCGCCAGCAACGTGACGGCGGCCCCCGCTTCGGCCAGTGCGGTAGCGCAAGCCATGCCGATTCCAGACGACGCCCCGGTGACAAGCGCACGCTTGCCGTCGAGGCGGAACGACGGGGTCTGAGGTAGCCTCATTCCGATGCTGCCCCGTAGGGTACATTCTGTTGGCCATAGCGGCGCACTCGGACGTTGCACTGTTCGGCGTGGCCTACAAAGCCTTCGAGCATGCAAAGCCGAGACCCGTAGGCACCGATCCTGGCCGCCGCTTCGTCGGTGGTGATCCGCTGGTAGGAATGCGTCTTGAGGAATTTTCCGACCCAAAGGCCCCCCGTGTAGCGCCCGGCCTTTTTCGTCGGCAAGGTGTGGTTGGTGCCGATGACCTTGTCGCCGTTGGCGACGTTGGTTCTTGGCCCGAGGAAGAGTGCGCCGTAGGAATGCATGTTCTCCAGATACCAGTCGTCGCGGTCGGTCATCACCTGCACATGTTCGGAGGCGATGTCGTTGGCGGCGGCCAGCATCTCGTCATGGGTTTCGCACAGGATGACCTCGCCGTAATCAGCCCATGAAACACCGGCGGTGGCGGCGGTAGGCAGAATTTTCAGCAGACGGTCGATCTCGACCAGCGTCGCCTCGGCGAGCTTGCGGGAGTTTGTCAGCAAGATGGCGGGCGAGTTGTAGCCATGCTCGGCCTGCCCGAGCAAATCGGTGGCGCAAAGTTCGGCGTCGACGCTGTCGTCGGCGATCACCATCGTCTCGGTCGGGCCTGCAAAAAGGTCGATGCCGACACGGCCATAGAGCTGGCGCTTCGCTTCGGCGACGAAGGCGTTACCGGGGCCTACGAGCATGTCGACCGGATTGATTGTCTCCGTCCCCAGCGCCATCGCGCCTACAGCCTGCATACCGCCCAAGACGTATATTTCATGGGCACCGCCCATGTGCATCGCGGCGACGATGGCAGGGTGCGGTGCGCCTTTCACGGGCGGGGCCGATGCGATGATGCGCGGCACCCCCGCGACCGTCGCGGTAAGCACCGACATGTGCGCGGAAGCCACCATCGGAAACTTGCCCCCCGGCACATAGCAGCCGACCGATTGAACCGGAATATTGCGATGTCCCAAGACGACGCCGGGCAGGGTTTCGATTTCCACGTCGGTCATCGAGGCACGTTGCGCCTCGGCGAAGCGGCGGATCTGGGTCTGTGCAAAGTGGATGTCGTCCATGTCGCGCTTGGACACTTTTGCCATCGCCGCCTCAATCTCAGACGCGGATAGGCGGAAGGCCGGCGGATCGTATTTGTCGAACTTCACGGATAGATCCCGCACCGCCGCATCGCCGCGTGTTTCAATATCTTTCAGAACGTCTTCGACCGTTGCGCGCACCTTGGCGTCGTCGTCGGCACGTTCGGATTCGGGCTTGCCGGTCTTGAGGTGGGTGATGGTCATGCATCAGTCCTTTCACAGAATACGAGGGGTGCCACTCGGTGCTACAGCGCGCCGGGACAAGCGGGTATGGTCCACCGAGGGGTCGGCCAGAAGAGAGCCCGAGAGCGCCGATCCGCTTGCAGCAAGGTCGGCTACGTCTCAAACCGTCGCCAAGGTTGCCCGACAGAGGCCGCAATGCCTGCGCTGCGAGATGTCGGCCGATGCTGTATCCCCAGCCAGCTTCCGGCCATCTTTGCAGCAACGGCGGCTATAAGTCAGGGCATCGGACACGAAAATTAAGCTCCGGTGTGAAACGGCGGCAGGGCTGTTCAATCCTCGGCATACTTCTTGTCGAACTCCCAGACATCGGGAAATCCGATCAGTTCGTTGAACTCGGCGAAGGAGTAGAGCGCGGAACGCTCGGTCGTGCGACCGTTCTCGAGCAGGTCTTCGTAGACGTTCTGCAGTGCCGCGCCGGCGGCGAGAAAGCCTGCGCCGGGAAAAATGCCAATGTTGTAACCGATATCCTTCAGCCCAGCGCTGGACAGGATCGGGGTCCTGCCGCCCTCGACCATGTTGGCCAGCGTCGGCGCGTCGATCTCGGTGTTGACTCGGCGCATTTCGTCCTCCGATTCGACGCTTTCGACAAAGACGACATCGGCACCGGCCTCCTTGAACGCCTTGCCCCGACGAATCGCCTCGTCCAATCCCAGCCCGGTGCGGGCGTCGGTACGGGCGATGATCAGGAATTCGTCCGAACTGCGGCTGTCCGTAGCGACCTCGATCTTGCGCAACATCTCTTCGAGCGGCACGACCTTGCGGTTGGGAGTGTGACCGCATTTCTTGGGGAACTGCTGGTCCTCCAGCTGGATTGCGGCGACTCCGGCCTGCTCATAGCCCTTCACCGTGTGAGCGACATTGAGCAGCCCTCCATACCCGGTGTCGGCATCGGCGATGAGCGGCGTCTTGGTCATCATCGCGATGCGTCCCGCGCGTTCGACCATGTCGCGGTACGTCGCGAGTCCGGCATCGGGCAGGCCGAGATAACTTGCGACCGTGCCATATCCGGTCATGTAGAGTGCCGGAAATCCCATCCGATCGGCTATGAGCGCCGAGATCAGATCGTAAACACCGGGGGCCAGGACGAATTCGCCATCCGTCAACATCTGTTTGAGCATCTTGGTCATCTTGTTTCCTTAGGATTGATGGGGTGCGGCAAGCCAAGGGCGTGACTGCCCGTGCTGGCTTTCGAAGGTCTCGATCGTGGACAGGCTGCGCAGAGTGTCAGCTGTCTCCGACAACCCCTTGAGCAGACATTCCTTGCGATATGGATCAATCTCGAACGTATAGGAGAGATTGCCGCAAACCACAGTTTGCGCGTCCAGATCCACGGCGATTTCCGTGCCGGGATTGGCGGTCAGCGTGCTGCAAATCTGGTCCACCGTCGCCTGCGGTGTCGGGATCACCAGAAGACCATTTTGAAGCGAATTGCCGTGGAAGATATCGGCGAAACTGGGAGCGATCACCACCCGGAAGCCATAATCGGCTAGCGACCAGACTGCGTGTTCGCGCGATGAGCCGCAGCCGAAGTTGTCGCCCGCGACCAGAACGGTGGCGGTGTCGAAGGGCGGCTGATTCAGGACGAAATCCGAGGTCGGAGTGCCGTCGACCTCGTAGCGCAGATCGGAGAACAGCGCATCCGCGAAGCCATCCTTGCGCGTGCGCAGAAGGTAGCGGGCGGGCACGATCAGGTCGGTGTTGATATTGGATTTCGGCAGCGGCGCCGCGATGCCCCGGTGGGATTTGAACGGTTTCATGAGCGGCTTCCTGTGAACTTACGGACATCGGCGAGATGGCCGGTGACGGCCGCCGCAGCGGCCATGGAAGGGCTGACCAGATGTGTGCGGCTGCCGCGGCCCTGCCGACCCTCGAAGTTGCGGTTTGAAGAGGAGGCACAGCGCTCACCCGGCGGCACCAGGTCGCCGTTCATGGCGACGCACATGGAGCAGCCTGGATCGGTCCACTCGAAACCGGCCTCGGTAAAGATGCGGTCGAGCCCTTCAGCCTCGGCCTGAGCCTTGACCTGGCCGGAGCCGGAGGTGACGAATGCGGGCACCTGCGCCTTGCGGCCCTTTACGACGGCGGCGGCGGCACGCAGATCCTCGATGCGGCCGTTCGTGCAGGAGCCGATGAAAGCGCGGTCGATCCTGATGTCGGTCAGCTGCATTCCCGCAGTCAGCCCCATGTAATCGAGGGCGTGCGAAATCCGTTTTCTTTCGTCGTCGCTGCCCGCGACGGACGGGTCGGGGACGGTGCCGGTGATTGGCAGAACGTCCATCGGAGACGTGCCCCACGTGACCATCGGCGCGACCTCGTCGGAGTGCATGACGACCTCGCGGTCGAAAACGGCATCATCATCGCTGACCAGTGTGCGCCAATGCGCCACGGCGCGGTCCCATGCCTCGCCCTTGGGCGCGTAGTCGCGGCCTTCGAGGTAGGAAATCGTGGTCTCGTCCGGAGCGATCATGCCGGTCCGGGCGCCGGCTTCGATGGTCATGTTGCAGACCGTCAGGCGACCCTCCATCGACAGGCCGCGGATGGCAGATCCGGCATATTCGATCACATGGCCGGTGCCGCCGCCGGCACCGATCTTGCCGATGAGTGCCAGTATCAGATCCTTGGCCGTGACGCTCTGGCCCAATGTGCCATCGATCGTCACGCGCATCTGCTTGGGCTTGCGCTGCCAGATGGTCTGCGTGGCCAGAACGTGGGCGATCTCGGACGCACCGATACCGAAGGCCAAGGCACCCATCGCGCCGTGGGTGGCGGTATGGCTGTCGCCGCAGACCAGCACGCATCCCGGCAAGGTAATGCCTAGCTCGGGCCCCGCCACGTGTACGATACCCTGTTTGCGCGAGCCGGGCCCAAAGCTGTCAAAGCCCCAGCGCCTGGATTCGGCATCCAGCCGACTCACCATCTGGTCGAAGCTCGGTTTTCGCTGCGCGGTGGAATTGCCGGTGGCAACATAGTGGTCGGCCAGACCGAATGTCAGGTCGGGGCGACGCAGGGAATGACCCTCGGCCTCCATCTTGTCGAAGCCTTGCGAAGTGGCGTCATGGACGATGTGGCGGTCTACGAACAGCAGCGTTGCGCCGTCGGGGCGCTCCATCACGCTGTTGGCGGTCCAGATCTTCTCGAAAAGGTTGGTGCCCATCTGGACTCTCCATTTTTGCTCATTTTTGCTCGATCTGCTTCGCTAGGCGGAGGTTGACCCGCCGCATCACCAGCGGCGCTAGGGCCGCAAGTATGAGGAGAATCAGAAGTGTAAGTGAGATCGGGCGCTCGAAAAATATGCTCAGATTGCCGCGGGATAGCTGCCACGTACGCAGCAAGTTACCCTCCATCATGCTGCCGAGAAGAATGCCGATGACCATGGCCACCGCCGGATAATTGTAGTGTTTCATAATCAGCCCGAGAATCGCGGCGCCGGTCAGCGTGATCGGTCCCACCATGTTGCCGGACAGCGCGTATGATCCCAGAACCGTCAGAATGGTGATCGCGGGAAGCAAGTAGCGCAACGGAACTTTGACGATGGTGACCGCGACCCGCAGGAACAGCATACCAACAACTGCCAGAAGCACCGCCTGAATCAAGTTGCCACCTATGATGGCATAAACAATGTCCTTGTTGTCAGAGATGAAGCGCGGCCCGCCGGTCACATTGTGCATGGCAAACGCGCCAAGCATGATTGCCGTGCCCGCGCCGCCCGGAATGCCGAGTGCGAGGAGGGCGACCATAGAGCCGCCCTCGGAGGAGGAGTTCGCGGATTCTGCCGCGATCACTCCCTCGGGATTGCCGGTGCCGAAGCTATCTGGATCCTTCGACAAACTGCGGGCGAAAGAATAAGATACGAGGTTGGCCACAGTCGAACCCACTCCAGGCACGGCGCCCACTAATGCGCC
>JAGXGV010000157.1 GCA_024636635.1 Puniceibacterium sp.
AACGATATCGATCCGCAGGCCTGGCTCGCCGACGTCATCGCGCGCATCTCCGACATGCCGATGTCACGCCTGCACGAGTTGCTGCCGTGGGAATGGAACGCAGCAACGCACCAGGTCAAGGCTGCCTAACCGCGGTCCTCGGCGGATGCTTACGTTGCAAACGCCCAATCCCCTTATCTGTTGCTCACGTAACAGGTGACTTTGCAAAGCGCGCTTTCTGCGCGTTGCTGCCTTTGGTGCAAGTTGCAGCGAAAGTTCACGACGCCGTTGACAAAAGCGACAAAGCCCAAATCTGAAAACCATAAACCCTGGATCAAAAGGGCTCGCCTGCGGCCAGCGCGCCTTGGTACACGTCAGCTATCTGGAGAGCACGCGCGCCAAGGCGCGGCTAACTCCCAGCCAAACTGCTGTCCAGTTTTATACCGGGAACTTGGCCAATTTTGCTCCGGGATTGACAGACCAGCCCGAGGGTGCCAGCCGCGCCGATGGCCGCGTGTTGGGCAGCTATCTGCACGGCATGTTTTCCTTCCGTACCTTTCGCCGCACATTTCTGGCGGATCTGGGAGCTGCGCCGGGGACCGACAACTGTGAAACCGACGTGGATGCAACGCTGGATCTTCTGGCCGATCGTCTGCAGGCGCATGTCGATTGCGCAGCGTCCCTGGAGCTGGCGGGGCAGGGCGTCTAGAACTCCACCCCTGGCTGCGCCTTGATCCCTGCCCGGAACGGATGCTTGATCAGGGTCATCTCGGTCACCAGATCGGCCGCCTCGATTAATCCTTCTTTTGCATTGCGCCCGGTCAGCACAACATGGGTCAAGGGTGGCTTTTCCTCAGCCAGAAAGGCCAGCACCTCGACCAGATCCAGGTAGTCATAACGCAGGGCGATGTTGATTTCGTCCAGCAGAACCAGCCGGATCTTTGGGTCGCGGATCAATTCTTTCGCCTTTTCCCACCCGGCGCGGGCGGCAGCGATGTCGCGCGCCTTGTCCTGCGTTTCCCAGGTAAAGCCTTCGCCCATTGCGTAAAACTGGCAGATGTCGGTGAAATGCTCGGTAATCAGCCGCCGCTCGCCGGTATCCCAAGCTCCTTTGATGAACTGCACCACGGCGCAGGGCATGTCATGCGCAATGCAGCGCAGGATCATCCCGAAACCCGAAGAAGATTTGCCCTTGCCCGCCCCGGTGTGGACAATGATCAACCCTTTTTCGCCTGATTTGCCCGCCATGATCTTGTCGCGTGCGGCTTTGATCTTGGCCATCTTGGCGGCGTGGCGGGCTTTGTCCGCAGAATCGTCCGGCGTCGGCGTCGTGTCTGGCATGGTCGTTCCTGTTCTTGACAATTGGGGGGCGCTGGCGTCAGGTAGCAATGTGTTGGTTCCTGTTTATGACAGGCGAAGAGGGAATGCGACAAGGGTTCCAAAGACCCCCAAGCGCAGCCGCCCCCGCGACCGTAACCGGAAAGGTTGCCCGATCCACTGGCTGACAGGCTGGGAAGGGGGGCATCCGATGGGCGAAAGCCCTGAATCCGCAAGCCGGGAGACCTGCCAGCACAGAATTTGAACGGGCGGACGGGGTGTTCCGCGACCGGTGCAAGGGTGCGGCCGGTTTTGTGCTGCCCCCTGTTCTGGCGTGTCCCCATCTGTCGAGGGAAGGGGACTGCCGATGTCGGCAACTTTGTATGTCTGCACGACTTGCCGGGCCGGAGAGCCAGTCGTTGATGGTCGGCCCGTAGCCGGTGCGCGGCTGCATGCGGCACTGCTGGCGGAGGACCTGCCTACGGGCGTCCGCATCGTGCCTGTCGAATGTCTTTCTGCCTGTAATTCGGGATGTGCCGTGTCGCTCGCGGCATTGGGGGCGTGGTCTTATGTCTATGGCCGACTGACCGTGGCGGATGCCCCCGCAATCCTTGACGGGGCCGCGCGCTATGCCGTCACACCGGGCGGCATCGTGCCTTGGCGCGAACGGCCCGAGATTTTCCGCAAGCAAAGCCTTGCCCGTATTCCCCCGCTGGAGGCCGCAGAATGAACACCCCGACGCACGATCTGTCGAAAATCCCTGTAACCGTGATCACTGGCTTCCTGGGGTCTGGAAAGACCACGCTGATCCGTCACCTGATGACCAATCCGCAGGGCAAGCGGCTGGCCGTTCTGGTCAACGAATTCGGCACGATGGGCGTGGATGGCGACATCCTGAAATCCTGCGCCGTTGAAAGCTGCCCGGTGGAAAATATCGTGGAACTGGCGAACGGCTGCATCTGCTGCACCGTGGCCGATGATTTCATCCCGACCATCGAGGCGCTTATGGCGCTGCCGGTCCGCCCAGATCACATCCTGATTGAAACCTCGGGCCTTGCCCTGCCCAAGCCGCTGCTCAAGGCGTTTGACTGGCCCGCGATCCGGTCGCGCATCACGGTGGACGGGGTGATCGCGCTTGCTGATGCCGAGGCGGTGGCGGCGGGTCGTTTTGCCCCCGATGTGGCGGCGGTCGATGCGCAACGCTCGGCGGATCCGTCGATCGACCATGAAACCCCGCTGTCAGAGGTATTCGAGGACCAGATCCTGTGCGCCGACCTGATCCTGTTGTCCAAGGCTGATCTGGCGGGCGAGGCGGGCCTTGCCGCCGCACGCGCCACCATCACGGCCGAGATGATCCGCAGCGTGCCGATGCTGGCCATGACCGACGGCGTCATCGACCCGCGCGTGATTCTGGGCCTGAACGCCGCCGCCGAAGACCATATTGACGCGCGCCCGTCACATCACGATGGTGAAGAGGACCACGAGCACGACGACTTCAACTCGGTGGTGATCGACCTGCCCGAGGTGACCGACCCCGACGACCTGACCGCCGCCATCGCCCGTTTGGCCGCTGAACAGCGCATCTTGCGGGTCAAGGGCTATGTCGCCGTTGCGGGCAAGCCGTTGCGGCTGCTGGTTCAGGCGGTGGGCGGGCGGGTGCGCATGCAGTACGACCGGCCGTGGGGCACCGGACCGCGCACCTCGCATCTGGTGGTGATCGCGGAACAGGCCGACATTGACGCCGCCGCCATCCGAGCCGTGCTGGTTCCCGAAGTCGTCGGGGCCTGACCCGCAATGCACGTCATCTTCCGCGAACAGCATGGGCTGGAGGAAACGGAAACCCCGTTCGACCTGGAACAGGACCCGGCGGATCTGGTGGTGCTGTCGTTTTCCGACAGTGATCTTGGGGCGTTTGCGGCGGGTTGGCAGCGCGGGCGCAGCAGTCTTCCGTCGCTGCGGCTGGCCAATCTGGTGGCGCTGAAGCACCCCTTGTCGGTGGATACCTATGCGGAACGTACCCTTGCGGATGCGCAGGCGATTCTCGTGCGGGTGATCGGCGGCGAGGCTTATTGGCCCTACGGTTTGGCCAGCCTGCAGGACCTTGCCCGCAGGCGCGGTATTGCTCTTGCTGTCCTGCCTGCAGACGGGCGGCCCGACGCGAGGCTTGATGCGTTGTCCACCCTGCCGGTGTCCACCCTGCGGCTGCTGACCGCGTTGTGCGACGCGGGTGGGGCGGTTGCGGCCCAGGCGGCACTGGCGCAACTGTCGCTGGCGGCGGGGCTTTATGCCGGACCGGTTGCCGGGGCGAAATCGCTGCCAGACATGGGGTTCTACGATCCCGATCAGGGGGTGATTGCGGCGCCTTCGACGGCGGCGCGCCGGGTTCTGGTCACTTTCTACCGGTCCTACCTGACGGCCGCAGACATCGCCCCAGTCGATGCGCTGATCCGTCAGCTGCGCGCGGTCGGGCTGGATGCCATCGGCGCTTTTGCCCCCAGCCTCAAGGCTCCGGGCGTTGCCGACTGGCTTGCGGGCCTCCTGACCGCGCATCCGACCGCCGCCATCATCAACGCCACCGCCTTTTCCGCAAAGGGGCCGGGGGGCGCCACCCCGTTCGACGCCGCCGCCTGTCCGGTGTTTCAGGTGGCTCTGTCCACCGCGCGCCGCCGAGACTGGGCGGCATCCGACCGGGGCCTGTCGCCCGCCGACCTTGCAATGCATGTGGCCCTGCCCGAGGTGGACGGAAGGCTCTTTGCCGGTGTCGTCAGCTTCAAATCCCCGGGACGTCGCGACCCTGACCTGCAATTCAGTCGTTTCGCTCACCGCGCAGATGAGGCCCGGATCGCGGCGGTTGTGGCGCGTGTGGCAGCTTGGGTCCGATTGGCCGAAACCCCCGCCGCGGGACGCGATCTGGTTCTGATCCTGTCCACCTATCCCGGTCGCAACCATCAGATGGCCCATGCCGTCGGCCTGGATGCTTTCGCCTCGACCGACGGACTGCTTGTCGACCTTGCCGCGCAAGGCTATGACGCTGACGCCGGAGAACCGCTGCCAGCGGCTTTGTCACAAGAGGCGATTTCCTGGCCGCTGTCCGACTACGTTTTGGCACTCGAAGCCCTTCCGGCCACCCTGCGCGCCGCCCTCAGCCTCTGGGGCTTGCCCCAGGATGACCCCGCCTGCCGGAATGGCAGCTTTCACTTCGCCGCGACCCGTCGCGGCCGTGCCCTGATCGCACTGCAACCGGAACGCGGCACGGCGAGCCAGCGCGACGGCGAATATCACGATCTGACCCGAACCCCGCGCCATGGCTATGTGGCGTTCTACCTGTGGCTGCGCAGCCTTGCCCCGCATGCCATCCTGCACATGGGGGCGCATGGCACGCTGGAATGGTTGCCGGGAAAATCCGTCGCGCTGTCCGACACCTGCTGGCCCGAGGCGCTGATCGGTGCCACGCCGCTGATCTATCCTTTCATCGTCAACGATCCCGGCGAGGCGGCACAGGCCAAACGGCGCGTGGGCGCAGTCACCTTGGGTCACATGCCCCCGCCGCTGGTCACTGCGACCCTGCCAGAAGGCCTTGCAACGCTGGAACGGCTGCTGGATGACTATTCCACCGCCGACGGGCTCGACCCCGCCCGCCGCACAAGGTTGATCGCGGCGATCAGGGATCAGGCGCAGGCGAGCGGCCTTTATTCGGATCTCGACCTGCCCGCCGATGCCGCCCTGGCCGAGGTGATCCCCCGCATCGACCGCTTCGTCTGCGACATCAAGGAAAGCCGCTTTGGCGACGGACTGCATGTGCTGGGCCACGCACCCGGCGAGACCGAAGGCCTGCGCGCCGCGCTGGCGGGGCGTCGCGTGCCCCCCGGACCGGCGGGATCGCCCTATCGGGGCCGCAAAGACGTGCTGCCGACCGGGCGCAACCTGTTCGCTGTAGACCCCCGCGCTGTGCCCAGCCCCGAGGCGCATGCGCAGGGCACGAAACTTGCCGCCGAATTGATCCGCCGCCATTTGCAGGACCACGGCGACTATCCGCGCGGGCTGGTGGTCGATCTGTGGGGGTCGGCCACAATGCGCACGGCGGGCGAAGAATTCGCAATGGCGCTGCATCTGGCCGGTCTGGCACCACGCTGGGACAACGGATCGGGCCGGGTATCGGGGTTCGAGGTGATCCCGCTGGCAGTGCTGGGCCGCCCGCGCATCGACGTCACCCTGCGCGTGTCGGGCCTGTTCCGCGACATATTCCCCGGTCTTGCGCAAATGTTCGAGGCGGGGGCGGCGGCGCTGGCCAGCCGGGACGAGATGCCCGAGGACAACCCCTACCGCGCGCAGGGCCCGCATGTATTCGGCCCGGCACCAGGGCAATACGGGCTGGGCATGGGCACCGCCGCCGACACCTTCACGCCCGAAGCTCGGCATGCGGCGGGTGAGGCATGGCTTGCCGCGTCAAGCTGGGCAATCGGCACCGATGGCACCGCGCGCCCGGACCGCGCGGCACTTGAGGCAAAGGTGCGCGCAGCAGACGGCTTTGTGCACGTACAGGACCTGCCGGAAACCGATGTGCTGCTGGCGGCCGACTATGCCGCGCATGAGGCGGGCTTTGCCGCAGCTGTGGCGCGTCTGGGCGGACAGACCCCGGCCCTTTATCATCTGGATGCCACCACCCCCGGCACCCCCCGCGCCCGCAGCCTGACCGAGGAAATCGCCCGCGTGGTTCGCGCCCGCGCTGCAAACCCTGCCTGGGCGGACGGCATGATGCGGCATGGCTACAGGGGGGCAGCCGAAATCTCGGCGACGCTGGACCACATGGCGGCTTTCGCGCATCTGGCGAGTGTTGTGCCGCCGCATCTCTTTGACCTTTACCACGACGCCACTTTGGGCCGCGACGACCTTCGCGCATTTCTGGCGCAGGAAAACCCCGCCGCGCTGGCTGCGATGGAAAGCCTTTTTCAGCGTCTGTATGATGCCGGCCTGTGGGTCACCCGCCGCAATTCAATCGCGGCCGCCCTTAGGATCACCGCATGACCGACACGATGACCGCCCATCCTGTGATCAAGGGCTGGTGCCCCGGTGCCCTGCGCCCCATGGCTTCGGGCGATGGTCTGGTGGTGCGGGTGCGCCCACGCTTGGCCCTGCTGACCCCCGAACAGGCGGCGGGTCTGGCTGATCTGGCACAGGTCCACGGGACCGGCATCCTGCAACTGACCAACAGGGCAAACCTGCAAGTCCGCGGCGTGACCGAGACGCAACTTGCCGGTTTGCAGGAGGGGCTTGTGGCGCTGGGGCTGCTCGATCCGGTGCTTGACCCGCAGGCCGAGGCGCGGCTGAACATCATTGTGGCACCGGGCTGGTCAGGCCAGGATACACCCGCGTTGTGGACCGCGCTGCGTGACGCACTGACCGCCACCGATGCACCCAGGCTTCCGGGCAAGTTCGGCTTTGCGCTGGATGTGTCGGGGCAGCCCTGCCTGCGCGACGACAGCGCCGACATCCGGATCGAAAGAGCGGGCGGCGGAATTGTGGTGCGTGCCGACGGATCACCCCATGGCCGCAGCGCGACTGCCACGCAGGCAGTCGATCTGGCGATGAGGATGGCGCGCTGGTTCGCCGCCTCAGGCGGGATCGGCTCTGACGGGCGGGGCCGGATGCGCGATCATCTCGCGCGCGGGGCTGTCCTGCCGCCATCGCTGGCAGCCGATACCGCACCCGATCCGGCGGGCGCGCGACCGGCCATGATCGGGTTTGATTTCGGCCTGATCGAGCCAGCCGTACTGCACCATCTGGTCCAGAATGCCGGGGGAAACCTGCACCTGACGCCGTGGCGCGGGGTGCATCTGCCCGGTACGCCCGACCTTGCCACCCTGCGTGCCGACCCCGCTTTCCTGCTGGACCACGCCGACCCGCGTCATCGCCTTTTCGCCTGCACAGGTGCGCCGGGCTGCCCGCAGGCCATCGGCCCGACGCGCGACCTTGCCCGAACCCTCGGCCTTTTGCCCCCACCGGGCAAGACCCTGCACATTTCGGGCTGCGCCAAAGGCTGCGCGCATCCCGGTCCCGCCGACCTGACACTGACCTGGACTGCAACCGGCATCGCCGTGATCCCCGATGGCCGCGCCGCCGACCCGGCCCCGCGCATCGTGGCACCCGGGTCTTTGGCCGCCACGCTGAAGGAATGGACCCATGCCACACCCCTATGAAACCGACGGAGCAGCGATCTATCTGCAAAGCTTTGCCATGATCCGGGCCGAGGCCGACCTGGTGCGCTTTGCCTCCGAGGAAGAAATCGTCGCTGTCCGCATGATCCACGCTGCGGGCATGGTCGATCTGGCCCGCGCGATCCGCTTTTCGCCCGGCATGGCCATCGCAGCCCGTAGTGCGCTGGAAGCGGGCGCACCGATCCTGTGCGACGCGCGCATGGTCAGCGAGGGGATCACCCGCACCCGCCTGCCATCCGGCAACGTGGTGATCTGCACCCTGCACGACCCATCCGTGCCCGGCCTTGCCGCCGCGATGGGCAACACCCGGTCTGCGGCGGCGCTGGAGCTGTGGCGGCCGCATCTGGCGGGAGCGGTTGTCGCCATCGGCAACGCCCCGACCGCCCTGTTTCATCTGTTGAACATGCTGGAAGACGCCGCCTGCCCGCGCCCGGCCGCCATCATCGGCTGTCCGGTGGGCTTTGTAGGGGCTGCCGAAAGCAAGGCCGCGCTGATCGCCGCCCCGCCGGTGCCCGCGCTGGTGGTCGAAGGGCGGTTGGGCGGATCGGCAGTCACCGTAGCCGCCGTCAATGCGCTGGCGAGCCGCCGCGAATGACCGCGCCCATAACCCCTGGCCGCATCATCTGCGCGGGCCTTGGCCCCGGCGACCCCGACCTGATCTCGGTGCGGGCGGATCGCGTCATCCGGGCTGCGACCCATGTCGCCTATTTCCGCAAACCGGGCCGACAGGGGCAAGCGCGGCGCATTGTGTCAGGTCTGCTGGCGGGGGGGGTCACTGAATATCCGATGGAATATCCCGTCACCACTGAACTGCCTTTCGACAGTCCTGAATACATCCGCCTGCTGGCCGCGTTCTATGACGACTGGGCGGTGCGGCTGGCCGACCTCGCGCAAACCACCGAAGTGGTCGTGCTGTGCGAGGGTGACCCGTTCTTCTATGGCTCGTTCATGCACCTGCACAGTCGCCTGCAGGGCCGCGCAGAGGTCGAGGTGATCGCCGGCATCCCCGGCATGGTTGGCTGCTGGGGGGTGATCGACCAGCCCATCACCTGGGGCGACGATGTGATGACCGTGCTGACGGGCACGATGGCCGAGGACAAGCTGGTAGGCCACATGCTGGCCGCTGATGCGCTGGTGGTGATGAAGACCGGGCGCAACCTGCCTCGCGTGCGCCGCGCGCTGGCGCGGGCCGGGCGGCTGGAGGACGCCTGGCTGGTGGAACGCGGAACCATGCCCGGCGAGCGGATCGTGCGGCTGACCGAGGTCGAGGGTACCGACTGCCCGTATTTCGCGATTGTCCTGGTGCACGGCAAGGGCCGGCGCCCCGAGGCCCCGGAATGATTGGCGCAATGACCGGCTCTCTCATCATCACGGGCCTTGGGCCGGGCGACCCCTGCATGGTGACGCCCGAAGTGACGGCGGCGCTGGCACAGGCGACCGACATTCTTGGCTATATCCCTTACGTCGCCCGCATCGCCCCCCGCCCGGGCGTGACGCTGCACGCCTCTGACAACCGCGAGGAGCTGACACGCGCCCGTGCCGCCCTGATGCTAGCCGCCGAGGGGCGTCGCCCCGTCATCGTCTCCTCCGGTGATCCGGGCGTGTTCGCGATGGCCTCGGCGGTGTTCGAGGCGCTGGAGGGGCGTCCCGACTGGCAAATGCTCGATATCCGCGTGCTGCCCGGCATCACGGCCATGCTTGCCGCTGCCGCTGCAGCAGGGGCACCGCTGGGCCATGATTTCTGCGCGATCAACCTGTCGGACAACTTGAAACCCTTTGCTGTGATCGAGGAGCGGGTTCGCGCGGCAGCGGGTGCCGATTTTGCGATGGCCTTCTATAACCCCCGGTCGGCCAGTCGCCCAGAAGGCTTTGGCCGGGTTCTGGCGATTCTGCGCAACACCTGCACGACCGACCGCCTGATCACCTTTGCCCGCGCGGTTTCAACCCCGGACCAGAGGATCACCACCGTGACACTGGCCGAGGCTACGCCAGAAATGGCCGACATGCGCACTGTCGTCATCCTTGGCAACGCGGCCACCCGCCGTGTCGGGCGCTTTGTCTATACCCCGAGGTCGGCCGCATGACCCAGAAAGCCCATCACGGCCGCGACCGATCCCGCCACCTGCCGGTCGGGCAGCGCGGGCCGATCGATCAGGATCACCGACAGGCCCAGCGCCCGCGCCGCGTCCAGTTTGGCCCGCGCGCCGTCGCCACCGGCGTTCTTGGCGACCACATGGGTGATCCGGTGCGCCCGCATCAGGGCAATGTCGCCTGTCGTGGTGAAGGGTCCGCGCGCGACCACGACATGGGCCTGCGGCAAGGGAAGACTGCCAGGGCGGTCCACCAGCCGCACCAGGTAGCTGTGCCGCGGCTTGGCGGCAAAGGGTGCCAGATGCTGACGCCCGATTGCCAGAAACACCCGCGCCGCAGTGTCCGGCAGGGCTGCGACAGCGGCAGCAATATCTGGCACGCCCTGCCAGTCATCGCCTGGCCCTGCGATCCATGCACTGCGTTCAAAACCGATCAGCGGCACTCCAGCCTCTGCACAGGCGGCCACCGCATGGCGGCTCATCTGTTCGGCAAAGGGGTGCGTTGCATCGATCACATGGCTGATCGCCTGTTCACGCAAAAACGCAACCAGCCCCGCCACCCCGCCAAACCCGCCGACCCTGACCGGGATCGGCTGTGCAACTGGTGCCTCGGTGCGCCCGGCGTAGGAATACACCGCCCGCAGCCCCGCGTTGTCAGCCAGCGCGTGCGCCAACAGGCCCGCCTCGGTCGTGCCGCCAAGCAAAAGGATATGCGTCATGACTGAGCCTTGGCTTGTGATCATCGGTTTGGGTGAGGATGGCCTTGCCGGGCTATCAGATGCAAGCTGCGATGCGCTGGCGCAGGCTGAGGTGATATTTGGCGGGCCGCGCCATCTGGATCTGGTTCAGGCGGGCGGGCGCGGCCAGCCGTGGCCGGTGCCATTCGACACCGCCCCCGTGCTCGCGCGACGCGGGCAGCGGGTGGCGGTGCTGGCCACGGGCGATCCGTTCTGGTTCGGCGCGGGGGGCAGTCTGGCCGCCGATCTGTCGCTCGCCGACTGGGTGGCGCATCCCGCGCCCTCAACCTTTGCCCTTGCCGCCGCCCGGCTTGGCTGGCGGCTGGAAGAGGTGACTTGCCTTGGCCTGCACGCCCAACCCCTGCCGCGCGCGCGGTCCCACCTGACCCAAGGCGCCCGGCTGATCTGTCTGATGCGTGACGGCGCGGCCGTGGCGGAGTTTGCCGAGTATCTCTGCACGCTCGGCCTTGGCCCCTCGACCCTGACGGTTCTCGAACGGCTCGGCGGCGCGCACGAGCGTCTCCGGCAAACCACCGCCGACCTGCCACTGGGCGGCGTCGCCGCCCCGGTAACCGTCGCGGTAGAAGTCGCGGGCGGCAAGGGTCTGCCGCGCGGTTTCGGCCTGCCGGACGATCTGTTCGCCCATGACGGCCAGATCACCCGAAGCGCCGTGCGGGCGATCACGTTGGCGGCGCTTGGCCCACACCCCGGAGCGCGGCTGTGGGATATTGGGGCCGGGTCAGGATCGGTGTCGGTGGAATGGTGCCTTGCGGGAGGTATCGCGCATGCGGTGGAACCCTGCGGCGACCGGCTAGCCAACATCGCCACCAATTCCGCCGCCTTTGGCGTGGATCACCGCATGACCATCCTGCACGGTGCGGCCCCCGAGATCATCGGCACCCTGCCGCCCCCCGATGCGGTCTTTCTGGGCGGCGGTGGCAGCGCAGCGGTGATGCAAGCCCTCTGGCGGGCCATTCCGCAAGGCACCCGTCTGGTGGCCAACGCCGTGACGCTGGAGGCCGAGGCGCTGCTGGCCGATTGGCATGCCAGCAACGGCGGCACCCTGCTGCGGATCGAATTGGCCGAGGCTGCCCCCTTGGGCCGCAAACGCGGCTGGACGCCAGCTCGCCCCATCGTGCAGTGGAGCGTTACCCGATGAAGGTCGCAGGATTCGGCTTTCGGGCCGCCGCAAAAGAGCAAGCCTTGCAGACCGCCCTTGCAGCGGCAGGCGGCACCAATGGGCTGACGGCCCTCGCCACGGCCGCCGACAAGGCGCTTGTTCCAGCCTTTGCCCGCTTTGCCGAAGGCATGGACCTGCCCGTCCTCGCCGTCCCGCTGTCCGATCTGCGCGCCACCCCTGCCACCCCCAGCGCCCATACCCCCGCCCGCTATGGCTGCCACAGCCTGGCCGAGGCGGCCGCACTTGCCGCCGCAGGCCCCGGCGCGCGGCTGACTGGCCCCCGGGCGGTGTCGCCCTGTGGCACCGCCACTTGTGCCATCGCCGAAAGGACCACACCATGACCGTCCACTTCATCGGCGCAGGCCCCGGCGCGCCTGATCTTTTGACCCTGCGCGGGCGCGACCTGATCGCGGCAAGCCCGGTGTGCCTTTATGCCGGATCGCTGGTGCCCGAAGGCGTTCTGGTCCATTGCCCGTCCGGCGCACGGATCGTCAACACGGCCTCTCTCAGTCTTGACGACATCATCGCTGAAATCGCCGCGGCTCATTCCAAAGGGCAGGATGTGTCGCGGCTGCATTCCGGCGATCTTTCGATCTGGTCGGCGATGGGCGAACAGTTGCGCCGCCTGCGCGGCCTGGACATTCCCTATACCGTTACCCCCGGTGTGCCGTCTTTTGCCGCCGCCGCCGCGTCGCTGGGCGCAGAGCTGACCTTGCCTGGCCTTGCGCAATCGGTGGTGCTCACGCGCACTTCGGGCCGCGCCTCGGCCATGCCCTCAAACGAGTCGCTTGCCGCCTTTGCTGCCACGGGCGCGGTGCTGGCGATCCATCTGTCGGTGCATGTGCTTGACCGGGTGCTGGCTGAACTGACGCCGCATTACGGGGCCGATTGCCCGGTGGCGGTGGTCTGGCGGGCAAGCTGGCCTGACGAACGGGTGGTGCGCGCCACCCTTGGCACGCTGGACGCGGCCATCGCTGGGCAGATGGAGCGGACGGCGATCATCCTGGTCGCACGCTTGGGGCTGAAGGCTTTGACACCTCGCGCCTTTATGCCGCCGACTATGACCGGCGGTTCCGGCCCACCGGCACCGATCCGCGTTTCCCGGAGGGCAAATGACACCCCTAAAGTCACCCCCCGGCCTGATGATCGCGGCCCCGGCCTCGGGCGCGGGCAAGACGACCGTGACGCTGGGTCTGGCGCGTGCCCTGTGCGACCGGGGCTTGAGCGTGCAGTGCTTCAAATCCGGGCCCGACTACATTGACCCAGCCTTTCACAGCGCGGCGACCGGGCAACCCTCGTTCAATCTGGACAGCTGGGCGATGCCGAAACCCCTGATCGACGCCACTGCGGCCACGACAGAAGGGGCCGATCTGGTGTTGGCCGAAGGGTCGATGGGCCTGTTCGACGGCGTGGCCAGCCCTGGCGCATGGGGCACCGGGGCCAGCGCCGAGATTGCCGCGCATTTCGGCTGGCCGGTCGTGCTGGTCATCGATCCGGCAGGACAGGCGCAAACCGCCGCTGCCGTCGCGCAGGGACTGGCGCGGTTCCGCCCCGGTCTGGCGGTGGCGGGCGTGATCCTTAACCGCACCGCCTCGCCCCGGCACGAGGCGCTGGTGCGCGCGGGGATGGACGCGGCAGGCCTGCGTGTCTTTGGTGCGCTGCCAAGGACCACCGGCATCGCCATGCCTGAACGGCATCTGGGTCTGGTGCAGGCCGGGGAGCAGGCGGGTCTGCAAACCCTGATGCGGGAGGCTGCGGCGCTTGTGGCGCAGCACATCGACCTTGGCGCGCTGATCTGTGCGGCGGCGTGTCATGCCCCGGCTGACCTGCCCGCGCCCCCTCTTGCCCCACCCGGACAGCGGATTGCCCTTGCCCGCGACGCAGCGTTTTCGTTCGTCTACCCTCACATGATCGCAGGCTGGCGCGCGGCCGGGGCCACGATCCTGCCGTTTTCGCCGTTACAGGATGAAGGCCCCGACCCGACAGCCGATGCCTGCTGGCTGCCGGGTGGTTATCCCGAACTGCATGCCGGACGCCTGTCTGCCGCCGCCACGTTCCGCGACTCCATTCGGGCTTTTGCGGAAAATCGCCCGGTGCATGGTGAATGTGGGGGCTACATGGCGATGGGCGCGGGCCTTGAAGATGCCGCGGGCCAACAGCACCGGATGGTGGGGCTGTTGGGTCTGGAAACCAGCTTTGCCAAGCGGCGGATGCATCTGGGCTACCGTCAGGCCACCTTGCGCAGCCCGATGCCGGGATTGCCGCAGGGCCAGATCCTGCGCGGGCATGAGTTTCACTACGCCAGCATCCTGTCGCAACCTGATGCGCCGCTGGCCGATGTGGTGGACGCAACCGGCTTGCCTGTCGCCGAAACAGGGTCCTGTCGTGGACGCGCCACCGGCAGCTTCTTTCACCTGATCGCGCAGGGCATGGCATGACCGGCTTTGTCTCGTTCGTTTCGGCAGGCCCCGGGGATCCGGAGCTGTTGACGCTGAGGGCACTGGCGCGCCTGCAGGCCGCCGATGCGGTGCTGTTCGATGACCTTTCGGCGGGGCCGATCCTGAGTCATGCCCGCGAGGGGGCCGATCTGGTGGGGGTGGGCAAACGGGCGGGGCGCGCCTCGCCCAAGCAGGACCATGTCAGCCGCCTGCTGGTGGACTATGTCCTGACCGGCGCACGGGTGGTGCGGCTCAAGTCCGGTGATGCCGGCCTGTTCGGGCGCCTGGAGGAAGAGCTTGCGGCGCTTGATGCTGCCGGGATCGGGTATGAGATCATTCCCGGCGTGCCATCGGCCTGTGCGGCGGCGGCGGCGGCGGGCATGCCCTTGACCCGCCGCCTGAGCGCCCGCCGCGTGCAGTTCATCACGGCGGCAGATGTCACAGGCGGGCTGCCGGGCGATCTGAACCTTGCGGCTCTGGCCGATCCGCTGGCGATGACCGTGGTCCATATGGGCCGCCGCACCTTTCCTGCGCTGGTCGAACGGCTGGTCGCTGCGGGCCTGTCGCCCGATACCCCCGCCCTGCTGGCTGAGGCGGTGGGACATCCCGAGCAACGACTGCTGCGCACCACCATCGCGCTGCTGGCGGGCCGCCTGGCCGCCGACCCGGGCAGCCAACCCGCCGTCATCCTTTACGGACCCTTGGCGGAAGGTTTTCCGTAACGGCCGCAAATCCCTTCGGGGCAACTTCAGTGCACCTCTCAACCTGACCAGACCACACCAAAAAGGAGCGTTTTCATGCATATCGAAGAGCACGTCGTCACAGGCGCAAAGATCATCCTGTCCTATGCCACTGCAGCCGGTGCAGGGCTTTATTCCCTGAAACTTGCCGCCAATGCGGTGCGAGAGGCGGGGATCGGCGGCCTTGCGGCGCGATCGGCTGCGGCAACCGCTCTGGTCTTTGGCTTTTTCGAGGTTCTGCCGCACTATCCGGTGGGCGTGTCCGAGGTGCATTTGAACCTTGGCAGCACCCTGATGCTGCTGTTTGGCGCAGGCCCGGCGGCCATCGGGCTGGCGCTGGGTCTGCTGGTGCAGGGGCTGTTCTTTGCCCCCTTCGATCTGCCGCAATACGGCATGAACATGACCACGCTGCTGGTGCCGCTGTTCGCCATCCATGCACTGGCCAAGCGGATCATTCCGGCGCAGACGGCTTACGCCGATCTGAACTACGGTCAGGTGCTGGCGCTGTCTGTCGCCTTTCAGGGCGGAGTGGTGGCCTGGGTGGCGTTCTGGGCGATCTATGGCCAGGGCTCCGGGGCTGCGAACCTGACCGCGGTCGCGTCCTTTGGTGCGGCCTACATGCTGGTCGTGCTGCTGGAGCCGTTGGTCGATCTGGTGGTGCTGGCCGGGGCCAAGAAGTTGCGCGGTCTGGCGGGCACGGGGCTGGTGACGCGCCGCCTGCACAGCGCGGGCGTCTGATCTGCAAATCTGCGGTCCCGCGCGCCGGGGCCGCAGTCCTGAAGGACCCGCGATGATCACCCTGCACCTGATCGGCATCGGCACCGGCAACCCCGACCATCTAACCCGCGCGGCGGTGCGGGCGTTGAACGCGGCTGACCTGATCCTGCTGCCGCGCAAAGGAGCGGACAAGGCCGTCCTTGCCGATGTGCGCCGCACCATCCTTGCCGAGGTGATGACCGCCCCGGTGCCGGTGGCCGAGTTTGACATGCCCCGCCGCGACACTAAAGTTGATTATCTCACGGCGGTTGACGACTGGCACGACGCCATCGCGGCGGTCTGGGCTGCTACCATCGACCGCCATTTGACGCAGGGTGGACATGTGGCCCTCATGGTCTGGGGCGATCCGTCGCTGTACGACAGCAGCCTGCGTATTGCTGCAAGGCTGGGGGCGGACGGCATGGCTCTGACGGTCCGGGTGCTGCCCGGCATCACCAGCCTGCAGGTGCTGACGGCGGCCCATGCCATTCCGCTCAACACACTCGCGGAACCGGTGACCATCACCACCGGGCGGCTATTACGGACGCAGGGGTGGCCCGACGGCGCGACCTCGGTGGCCGTGATGCTGGATGCGGGCGGGGCCTATGACGCTCTCGACCCATCGGGCCTGCACATCTGGTGGGGTGCGTATTTGGGGCTTGCGCAGGAAGCCCTGATCGCCGGCCCTCTGGCAAGCACGGCGGCCCGGATTTCTGCCGAACGTGCCCGGCTGCGCGCCCTACACGGCTGGATCATGGACATCTATCTGCTGCGCCGGGGAACGGCGCGATGACGGACGCCTTGCGCACCCTGCTGCCCGGCTATGGCCTGTCGCACGACGCGCCCCTGCAGCTGCTGAACCGGTCGGAAAACGAAACCTGGCTCGCGGGCGAGGGTGACGCGATGATCGTGCTGCGCCATCATCGGGCGGGCTATCACAGCCGCGCTGAAATTGCCGCCGAACTTGGCTGGTTGATCGCGTTGCAGGGCCACACCGCCCTGCGCTGCCCGCGCCCGCTGTCTGGAGCCATGGGCGAGATGATCCAGACTGCAGCGGGGCGGCATGTGGTGGCCTTTGCCCATATCCACGGGCGCGAACCCCGCGCAGAAGACGACCTCGCCCCGTGGTTCGATGCCCTGGGCGAGGCGACCGCCCACCTGCACGCCCACGCCCGCCACTGGACCCGCCCGCCTGGATTTGCCCGCAAACGCTGGGACGTCGAGACCATCCTAGGTCCGCGCCCGCATTGGGGCGACTGGCGTGCGGCCCCTGGGCTGGACCGTGCGGCGCATCCGGTGATGACCCGTCTTGCCGCCGAACTGACCCGCCGACTTGGGGTTTACGGGCACAGCCCCGACCGTTTTGGCCTGATCCACGCCGATCTGCGGTTGACCAACCTGCTGATCGACGACTTGGGGCTATGGGTGATCGACTTTGACGACTGCGGGTTCGGCTGGGCGATGTATGACTTTGCCGCTGCCGTGTCATTCATCGAAACCGACCCGCGCCTGCCCGACCTCGCCCACCGCTGGTGCGCGGGGTATGGCCGTGTGGCCCCGCTGTCGGCGGCAGATGTGGCGATCCTGCCCGTTATGGTGATGCTGCGTCGCCTGTTGTTGACTGCCTGGCTGGGCACCCGCGCCGACAGCGACACCGCGCGCGATATTGATGCGGTGCGCTATACCGCCGACACGGTGCACCTTGCCGAACGATTCCTGTCGGTCGGCGCCGCCAGGTTTCTGGAGGGTTAGGATATGGCGCTTGGTCTGGCTGTGGCGGCGATGCTTGTGGAACTTGGCCTTGGGTATTCTCAGGCCCTTTACGCCCGCATCGGCCACCCGGTCACCTGGATCGGCGCGCTTATCTCGGCGATGGATAATCGGTGGAACGACCCCGCCCGCAGCCCCGCGGCACAGCGGCTTGCCGGGGTTGGGGTGGTTGCCGTGCTGCTGGGCCTGTCTGCTGCGGCGGCGCTTGCGATGGCATGGCTGGCGCACCTGACCGGCCTGATCGGGTTTGCCGTGGTGGCCATCGTGATCTCCAGCCTGATTGCGCAGCGCAGCCTGCACCAGCATGTTGTGGCCGTCGCGGTGGCCCTGGAAACCGGCGGCGTTCCAGCGGGTCGGCAGGTGGTGGCCCAGATCGTCGGGCGCGATCCAGACCAACTCGACGAGGCGGGCATCTGCCGCGCCGCCATCGAAAGCCTGGCCGAGAACTTTTCCGACGGCATCGTGGCACCCGTTCTGTGGCTGGCCGCTTTGGGACCGGCAGGTGCCATCGCCTACAAGGCCATCAACACTGCCGACAGCATGATTGGCCACCGCACCCCGCGCCATCAGGCCTTTGGCTGGGCCTCGGCGCGGTTCGACGACCTGATCAACCTGCCTGCGTCGCGCCTGTCGGCCGGTCTGCTGATCGCGGCGGCACGCCTGATGCCGGGGGCTTCGGCTGGGGCAGCGGCCCGCGCGGTGCGCCGTGACGCGCGGCATCACCGGTCGCCCAATGCCGGCTGGCCCGAGGCGGCGATGGCCGGCGCGCTGGGACTGGGCATCGCGGGACCACGTAGCTATGGCGGTGTGATGACCGCAGACCGGGTGATGAACGAAGGCGGCCGACGCGCGCTTGGCCCTGCCGATATTCGCAACGCACTGGCCTTGTATCAGCGTGCCGATGGACTGCTGATTTGCGCGCTGACAACCCTGTGGGTCTTCTTTGGCTGAGCGGGCCAGATGGAAACTCTGGATTTTCCCGTTGCCAGGTTCGGCATTCTCTGTGGGACAGTGCTTGGATCACTGCGTAACCGCGCTCGCAGTTCGACGCCGGTGCTTCCCGTGTTGGCCGCTCGAAAACACCGTTCGCACCCTTTCGGGGCGCATGGAGCTTTGACCGCCATATATGGCGGCCTTGGCAGTCTCGGCTCACATCGCCTCGCCCCACCTGTCGCGAAACAACAGCTGTTCCAGCGGCAGCCGTTGCCGCCAGCCGCTCGCTTGCAATTCAGGCTCTTCGTATAGCTCGGTCACATGCCCAAGACAAAGGTAGGCTACTGGAACGACATGGTCGGGCAGTCCCAGGATCGCGCGAATGTCCACATCGCGAAAGATGCTGACCCAGCCGACACCGATCCCCTCAGCACGGGCTGCCAGCCACAGATTCTGCACGGCGCAAACGCTGGAATAGATGTCCATATCGCGATTGTGGGTCCGCCCCAGCACGACCGGACCGCCGCGCGTACGGTCGCAGGTGATGCACAGGTTCACCGGTGCTTCGGAAATCCCCTGCAACTTCAGGTGCGGATAAAGCACCCGTTCCTCTCCTGAAAACATCTCGGCGGCTTCGTTGTTTGCAACATCGAACGCCGCGCGGACCTGCGATTTCACGCCGTCGCTGCGGATCACGATAAAGTTCCAAGGCTGCATGAATCCGACCGACGGCGCGTGATGCGCCGCCATCAAAAGCCGGTTCAATACTTCGTCCGAAATCGGCTCTGGGCGAAACTGGCTGCGCACATCGCGTCGCGTGTAGATCGCGCGATAGACCGCATCCCGGTCAGCCTCATCGAAAGCACCCGCAGGCGCTATAGTGGGAATAGACGGCACGACGGTCCCCTTGTCCTTCACAGTGACACGCCCGCCATCCACGCGGTCGTCCCCATGTCGTCTGGCCGGTTTTCTGACTCAGGGGTCTCGCGGGGCCGCGCCTTCCCAGTCAGACGACCAGTGGCAAAAGCGACGCCATCACCCTTACAGCGTTGGGCACGTCGCGGATTTTCACCGCGTTCCCGATTATCCCAACCTCGCGGTAAAGGCACCAGACATCGTGATTCTAAGAGTCTTCCCGACGATGCGCAAGGCCGCGCCCATTCGCTCGACCATCGGGCTATCCGGCAAAGGTGAACTCGATGGATTGGGTCGTCCAAACTCGCTACTCATTTTTCTCTGCATTCCTTGATGCACATCAATGCGGGAATGCCCCTATCGGGGTAGCAGGGACCCACCAGCGTGCATTGCGCGCAAGGTCATTCAGAAAGGAAACCCGGTGCCCCAGGTGAAACCCACAGGGCGGGTCCATGC
>JAGXGV010000158.1 GCA_024636635.1 Puniceibacterium sp.
GAACAGATCCGCGGCGCGTTCAGGGCCGACGGACAGCTTTTCGCCATCACAGCCTGAGGACAGATCATTGGACAGAACCAGCATCGACTGGACGGGCGCAATGCCCGCAATCACCACCCCCTTCACCCCCGGCGGTGACGTGGATCACGACGGGCTTGCCGCCAACATTCGCCGCCTGATGGGGGTCGGCGCCACAGGCGTCATCGCCGCAGGCTGCACCGGCGAATTCTGGAGCCTGAGCGACACCGAACGCGCCGCCGTCTACAAGACCGCGAGGGCGAGTGTCGGCACCAAGGGCACCACCATCGTCGGCGCCGCCGCGATCACCTCCACCGGCGTGCTCGAGGCGCTGCATGCCGCCAAAGAGGCCGGATGTGACGCCGCCCTCGTGCTGCCGCCCTTCTTTGCCCACCTCACCGACCGCGAAATCATCCGCCACTACGAAGCCGTCGCCGCCGACGCGCCACTGCCGATCATGCTTTACAACATCCCCGGCAATGCCGGGAACGCGCTGACCCCTGAAATCGTCGATGTGCTGGCCGACCTCGACCCGGTCGTCGCGATCAAGGAAAGCTCGGGTGACTGGCTGAACTTCCACCGCACCCTGCAAATCTGCCGCGACAGGCTGCGCGTGTTCTGCGGCCCTTCCTCGACCATCGGCGTGCCTGCCATGCTGGCGGGCTGCGACGGGTTGATCGACTGTTTCCCCAATGTCTGGACCGGATGCATCGACTTGTGGTCTCTGGTCCAGGACGGTCGGATCGACACTGCCTGGGAATATCAGGTGCGTGCGCAGGCCCTGACACTTCTCTTCACCAGCGGCGGGCGCACGCTTTATCCGGCGACCAAGGCGGCGATGGACCACTTGGGCCTGCCCGGCGGCGGCACACCCCGCGCGCCTCTTGCTCCGCTCGAAGGGGCGCCGTTGCGCGACCTGCTGCTGGGGCTCGACCGGATCCTCGACCGCAGGGAAACGGCGGCCTGACCACCGCCACCACTCTACCGCCGCCACACCACGACATACAGAAAGGACACCACATGGATCTTGGGATCAGGGGACGCCGCGCCATCGTCAGCGCGGCCAGCAAGGGGCTGGGCCGCGCCTGCGCCATGTCGCTTGCCGGCGAAGGCGTGGATCTCGTGCTGAACGCACGCTCATCCGACGCACTCGAGGCGACGGCTGAGGAAATCCGCCAGACCCACGGCGTGAACGTCACCACCGTGGCCGCGGATTACAACACTGACGAGGGCCGCGAGGCCGTGCTGGCCGCCGCCGGCACACCCGACATTCTGGTGACCAACCCCGGTGTGCGCCAGGTGCCGGGCGATTTCACCGAATGGGACAAGGCCGAATGGCAATACTGGCTGGACGTGCATTTCTTTTCCTCGCTCCAGATGATCCAGAACGTCCTGCCGGGCATGCGGGAACAGAAATTCGGGCGGATCGTGAACATCTCGGTCAGCTTCATCAAGTTCCCGCAACAGAACTTTGCCCATTCCCATGCCGCGCGGCTGGCCCTGTCCGGTGCGATCGCGTCGATGGTGCGCGACGTCGCGCCGGACAACGTGACAATCAACACCGTCTGCCCCGGCTTCTTTGACACCGACGCGCTGCACACCAACCTGCACAACCACGCGAAACGCGGCAACACCACCTACGACGCGATCGTCGAGAACCGTTTGCAAAGCGTGCCCGCCGGACGCTTTGCCGATCCGTCGGAATGTGGCGATCTGGTCAGCTTTCTGTGCAGCCGACAGGCCGGATTCATCCTTGGCCAGAACATCGTCAACGACGGCGGCGTCTATCAGGGGCTGTTCTGATGACACCCCGTCTGGTCATGGTCTCGGGCGGCGCGCGGGGACTGGGCGCCGCCATTGTACGCCGCTGCCTTGCCGACGGTCATGCCGTTTCGGTCGGTGCGCGCGATCCGGCCGCGGTGCGCGCGGCCTTTGGTAAGGCGGTGACCGCCCACCGATTTGACGCAGATGATCCCGGCTCGGCGCAGTCCTGGGTCGATGCCACCGTCGCGCAGTCCGGCGCGCCCGATGCGCTGATCAACAACGCCGGCATCCTGCGCATGGTCGACTTCACCCGCGGCGAAGAGGATGATCTGGATGCGCTCTGGAACGTCAACGTCAAGGGGCCCTTCCGCCTAATCCGCGCCGCCCTGCCCCACCTTCGGGCCTCTGGCCGGGGCCGCGTGGTCAACATCGCCTCGACCGATGCGAAACGTTACCGCGACAGTTCGGTCTCGCTTGGGTATGTCATGACCAAACAGGCGCTGCTGGCGATGACCCATGCGGTGCGCTTTGCCGGCTGGGACGATGGCCTGCGCGGCACCGCCATCTGCCCCGGTGCCATCGACACCGAGATGATCGCCAACATCCCCGGCGTCACCCCCAAGGCACAGCGCCTTCAGCCCGAGGATGTGGCCGAAATCGTGTCGCTGCTGCTCAGGCTGCCCAACCAGGCCAGCGTGCCGGAAATTGTCGTCAACACCCGGCTGGAAAGCACGATCTGACCCCGTTCCGGACGGGGGTCGCCACATCGCCGTCCGGATCCGGCAGAACCGTGCCGCGCGCCTCAGCAAGAGCCTGCAGCCTGCGAACGCGCCAGCTTCATCTTGTCAGCATAGGCCATGCCGGACACCCTTGTTGACTGCTCAGCCTGGATGTAGCCAGAGATATTGGCGAAACACTGACAATCCATGGCTTGCGACGATCCCTCGCAATAGGACAGCTCGCCCGAGAATACGGTTTCGTAACGTGCCTGACTGGCCGCCGTCGCACCGGGCGGCCCGCTGGTCGTCAACGCCGGGAAAAACGAGACGCCGTAGATGATCAACCCGCCGACCAGAGCGACGTAAAGCGAAAGGCGAAACTCCTGTGGCATATGCGCTGTTCTCCGTACCTGCCGCCAGCCTTGCAGGAAAACCTGAAGAACAGTTTAAAACCGGGTCATGCGCGTCCCCGGTCCGGGGCGCAGCGATCACACGGCTGCGTCCCTTTCCTTACTCCGCCGCCAACCGGTCCGCGTGCTTGCGCCTGTAGGCCCGCCATGTGGTCGCCCAGGTGTCCGGATCGGCCATGTCCGCGCCCTTCAACTGATGGATCGGCGCATTGTGCGGCGCGCTCTTCACCAGCTCGGGCGTCTCGTAGGCTTCTGTGACCACATGTTCGAGAACGTCGATCCAGTAGTCTATATCCTCGCGCGACCACAGCTCGCCCGCCTCGGGCGTGAACGGCTCGGCGACCAGCCACGGCTCGTGGCTCAGCCACAGAGCGTCTATGCCGAAATCCGTCATCCGGTTGGAAATGTCGACCACGGTGCAGCCGGTGTCCTGCGTCACCTGATCGACCGAATGGCGCGTCATCTCCATGCGGGGGGCGGTCACATCGGGGTTGGACCGGCTTACGCCCCTCACCTGCCCCAGCCGCAGGTCCATGTAATTGTTGGCCAGGACCGATATATCGGCCGCCTCGCGCAGCCCCTCGGCGCCCATGGCCCGCGCCCATACATAAGCCTTGAGAACCTGCGGCGCATTGCCCCAGAATTCGCGCACCTTGCCGATGCTCTGTGGGCGGTCGTCGTCCAGTGTGAACCGCTCGCCGTCCCGCACCACCAGCGGCGACGGCAGGAACGGCACCAGATGCTCGGCACAGCCATAAGCCCCCACCGCAGGCCCGCCGCCGCCCTTGGGCGCGCCAAAGGTCTTGTGCAGCATGTACATGCAGGCATCGAACCCCAGTTCCCGCGCCCGCAGCCGCGTCATCACCCCGTTGAAGTTCGCATGGTCATAGAAACACAGGCCGCCCGCCTCGTGCACCAGCCGCACCCATTCCTTGATGTCGGGGTTGTAGATGCCCATGTCGTCCGGGTTGTTCACCATCAGCGCCGCGGTGCGCGGCCCGATCACCGATTTCAGCTGCTCGAGCGACGGATAGCCGCCCTCTTCCAGGCTCAGGGTGATCACCTCGAACCCGGCCGCATTGGCCGTGGCGGGGGAACAGGGATGGGTCTGGATCGTGGTGATGATCTGGTCGCGCTGCGCAAGCTCTCCGCGCGCGGCATGATAGGCGCGGGTCACGCAGGCATGTGTATAGGCCGCATCGGCGCCGCCCCCCGCCTGAAAGACGAACTGATCCATGCCGCTGACTTCACACAGGAAATCGTTGAAATTGGCATAAAGTTCAAGGATGCCCTGCAAGGTGTCGGGATGCTGCAACGGGTGGATGTGGGACAGATGCTGCAATGCAGCACGCTCGCCCAGACGCGGGTTGTATTTCATCGTGCAGGTGCCGAACAGCGACACCCCCATCATGCCAAGGGTCATCTGGCTGAGGTGCAGATAATGGCGCAGCGCGTCATGTTCGGTCATCTCGGGCAGGACCGGGGCCGCCTTGCGCATGGCCCCCTCGGGCAAGGCGGGTGCCGGGGCATCGTCAAACACCACGCCACGTCGGCCCGGATAGGTCATCTCCATCACCACGGGTTCGGCCCAGCGGGCAGCGTGAACTCCGGCGAACTGCGCCTTGCTGCGGTGTGCGATGGATGCGGTCATGCCAGAACCTCCTTCAATGCGGTGACAAGCGTGGCGATGTCGCCCTCGGTATGCGCCTCGGTCACACAGAACAGCGCCGCCTGCCCATCCGTGCCCGGCTCTTTGCTGACGTCCTTGCCGCCAAAGATCCCCTTGGCACGCAACCCGGCGTTGACTTCGGCCACTCTGGCCGTTTCGAAATGCACCACGAACTCCTTGAACACTGGCCGCGACAGATCCACCGAACAGCCCTTGATCCCGTCAATCGCTTCCGCCGCATGGCGACAGCGTGCCATGATCAGCCGCCCGATCTCGGCAAAGCCTTCGGGCCCCATGGCCGACATGTAGGCCGCATTGGCCAGCGCCCAGAGATAGACAGAATTGCCGGTCCAGTCCTTGCCCTCCTCCCGGCTGCCGTAAGAGCTTTGATGAAACAGCGTCAGGCCAAAGCCGTATTCACCCGCCTGCACCGTCTCTCCGATCGAAATGTTCAGCGTATTGTATTCCGTGGCATACCGCACAGTGTCCGGGCTTGCGATGAAGCCCCCGACGCCGCCCCCGGCGTTCATGTGCACACCCAAAGGTTGTGTAGGTCCAACGGCGATGGTCGCGCCATAGGCTCCCGGCGCTTCGAGCAACCCCAGCGACAGCGGATCGACCCCGGTGATGGCTTCCGCCCCGACCTTGCGCGCCATGGCGCACAACGCGCCCGGATCACCCTCGATCACACCATGATAGCCCGGCGTTTCAAAATAAAGCGCAGCAACGGTATGGTCCAGCTTCGCCGCCAGATCGGCGCGGTCGATACAGCCATCGGGCCCCACGGCGACCTCGACAATCTCGATATGCCGGGCCATCTCGCGCGGTTCGCAATAGTTGCGCAGCACCGACAGGCGTTCAGGGTCCATCACCGCCGGGATCAGCACGCGGCGGCGCCCGGTCATGCGCGACGCCATGCGCACCGCATGACCCGCCGCGCAGCCCCAAGAATAGACCGGCAGGCCGACAAAATCCATTTCGACCAGCGCGCCGATCTGGCTACAGAATTCGAACCAGGCCTGGTTGCGTCCGTGGTCCGATGTGGGCGAACCAAAGACCGAAGTCTGCCATTCGTACCGGTTCGCCACCTCGTCACAGATCGCGGGCACGTAATGCGGCCAGGCCCCCGCCCCCAGGAAACAAAGCGAATCGCGGCAGGTCACGTTGCGGCGCATCAGATCGTCCAGATGCCGCGACAGCACCACTTCGGACGCCAGTTGCGGCGGCAGATCGAAAGGCTTGCCGTAAAGATGATCGTCAGGGATCTGGGAAAACAGGCTGTCAACGGTACTCAGCCCAAGCGCCGACAGCATCTCCTGCTTGGCCGACGGGGCAGAGGTGGCCATCCACGGATGGGCTCTGGTCATGTCACGTCTCCTCGTTTCAGTCTTGTCATTTCAGAACACGACCCGCACGACCTGCCGTCGCCCCGGTCCCGTCGTCACCTGCCGATAGCCCGACAGCCGCGCATCCAGCGCGACATCCCCGGTATCAACGGTAAGTTCCTGCGGGCTCAGCGCGGCCAGTTTGTCAGCCGCGCAGATCACGTCGATCCGGTCCGGCCCGACCCGTTCGATCACCCGCGCCGAAATCTGCTGGTTCCCACGCCCCAGAAGAAACCCCTGCCCTCCCACCACCGTCAGCACAATGCGCGCCGACGCCGGAGTGGCAAGATGCGTCAGAAGCTGATCCTCGGTCAGGTCCCGGGCGATGATCCGGCGGTCCCGGGCCAGATCAACACCCAGTAGCGTGCCACCCCCCAGCCTGTCCTTGAGGGCCGACATGGTGGTCCCCGGTCCGAGGACATAGTTTTGCCCCGTTTCCATACGGCGCACGTAATCACCTAATGCCGCGTCCGTTTCGGCCAGCAGATCGCCACCGCCCGCCTTCGGTTTCTGCCGGACGCCGCGTGCCACCGGGCTGCGCGCCACGGCGAACAACTCGGCTGACAGCCGCCCGTTGCGTCGCGCCGCCTCGTCCAGGTCCAGAATCTCGACCCGCTCGACCGGACGCACCGCTGAGTCAAGAAAGGCCGCCGCAGCCTGCCCTGCCCGTTCCGGGCTGCGGGCAAAGACTGCGGAATGCATCTTGACCCCTGCCGGAATTCCCAGGATCGGTACATCGCAGCAGTTTGCCGCGGCCACGTCCCGCGCTGTCCCGTCTCCTCCACAGAACAGGATCAGATCGACGCGGCCCTGAAATGAACTCACCAGTGTCGCGGTGTCCCGGGCCGTGTGCGTGATCTCTGTCAGTGTCACGATGTCTGCCCCGGGCGCCATATCCGCCCCGAACGCGCCCGGACCCGTCAGAATGTGTGTCGCTGTGGCAGTGCGTATCGCGTCCACAGCGCGGCGCGCCCTCTGTGCGGAACTGAGGATCGCTCCGGTGTGCAATGCCTGCGCGATCAGGTGTCGTTCGTCACTTCCCTTTCTCGCCAGAGGGCCGCCAATTCCGGCATAGGGATTCACGACAAGGCCGATGACGGGCATCATCTTGCTGGCTCTGACATTTTTCGGACTTTTGTTCGCATATTGAAACCTTGCACAGTGCGGCAGGATACGGCAACAGAAAAATCTTGCCCTGCAAGGCTTTTGGCATGACGGAGGCAACGAACGATCCAGCAGGCATTTTTGCGGAATACACTGCACAGGATTCACTGCGTAATTCCAGACGGTTGGACGGGTTGCAGCGAAAGCCACCCCCTGCCCACTACCCCACTGCCCACGGGCCCGGCTACACTGCGGCGGGGCACCGCCGAGATCGCCCGCATGGCCTGACATCAATGGGCAAAGGGGACCTCATGCCTTGAGCGCGAGTTACTCAGCATCGTTGAAAAATATCAGTTGATTTGCAGGGAATGCAGTCAGCGCAGAGGCAGAACCATCTGCCGCGAAATACGGGAAAACTGGTCGGAGTGAGAGGATTCGAACCTCCGACCCCCTGCTCCCGAAGCAGGTGCGCTACCAGGCTGCGCTACACTCCGACTGTGGCGGGCGGGATAGCCCGTTCGCCGGGCTTTGGCAAGGGCTCAGTGCGGTTCTTTGGGCTTGTCGCGGCGCAGGCGCAGAAACAGGCTGATCCGGGGGATGGTCCCGGTCTCGAACCGGCTGCGGTTCTGTAGCACAGGGGTGTTTTCGGACGTGTCCGCTCTGCTTTCGCGCGCCACGATGTAGATGCCGCTGGCGATGATGATCCCCGCGCCCAGCAGGGTCATCGCATCGGGGATTTCGTCGAACAGCAGGATGCCGAACAGCGTGGCCCACAGGATTTGGGAATACTGCATCGGCGCCACGATCACCGCCTCGGCAGACTTGTAGGCATAGATGATGATGATCGACGCCGTGAACCCCAGCAGCGCCATCGTGGCGTTCAGCGCCAGATGCTCCAGCGGCATGGGCACATAGACAAGCGCCGTCAGCGCACCCATCACCACGAAATTGGTGAGCATCGGATAGAGCACCAGCACCACGGCGCGTTCGTCATTGCCGATCTTGCGCACGATGATCGAGGCCAGTGCGGACCCGAAGGCCGCCACAAGTGCGGCCAGATGCCCGGGGGCAAAGTTGGTGACGCCGGGGCGCAGCACCACCATCACCCCACCCAGACCGACGATCACCGCCATCCAGCGGCGCAGGCGCACGCGTTCGCCCAGGATCGGGATCGACAGGATGGTGATCAGAAGGGGTGCGGCGAACAGGATCGCATAGACCTGCGCCAGCGGCAAGTTGGAGAAGGCATAGAAGGCCGAGCCGCCAGTGGTCACCGCCGCCACGGTGCGGATCGCGGTCCACCAGGGATGGACCGGACGCAGGTGTCCCGGCTCTGTGTCGCGGATCAGCAGGATCATCGCCAGCGGAAAGCTGAACAGAACGCTGAAAAACACGATCTGGAACGGGCTATAGGTGGCGCCAAGCAGTTTGACGATCACGTCATGGCTGGCGTAGATCCCGAAGGAGAGCAGCGACAGAAGCGCGCCTTTTGCGTTCGGGGCCATGAGCGCCTCTTCCTGCCTGTGTTCGCTGACAGGGACCGTGCTACCCCCGGGGGTCGGCAGGGATCAAGGGGAAATCCTTGATCGGCCAGATCCTGCACCCGCAAGAAAGCCCCCGGCACTGGGGGCTTTCCGGTTTACGACCGCAGTCATGGATTTCGATTTATGACCGCGGTCATAAACCCGCGGGCATGGGCGAACACTTAGCCCAGGCTGGCATCCAGCGCCTTGACCACGGCATCGCCCATCTCTGCGGTCGACACCGGGCTGCGGCCTTCTTCGCCCAACAGGTCGGCGGTGCGATAGCCGTCGGCCAACACCTTTTCGACAGCCTTTTCCAGCCGCGTCGCCTCGTCCCCCTGGTCAAAGCTGTAGCGCAGCGCCATGGCAAAGGACAGGATGCAGGCGATGGGGTTGGCCTTGCCCTGGCCTGCGATATCGGGCGCCGAGCCGTGCACCGGTTCGTACAGCGCCTTGGGGCGGCCGTTGGCCATCGGCGCGCCAAGGCTGGCCGAGGGCAACATCCCAAGCGATCCGGTCAGCATGGCAGCAAGGTCGGACAGCAGGTCGCCGAACAGGTTGTCGGTCACGATCACGTCGAACTGCTTGGGCCAGCGGGTCAGCTGCATGGCACCGGCATCGGCGTACATGTGGCTCAGTTCCACATCGGGATATTCGGTATCGCCGATGCGCTGGACGACTTCGCGCCAGAGCACGCCGGATTCCATCACGTTGGCCTTTTCCATCGAGCAAAGCTTGTTGCCGCGCTTGCGCGCCATCTCGAAACCCGAGCGGGCGACACGCTCGATCTCGGATTCGGTGTAACGCTGGGTGTTGATGCCCACACGCTCGTTGCCTTCCTTGAAGATCCCGCGCGGTTCGCCGAAATAGACACCCGAGGTCAGTTCACGGATGATCATGATGTCGAGGCCCGCGACGACATTCTTTTTCAGCGACGAGAAATCGGCCAGCGCGTCGAAACACTGGGCCGGGCGAAGGTTGGCGTAAAGATCCATCTCCTTGCGCAGGCGCAGCAGGCCGCGTTCGGGTTTCACGCTGAAATCGAGGCTGTCGTATTTCGGCCCGCCCACGGCCCCCAGCAGCACGGCATCGGCCTCTTGCGCCTTGGCCATGGTGTCGTCGTGCAGCGGCGTGCCATGCGCGTCATAGGCGGCACCGCCGACAAGATCCTCGCTCACGTCAAAGGCCAGGTCGCGGTTCGCACCATACCAGGTGATGATCTTGCGCACTTCGGCCATGACTTCGGGGCCGATCCCGTCTCCGGGCAGGATAAGAAGCGTGGGGTTGCTCATGTTGGGGTGTCCTTTGGTCACATGCGTTGCGCACTCGCGTAGCGGGGCGGCAGCGGATCGTCAAGAAATGACGCCTTGCGGGGGGTGGTCCGCGGGGGATGACATCCGCAGAGCAGGCAATCCAAAGGGCAGCGCAGGCGCATCTGTAACGGGCGCGCAGACTTGCAAACCTGATCACGGGGCCGTGGGTTCACATCGGTCGGGGACGAAGGGTCACACCGCCACAGCTAGGCACAATGGTCAGGGAATCAGGGGGGTGGGTCGATGTCCAGCCAGACGGGACGGTGCGCCCCGACCGCCGTACCCTGACCTGCCCCCACGACCCCCAGATCCACCGACGGCAGGGCATAACTGACCCGCATCGGCCCCGGCCCGGGGGTGGGCCAGTTCGCTGTGTCGGTGCCGACTGCCGGATCCCGCAGGCGGGGGTCTGACAGAAGGGAGCGCATGACGTCATGCAGACCCTCGCCGCGGACAGGATCAAGGTTGGCATTGCCCAGCAGCAGGAAACGCCGGTCCGGCGCGGACAGGCCCAGCGCGCCGTCAAGGTAATGCTGCCAGATCTGTACTTCGTCGGCATTGCGCCGTCCGTTGCGGTCTTCCGGACCGTCAAACACCGGCGTCGTGGCATGAAAGACCAGCAGATGCAGCGCCCCACCCCCGGGCAGCAGCACCGGCACATTCCAGTGGGCCGCGCTGGACAGCCGCTGGACATCAGTTCCGGTGTCCTCTGGCAGCATCCGGCTGAAGGGCACGTCACGCCACAAAAGTCCGCTCAGATCCGTGACTGCATGCGTGTCGACCGGCAGGCGGGACAGGATGGCAAGGCCGCCCTGCCCGTTGAAGTATCCAAAGCCCTGCGCGTCCCGCGGCCCGCCCAGCCGACGATCCCCGTCAAGATCGAGCCCGGTCGGGCGCCCGCCGTTGGGCCGCAAGGCAAAGAGATGCGGATAATCGGCACCTGCCTCTGCCAGCCGGTCGCGCAGGGCGGTCAGGGCCACAAGGTGCAGATCATGGTCGATATCGCTGAGCAGAAGGACTTCGGCATCCATCGTGACAATACCCTGCACGATCGCGACAATGTCGGGATCGGTGCCCTTGTCGATGTCGCGCAGCAGCAGGCCCGGACCCTTGCGGCTGAGATCCGCGTGCCAGGTGGCGATGCGCAGCGGCTCGGCGCTGGCAGCGGGGGAAAGAGCGGCCAGCACACAGAGGGCGTGCAGGAACCGGCGTATCAGACGGCCAGGAACTCGGCCTCGGCATAGGCGCGGCGTCGCTTTTCCTGGATCAGTTCCGCGATGCGGCTGAGGGCGATTCCGCGCATCATCAGGCTTGCCGGGAGAAAGGCCCATGCGGTCATTGTCCAGATCAGGGTCTGCGGATCGCTGAGCGTGATCGGGTCCGCAATATCGGTCACCGCTTTCATCGCGGCCGGGATCAGGAATGGCAGCAAAAACCCTAATGCCACGTTAACGTGCGCGTCACGCTTGAGCCGGTAGATCACGTCGCCGCCTGCGGTGGGGTCGAACAGGGGCAAGTTGACCCAGAAATTGAACGCCCCCTTGTGGATCGGCCAATTCATGATCCGCACCAGCGCGGCAAAGATCAGCATCGTCGAAAACGAGATCAGGTAGGCAAGGCCGGCATGGGTGCGCACCCGTTCGGCGTTCACCACCGGCGCCTCGGGCGGCACCAGCAACACCATCAGGCGAATCGGCGAGAACGGGAAATCCATGGCCTGCCCGATGCGTGCTCCAAGGCCGGTCAGCGTGTGGCTGAGCAGCGTGGGATCCGTCACGCCGCGGCTGATGGCGGTCAGCAGGACCACCGTCAGGAGCAGAGCGACAAAGCGCAGGCGGTTGAACGGCGGGGCATTGCGGAATTCGACAAGGCTGGGATAGAGGCTGAAGTATTCGACAAAGGTCAGGGCGGCGGCGAGAAGCGCCAGAAAGGCAACCATCTGGGTGGTGTCCGTCGAAACGCCGGGCAGCATCAGTGCCGGCAGTGCGATGAGCATGGCCACAAAATAGGCGCGGACGCCTGCACCGATGATGCGCTGAATCACTGCCGGTTCCCTTTAAATCGGACGAACGCAATACGATGTCGCGAACCTGTTCCGACCTGTGTGCGCCAATTGTGGCGCCTTGCCTTATTCTTGCCCAATTCCTGCCGTCTTTCGTAAGGAGCCTCAAGCTTCCTGGAAACAATCGATAATCATTGGGGCCAAATGAAGGACGGTTTGATGCGGGAATACATCAGAACCAAATCAGGAATGTGGCGCCTCTATGGACGCAAACAAGATGTGGCGTAGTGCACGGGTGCACTCTACAAGAAGCGCCTGAACCATTTAAACAATTATTAGCACCTGTGGTGCCGCCGCGGCAACTTTTTGCAGCGGCGGCGGGCTGTTTCAATCATCAGACCCAGGGGCGGGACTGGGCCGCAGCAGATTCGAAGGTGTCGATGGCGGCTGCCTTTTCCATGGTCAGGCCAATGTCGTCTAGTCCGTTCATCAGGCAATGTTTCTTGAACGCGTCCACGTCGAAGGTGAAAACCTCGCCATCCGAGGTGGTGATGGTCTGCGCGCCAAGGTCGATTTCAATGCGGGCGTTGGCACCCTTTTCGGCGTCCTTCATCAGCACGTCGATCTGTTCCTGCGGCAGGGCGATGGGCAGGATGCCGTTCTTGAAACAGTTATTGTAGAAAATATCGGCAAAGCTGGGCGCGAGGACGCAGGAAATCCCGAAGTCCTTGATCGCCCAGGGGGCATGTTCGCGCGACGATCCGCAGCCAAAATTGTCGCCGGCGACCAGGATCTGCGCATCGCGGTACTGCGGTTTGTTCAGGACAAAGGTCGGGATCTCGTTGCGGTCGTCGTCATAGCGCATCTCATCGAACAGGTTCACGCCAAGGCCCGAGCGTTTGATTGTCTTGAGGAACTGTTTGGGGATGATCATGTCGGTATCGACATTGATCAGGTCGAGCGGGGCGGCGATGCCGCTGAGTTTGTCGAATTTTTCCATGGGTCTCTCCTTGGTGCGGATGGCGGGGAGCGGATGGCGGGATGAGCCCACCCTACAGAAGACGGGTCGGGCGGGTATCACCCCGCCGCAACGGTCACATCAGGTCACGCACGTCTGTCAGATGCCCGGTCACCGCCGCCGCCGCCGCCATTGCAGGCGACATGAGGTGGGTTCGGCCACCACGGCCCTGACGGCCCTCGAAATTGCGGTTCGAGGTGGCGGCGCAGCGTTCGCCGGGGCTAAGCTGGTCGGGGTTCATCGCAAGGCACATGGAACAGCCGGCCATGCGCCATTCAAAACCCGCCTCGATGAAGATATCGGCAAGCCCCTCTTCCTCGGCCTGTGCCCGCACCAGACCCGATCCGGGGACAACCATGGCGCGCATCCCGTCCTTGATCTTTTTCCCTTTCAGGATAGCGGCAGCGGCGCGCAGATCCTCGATCCGGCCATTGGTGCAGGAGCCGATGAAGACCGTGTCGATCTTGATCTGGTTCAGCGGCGTTCCGGCGGTCAGGCCCATGTATTCAAGCGACCGGCGGGCGGCATCGACCTTGCCGCCGACAAAGCTGTCGGCGGCGGGAACAGAGGCCGTGATGGGCAGCACATCCTCGGGTGAGGTGCCCCAGGTGACGACCGGTGCGATGTCTTCGCCGGCAATGGTCACGACCTTGTCCCAATGCGCGTCGTCGTCGGAATAGAGCGTCTTCCACCAGGCCATCGCCGCCTCCCATTGCGCCCCTTTCGGCGCGTGGGGGCGACCCATGACGTATTCAAGGGTCTTTTCATCCGGCGCGATCAGGCCGGCCCGCGCGCCGCCTTCGATCGCCATGTTGCACACGGTCATCCGCCCTTCCATCGACAGGTCACGGATCGCCGAACCGCAATATTCGATGACATAGCCGGTGCCGCCGGCGGTGCCGGTCTTGCCGATCACCGACAGGGTGATGTCCTTGGCCGTGACGCCCGGAGCCAGCTTGCCGGTGATCTCGACCTTCATGTTCTTGCCCTTGCGCTGGATCAGCGTCTGGGTCGCAAGCACATGTTCGACCTCGGAGGTACCGATGCCATGCGCCAGTGCGCCGAACGCGCCATGCGTGGCGGTGTGCGAATCGCCGCAGACGATGGTCATGCCGGGCAGGGTCCAGCCCTGTTCGGGGCCGATGATGTGCACGATACCCTGCCGCACGTCCGAGACGGGGTAGTAGTGGATGCCAGTTTCGCGCGCGTTGCGGTCCAGCGCCTCAACCTGAATGCGGGATTCCTCGTTCTCGATCACGCCCGAGGCGCGGTCGATGGTGGTGGGCACGTTGTGATCCGGCACGGCGATGGTCTTTTCGGGCGCGCGGACCTTGCGGCCGGCCATGCGCAGGCCCTCGAACGCCTGCGGGCTGGTGACCTCGTGAACCAGGTGGCGGTCGATGTACAGCAGGCAGGTGCCATCGTCGGCTTCGTGCGCGACATGGGCATCCCAGATCTTGTCATAGAGCGTCTTGGGGGACATCTGTCCTCTCCCTTTGATGATGTGCTTGGAGCGGGAATCGTGCAGGCGAGCGCGACGGCGCGCGCGCAGACCTATAGTCGGGCCAGCACGGTGTGCGTGGCGCCGAAAAAGCGTTCGCGCAGGCGGGCGCGGTCATCAAGGTCGAACACCGGTATCATGGCCGTGCTGATACCTCTTTGCCCCGAGTCTATCAAGAGCCGGGTTGAGCCGCCCCAACGTCGCCCGCTGTCCCGGGCTTGCCTTTGCAGGGCCGTGATGCGACCCTTTGGAACCATGGAGATCCGGACGCCGCATGAACCCAGATGAACTGATGGAGGCTCCGCTCGAGCAGGTTCGGGATATCGCGCTAACCCTTGCGGCGCGGGGCGATGTTTTTCTGACCGGGCTTTTGCGACCCTGGAATGCCTATCAGCTTGGAATCGCCCTTGCGGTCTTTGCGCTGGCGCATCTGCTGGCGATGGTTGTTGCGCCGCGGCTCTACGACTGGATGCGCGGGCTTGAGGGGCGACCCAAATGGCAGATGCGGATTCTGGTAATCCTGCATCGCCGTATCCGGATGATCCTGTTCGTGGCGATCATCTGGCTGGTCTTCGCCGTGATGCAAGAGACGACATGGCCGTCGCGGTCCTATATCCTGGGTGTGATCGCGGAACTGGCCACCGCCTGGCTGTTCATCGCCTTTGCCGCGCGGCTGATCGCCAACGCCTTTCTGCGCGCCGTAGTGCGCTATGGCGCCTGGGCCTGGGTCACCCTGTCGATCCTGAACCTGACCGGCGAGGCGCAGACCGTTCTGGACAGCTTTTCACTGACCCTGGGCGAGACGCGGATTTCTCTTTGGCTGGTCCTGCAAGCAGCGGTCGTGCTGAGCCTGCTGATCTTTCTGGCGCGGTTCGCGACCACCGCCACCTCGGCGCGCATCCGCAGCAACGAAGAAATTTCGCCGTCGATGCAGGTTCTGGCGACCAAGTTCCTTCAGGTGGCCCTGTACGGGACGGCGTTCTTCTACGGGCTGGGGTTGGTCGGGGTGGACCTGACCGGGCTTGCGGTGCTGTCAGGCGCCATCGGCGTGGGTCTGGGGTTCGGCCTGCAAAAGGTGGTGTCCAACCTCGTTTCCGGCATCATCATCCTGCTGGACAAGTCGATCAAGCCGGGCGACGTGATTTCGCTGGGCGAAACGTTCGGCTGGATCCAGGCGCTGGGCGCGCGCTATGTGTCGGTCGTCACCCGCGACGGCAAGGAATATCTGATCCCGAACGAGGATCTGATCACCGGGCAGGTGGTCAACTGGTCCCATTCCGACCGTTTCGTGCGGCTCGACATCTTTTTCGGCACCGCCTACGAGGACGATCCGCACAAGGTGCGCCGCGTCGCCATCGAGGCATCCGCCGTCGTGCCCCGTGTGTTGCGAGACAAGCCGCCGGTCTGCCACATCGTCGGCTTTGGCGATTCGTCGGTCGATTACATCCTGCGGTTCTGGATCAGTGACCCGACCGGCGGCCTGACCAACATCCGCGGCAATGTCTATCTGGCGCTGTGGGATGCCTTCAGGGAAAACGACATCTCGATCCCCTTCCCGCAGCGCGAGGTCAAGATTCTGGAAGGCTCGTCCCTGCGCACCTAGCCGGATGCGCCGGGTCGCCAGTCCAGCACCACCTTGCCGCTTGTGCCCGCGCGCATCGCCTCGAATCCTTCGGCAAAGTTATCCACGCTGAAACGATGGGTGATCACCCGGCGCACATCCAGTCCGTTTTCCAGCATGGCAATCATCTTGTACCACGTCTCGAAAATCTCGCGGCCATAGACGCCCTTGATCGTGATCGCCTTGAACACGATGCGGCTCCAGTCGACGGGCGACTTTCCCGGCGGGATACCCAAAAGCGCGATGCGCCCGCCCATTACCAGCGCCTCGACCATCTGGTCGAGCGCCTGCTGACTGCCAGACATTTCCAGCCCCACGTCAAAGCCTTCTTTCATCTTCAATCGGGCGGTCACGTCGGCGAGATCCTCTGTCGCGACATTCACAGGCGTCACATCCGTCACCTGCGCGGCCAGGTCCAGCCGCGACTGGTTCACATCGGTGATCACCACATGGCGCGCGCCCACATGTCGCGCCACCGCCGCCGCCATGATCCCGATCGGGCCGGCGCCGGTGATCAGCACATCCTCGCCCACAAGGTCAAAGGACAGCGCCGTGTGCACCGCATTGCCAAGCGGGTCGAGGATCGCGCCGATTTCATCGTCGATTGCATCGGGCAGCGGCACCACGTTGAAGGCGGGCAGGCGCAGATATTCGGCAAAGGCACCGGGTTCGTTGACGCCGATGCCGCGCGTGGCAGGATCAAGGTGAAACTTGCCCGCGCGGCTCTGCCGACTTTTCTTGCCGATCAGGTGCCCCTCGCCCGAGCATCTCTGCCCCAGCTCCAGACCGTCGACATTGCGGCCAAGTTCAACGATTTCCCCCGCGAATTCGTGGCCCGTGATCAACGGCACGGGCACGGTGCGCTGCGCCCAGTGGTCCCAGTTCCAGATATGCACGTCGGTGCCGCAGATGCCAGTCTTGTTGATGCGGATCAGCACATCGTCGGGGCCGATCTCGGGCACCGGGGCGCGCTGCATCCACAACCCCTCGCGCGGTTCGGCCTTGACCAGCGCCTTCATGTCGTTGCGCATGTCAGATCACCCCCAGTTTCTTGCCGACGGTGGCAAAGGCCTCCAGTGCCGTGTCCAGATCGTCCCGGGTCAGGGCCGCGTTCATCTGCGTGCGGATCCGGGCGCGCCCCTTTGGCACCACCGGAAAGAAAAAGCCCGAGACGTAGACACCTTCGTGAAACAGGCTGTTGGCCATGTCCTGCGCCAGCTTCGCCTCGTGGGTCATCACGGGGATGATCGGATGTTCGCCGGGCAGCACCTCGAATCCCAGATCCTCAAGCCCGGCGCGCCAATAGGCGGAATTTTCGAACAGGCGGGTGCGCAGGGTGTCGCCGTCGCGGATCAGGTCCAACACCTCGATCCCCGCAGCCACCACGGCGGGGGGCAGGGCGTTGGAAAACAGGTAGGGACGCGCGCGCTGGCGCAGCAGGTCGATCACCGGTTGCGGCCCGGCGATATAGCCGCCGATTGCCCCGCCCAGCGCCTTGCCCAGCGTGCCGGTCAGGATGTCGATGTCGACGCCGAAGTGTTCTGGCGTGCCCGCGCCGGTTGCACCCATGAAGCCGGTGGCACGGCAGTCGTCCACCATGGTCAGAGCACCGTATTTTGCGGCCAGCGCGGTGATGTCCGGCAGCGGGGCAAGGAAGCCATCCATGCTGAACACGCCGTCGGTCGCGATCATGATATGCCGCGCGCCGTCGGCGCGGGCCTGTTGCAGCTGCGTTTCGAGGTCGTCCATGTCGGCATTGGCGTAGCGATAGCGTTTCGCCTTGCAGAGACGCACGCCGTCGATGATCGAAGCATGGTTCAGGCTGTCGCTCACAATCGCATCCTCCGGGCCCAGAAGCGGTTCGAACACCGCGGCATTGGCATCGAAACAGGCGGCGAACAGGATGCTGTCGTCCTTGCCCAGAAAGGCGGCCAGCTTCTGTTCCAGAGTGCGGTGCAGGTCCAGTGTGCCGCAGATGAAACGCACCGAGGCCATGCCGTAGCCAAGGTTGTCCATCGCATCCTTCGCGGCGGCGATGAGCCGGGGATGGCCCGCCAGCCCGAGGTAGTTGTTGGCGCAGAGATTGAGCAAGCCACGCCCGCCCACGGTGATGTGCGCGCCCTGGGGCGAGGTCAGCGGGCGTTCAACCTTGGTCAGGCCGTCCGCGTCGATCCCGCGCAGGGTTTCGGTGATCTGGTTCAGAAATGCCTGGGTCATCTGGGTCTCCGCCGGGGTTTTGCCGGATATCCCATATCGCCGGGCAAAAGGCAAAATCCGCGTGTCGGCAAACCGCGGCATAAGGCAGCGCTGGGAAACAGGGCCAAGGTGCGGCGGGGCGCGGGCCGTGAACAAGGCGCTGGGGGCTGGAGCGGATCGGGGGTCGGGGTGGGGGCGGGCGCACTGATCACCATGTGCATCGGCGGCGGCCAGGGCATCGCGCTGGCCATCGAGCGGATCTGGCGGCTGTCGTCGGAGCGAGGGGCGCTGCCCCTCGCGCTCCCCGGGGTATTTTTGAAAAGAAGAAGGGGGTAGTCTGGCGCGCGCGGCTGGGCTAGACGCTCTGGCGTTGGCGTCATCGTTGGAGCTGCGACTTGGACCATTTTCTGTATCGCGACGGGGTGCTGTTTGCCGAGGACGTGCCGCTGGGCGAGATTGCGGCGGCGGTCGGTACACCGTTCTACGTCTATTCGACCGCCACGCTTGAGCGGCATTTCCGGCTGTTCGACGAGGCGCTGGCAGGGATGCCGCATCTGATCTGCTATGCCATGAAGGCCGCCAGCAACCAGGCCATCCTGCGGACGCTGGCCGCGCTGGGCGCGGGCATGGACGTGGTGTCGGGTGGCGAATACGCCCGCGCCCGGGCCGCGGGCGTACCGGGCGAGCGGATCGTGTTCTCTGGCGTGGGCAAGACCCGGACCGAGATTGCACAGGCGCTGTCCGGTGGCATCCGGCAGTTCAACGTCGAGAGCGAGCCGGAGCTGGCGCTGCTGTCGCAGGTCGCGGTGGAGTTGGGCAAGGTGGCGCCGATCACCATACGGGTGAACCCGGATGTGGATGCAAGGACCCATGCCAAGATCGCCACCGGAAAGTCCGAAAACAAGTTCGGCATTCCCATCACAAAGGCCCGCGCCGTTTATGCCGAGGCCGCCGCCCTGCCGGGGATCGAGGTGATCGGCATCGATGTGCATATCGGCAGCCAGTTGACCGAACTGGCGCCGTTCGAGGCGGCTTACCTCAAGGTCGCGGAGCTGACCGGACAGC
>JAGXGV010000159.1 GCA_024636635.1 Puniceibacterium sp.
GTTCTTTGAAAATGGCCCGATGACCCGCCTGACCTGTTCCATCATCGCGCCCCACAACCACCGGATCCGCATCACCGGCGACAAGGGTGTTCTGGGCATCGATGCCGCCTGGGACAATGGCGCAAAGGTCAGGTTCGCCCGGCGGCTGAACGTTCGGCGGCGCCTGCTGGAAACGCCGTCTCCGCGCCGGGTCCGCCTGAAGGGGCCGACACATCCCAAGGTCGGTCGCTGGGGCGCGGCGGCGATGAACTTCATGCTGGGCCCCGCCGAGATGCTCGAGGCCATGGATCAGGGACGGCCCTGCCGCCTGTCCAACGATTTTGCGCTGCATCTGACAGAAGTGACCTTGGCCATCCAGAACGCCGGCGAACACAGCGGCGCGCAGAAGATCCGCAGCCGCTGCGCACCGATGGAGCCGATGCCATGGGCACAGTGACCCGCGTCCTGATCACCGGGGCTGCCGGGTTCATCGGCAGCGCCACGGTGCGCGAGGCGCGCGAACAGGGCCTTTTGGTGGTCGCCGTGGTCCGCGCCGCCCCGCCCGCTGCCTGGGCGCGGGACAGCGGCATCACCGTGCTGCGCTGCGACCTTTCGACCGACGGTGCCGCGGATCTCCTGCGTCCGGCGCTGGCGGGCGTGGGTGCGGTGATTCATGCGGCCGCGCATCTGGGCGGCGATACCACCGCGCATACCGCCGATTCGGTGCGCGGGACCGGGGCGATCCTGTCGGCCATGCAGGGCAGCGCCGTACAGAAGCTGGTGCTGGTCAGTTCGATCGCGGTCCATGACACGATGACCCTGCCGCCCGGCAGCCCCCTGACCGAGGCATGCCCGCTCGAAACCACACCGCGCGATCCCTACGTCGCGGCCAAGCTGGCACAAGAGGAACTGTGCCGCACGGCGGCGGCGCGGCAAGGCTTGGGCCTCTGGATCATGCGCCCCGGCGCGGTCTTCGGCCCGGACCGTCTGTGGAACGCGCATCTGGGCGTTGGGCTGGGCCCGGTCCTTCTGCGCGTCGGGACAAAGGGCCAGATCCCGGTCTGTCACGTCAACCGCGTCGCCTGGGCGCTGGTGCTGGGCGCGGTGACGGACCCCGGCGGCGCTGTCGCGCTGAACATCCTCGACGACGACCTGCCGGACCGCACCCGGCTCCTGACCGCGATGCGCCGGTCGGGCTGGCCGCGCCACGTGCTGCCGCTGCCGTGGTGGTTGCTTTTGCCGCTGGCACGCCTGCTGGCCCCGCTGGGCGACCGTCGGCCGGGGCTGCTGCGCGAACCGGTGCTGCGGGCGCGGATGATGCCACTGAAATATTCCAACCGCGTGATGCGGCGCACACTTGGCGGTCGTCAGGCACGCCCTTTCGAAGTGCTGTTCGCCAAGGCGATTGCCGAGGGTGAAAGATGACCCTGCCCCGGATCGCCTACCTCACCGGCGAATACCCCCGCGCCTCGGACACTTTCATCCAGCGCGAGGTGTCGGCCCTGCGCACGCTCGGGCACGAAATCGTCACCTGCTCGATCCGCCGCACCGGGGCCGAGCATCTCGTTGGTCCCGAACAGCGGTCCGAACAGGCCGGTACCTTCCACGTGATCGAGGCGCTGAAGGACATCCCCCGCAACCTGCGCGCCCATGCGCGTTGGCTGCGCAGCCCGGGTCGGTACGCGCGCGCGCTGGCGCTGGCCTGGCGGACGGCGCCCAAGGGCCTGCGCGGGCGGGTCTATCAGCTGATCTACTTTGCCGAGGCCGCCGTGCTGGCGGATGAACTGACCCGACGCGGCGTCGATCACCTGCACAACCATATTGCCAAGGCATCCTGCACCGTGGCGATGCTGGCGGGGGCGCTGTCGGGCATCCGCTATTCCTTTACCATCCACGGCCCCGACATCTTTTTCGAACCGTCTCACTGGCGGATCGACGAAAAGACGGCCCGGGCCAGCTTTGTCGCCTGCATCAGCGATTTCGCCCGTTCGCAGCTTATGTGTTTCGCCGCGCCCGAACACTGGGACCGGCTGGCCGTGGTGCATTGCGGGATCGATCCGGACCGCTATGGCGCGGGCCCGCGCGACGGAACCCGGCTGCTTTTTGTCGGACGGCTTGCCGGGGTCAAGGGGGTGCCCGTCCTGTTGCAGGCAATGGCGGCGTTGCGGGGCACGCATCCCGGGCTTCGTCTGATCCTGATCGGCGACGGCCCCGAACGTGCGTCGCTGGAACGGCGTGCCCGCGATCTTGGCCTGGCGGATCACACGGACTTTGTGGGCTACAGGTCGCAGGCCGAAGTGGCCAAGGCGCTGCGCACCTCGGATGTCTTTGTGCTGCCCAGCTTTGCCGAAGGCGTGCCGGTCGTGCTGATGGAGGCGATGGCCGCCAAGGTGCCCGTGGTCGCGACTCGCATCGCCGGTGTGCCCGAACTGGTGCGCGACGGCGAAAGCGGCCTTCTGGTGCCGCCCGGCGATGCCGACGCGCTGCGCGACGCGCTGGACAGGCTGCTGTCGGATGCGGACCTGCGCCGCCGGATGGGCCACGCGGGCCGGTCCCGTGTGGCCGACGCCTACAACATCGGGACCGAGGCTGCCTGGCTGTCGGACCTGTTCGTGTCCGCCGCGGCGGGGCGCCGTCCCGCGGGCAAACGACCCGGCGGGACGGCACCATGACCGGTGTGGACGTGGTGCTGATCGGGCGCAACGAAGGCGCGCGGCTGGTTGCCGCGCTCACGTCGCTGCGCGGACAGGCGCGGCGGATGGTCTATGTGGACTCAGGGTCCAGCGATGGCAGCGTCGATGCCGCCACCCGCGCCGGGGCCAAGGTTGTCCGGCTTGACCTGTCGGTGCCCTTTACCGCCGCGCGGGCGCGCAATGCCGGCTTTGCCGCGCTGGACGGCGATGCTCCGGCGGAGCTTGTGCAGTTCATCGACGGCGACTGCGCCCTGGCACCCGGCTGGATCGACGCTGGCCGCGCGCATCTGGGCGCGCATCCAGAGATCGGCATGGTCACCGGCTGGCGGTCTGAAATCCATCCCGAAGCCAGCCCCTACAACCGGATTTGCGACTGGGAATGGCATCGCCCCGCGGGCGAGATCCTGGCCTGTGGCGGCGACATGCTGGTGCGCGCCCGTGCCTTCCGGCAGGTCGGCGGATTCGACCCTACCGTGATCGCCGCCGAGGATGACGAATTCTGCACCCGCCTGCGCAAGGCCGGCTGGCGGCTGGAACGCCTGCCCCTGCCGATGACGCGTCACGATGCCGACATGATGACCCTTGGCCAATGGTGGCAGCGCGCCGTGCGCACCGGGCATGGCTTTGCTCAGGTCGGGCATCTGCACCCCGACTATTTCGGGGCGGAACGCAAACGCGTGCTGGTCTACGCTCTGGCCGTGCCGCTTGCCACACTGGTCGCGGCCGCGCTGTCGTGGGGGCTGACGGTTGCGGTGCTGGCGGTCTACAGCCTCAGCTATGCCCGGACGGTGCAGGGGCTGCGCCGAGACGGGCTGACCCAAAGCGACGCACTGAAACTGGGCGTGCTTCTGGTTCTGTCGAAATTTCCCAATCTGCTGGGCATGGCGCGGTTCCACCTGCGCCGGCTTGGCCGCGCCCCCATGCGCATAATCGAATACAAGTGAAAGGATTTTCCATGTCGAGCGACAGCATCCGCGTGGGCCTGATCGGGGCCGGTTACATCGCCAGCTGGCACGCCGACGCCCTGCGCGCCACGCCGGGGGTCACGCTGACCGCCATCTGCGATCCGTCCTTTGGCGCGGCGCAGGGGCTGGCCAATGCCTGTGGCGCGCGGGCCTTCGATTCGCTCGAGGCGCTGATTTCGGCGGATGTCTGCGACGCGGTACACATCCTGACCCCGCCGCAGCTGCATCACCGGCTGGCCATCCAGTGCCTGACGGGCGGGCTGCACGTGCTGGTGGAAAAACCCGTAGCGGAAAGCGCCAGCCAAACACAAGAGATCGAGTCGGCAGCGCAGGCCGCGGGCAAACGCTTTCACGCGGGCCACAACTTTCTTGGCATTCCCGCCTATCAGCGGCTGAAAGATCAGATCGCGCGCGGCGCTCTGGGCCGCGTTTCGGGGGCCGAGCTCAACTGGTGCTTTCCCCTTTCGCCCTTGCGGTCCGGGCCGTTCGGGCTGTGGCTGCTGCGCGAACCCCGCAACCTGCTGCTTGAACTTGGCCCGCACCTGATGGGCTTTGCCGTCGATCTGTTCGGCACCCCCGAAATCACGCATGTGACCCTGACCCAGCCTGTCGCGCTGCCCGGCAGTGACATCCGCCCGCAAGGCTGGCGTATTCTTGCCAGGGCGGGCCATGTCGATCTGGTCCTGACCCTCTCTCTGGTCGAAACCATGGATGACCGGTCGGTCACGGTGCGCGGCTCGGCCGCGCGGGCGCGGCTCGATTTTGCCTCTGACACCCTGATTGTGGATCGTGAAAACGCCTCGGATCTGGTGGTGAACCCGTTGCGACGCCAGCTCGATCAAAGCTGGCAGCACCTGCGCGAAGGTCTGCGCAATGCCCGGGTGCAACTGTTTTCGCTCAACACCAGATCACCTTATGGCCTTGCCTTTCAGGGCATGAACGCCGGAATCTATGGCCCGCTGGCACGGAACCGTCCCGCGGATGCGCGATTTTCGGGGGCCAGCGCGGTGACGGTGATGCAGGCACTGGACGATACAATCGCGCGGGCACCCGCCGGGACGATGACCATCGCGTCCCCCGCCGTGCAGACCCGGCAGCCAAAACCGACGGCAATGGTCATCGGTGGCACCGGCTTTATCGGACGCGCCCTGACCCGGCGGCTGGTCGCCAACGGCCATGACGTGCGCGTGCTCAGCCGGGGGCGCAGCGGCCCCTTTCCGGACCTGCCCGACACCGTGGAAACCCTGGGCGTGTCCCTGACGGACAAGGACGCGCTGACACAGGCGATGCAGGGAATCGACGTGGTGTTCAACCTTGCCAAGTCGATGGACAAAACCTGGGAGGATGCCCTGCGCAACGACGTGGCCGTCGCTGTCACCATCGCCGAGGCGGCGCAGGCAGCAGATGTGCGGCGCCTGATCTACACCGGCACCATCGCCAGCTACGACATGTCCGACCCCGGGCGCCGGATCACCGAATCCACCGGCTTTGCCGACGATATGACAGACCGCAACATCTATGCCCGGTCCAAGGCGGAATGCGAACGCCGCCTGATGCAGATGCACCGCGATCAGGGCCTGCCGCTGGTGATCGCCCGCCCCGGCATCGTCGTGGGTGCAGGCGGGCCGTTGCAGCACTGGGGCATCGGGCGCTGGCACGGGGCCGGCGCCGTGCGGATCTGGGGGCATGGCTACAACACCCTGCCCTTCGCGCTGATCGACGACGTGGCCGACGGGCTGGTGCGGATGATCGACAACAACGCCGCCGTGGGCCAGAGCTTTAACCTTATCGGCGAACCGATGCTTTCCGCCCGCGGCTATTTCGAAGCGATCCACCGCGCGCTTGGCGCGAAGCTGCGGGTGAGTTCGGGCAATCTCTCCGCCTTCTACGCCTCGGACGCGGTGAAATATCTGCTCAAGGCGCATGTGCTGCGCCGCCGTGGCGTCATCCGCCCGTCGCTTGCCGACTGGAAAAGCCGCGCGCACTTCTCGCCCTTCGACAACGCCCATCCAAAGGCAGTGCTGGGATGGCGGCCGGAAAGTGACCGCACCGCCTTTGTTGAAAAGGCGATCACCGGCGCCAATCTGTTCGGGTACTGATGCGCCAACCGGGTGTTTCGTGCACAATCCCGGCGCCCTGGACTTATTCTCGCCAAAGTTCTCTGGTGTAAGCGAAGCAGGCAGATGGCAATGCGTGACCGTCAGAAGATGGCAAAGGGTCGGGGCGATCATGGTATGAAAGGACAGAGGCAGACGGACGGAAAACGTGGGCTCGGCTTTCTTGCGGGATGTTCCGCAGGCACGGCGCTGCACGCCCGTCCGGGCCGGAGCATGGGAGCATGACCATGGTCGAGCGTCGCACATTCCGTCGCAAACGACGCTCGCTTGACAGCGACGATGCCGAGGCCTCCGCCGAAAAGACCATCCCGCCGCTGGAAACCCGGTCCGATCGTTTGGCACACCGCGCGGAACGCACGGTGCGCGACACCGAAGCGCGGGCCGTGGCAGAACAGTCGGTCGCGGCGCGCGAATATGCTGAGGGCGCGAACAGAAGGCCGGTTGCACTGGCAGCGCCGAGCGTTCCTGCAACGCTGGACAAGATCTGGTCGGGGCTCGACACCTTTGACGTAGACGAGCGCCTGCTGGATCGAAACCGCATCATCTCGGCCAGCCGCAAGGATCCGGCGCACACCAGCTTTGACGTGCTGCGCACACGTCTGATTCAGGCCCTGGCAGACAACGGCTGGACTCGGGTGGCGATCACGTCGCCCACCAAGGGTTGCGGCAAGACCTTCACCGCAGCCAACCTTGCCATAAGCCTGTCGCGGCAGGAAAATTGCCGCACCCTGCTGATGGATATGGATCTGCGCAACCCCAGCCTGCACAGTGTATTCGGTGTGCGCGATCCCGGCATCATGGGTGATCTGCTGCGCGCAGAGATCACGCCGGAGCGCCATTTCCAGCGGCTTGGTGCGAATTCATTTCACGGCGGGCGCAACATTGCCTTCGGGTTCAACGGGGCGCCGGAACCCTATGCGGCGGAGCTGTTGCAAGCCCCGGGCACCGCCACCGCCCTGCGCGACATACAGGATCGGCTCCGGCCCGACGTGATCCTGTTCGACCTGCCCCCGGCGCTTTATTCCGACGATGTGATCGCCTTTCGACCCCAGTACGATGGCGTCCTGCTGGTCGTCGGCGGCGGGATGACCACAAAGGCCGAAATAAAGGAGGTCGAACGTCGCCTTGGCGAATCGACCCCGCTGCTGGGCGTGATCCTCAACAAGGCCGAAGGCACGACAGTGCGCAAATACAGCTACTGACCGCGTCCGGGTTCGCAGGTTGGCCCCTCGAATCGCCGGATTACGGTCTCAGAGGTTCGTCGTTCGCGGAATCAACCGGTCAAACAGGCCCAGGTTCTGGACATAGGCCCAGCCGTATCGGACTGCCGCAAAAAACGCGCCTGCGATCGCGACAAGACCCGCCAGCCAAAGCATGCGGCGTCGGCCGGTATCGCGGCGGCTTTCCACATAGGGAATCGACACGACAGGCTGGATGCCCAGCGCCCGCTCCAGCTGGGCCGCAGAGCGGATCGCGGGGTTCATCAACTCTGCGACGAAACCGGCGGCAATGGCGACAAGCACGCTCGCCACGGCCCCCATCAGCGCAATCTGCCTGCGGCTGCGCGACACAGGATATTCCGGGACAAGCGCGGTTTCCAGCACCTCGAACCGGTCCGATTGCTGACGGTCTTCCAGCAGTTGACCCATCTCGGCCTCGGCCTGGCGGCGGGTGATCACCGAATACTGGTCGCGCAGGCGTGTCAGTTCGCGTTCCATCGTGGACAGTTCACGCTCGACCTCGGGGCCTCTGGCGATGGGTGCCTCCATCTCTGTCAGGCGCAGGGCAACAAGGGCCTTCTGCTCCTGCAACAGGGCGATCTGCCGGTCCAACACTTCTTCGCGCTGCCGCGAGGCATTGGCCTGAAGCGTGATGATGTCCCGGTCCAGGTTCAGCATGGCCTCCTGCAAGGTCCGCATCTGGTCGCGCAGCGATACGACACCAGAGGGTAGGCTGTCGGAATTGTCTTCCTTGAAGGCGGCCAGACGGGATTCTGTCGCCGTGATCGCCGCTTCGACCCGGCGCGCCTCGTCCGCGAAAAAATCCGTCGTGTCCCGGGCCTGGCTCACGCCCCGCTCGCGGGACTTTTCGACCACGGAATACATCAGTTCATTTGCCACCGCCGCCGCCTTCTGAGGATCGCCAAGGCGCACCTTTATGATCAGGCCGGTGGGCGTCACGCCCGGCTGCCAGCTTTGCGCGCCGTTCACGATCTCTTCGACAGACACGGACTGGCGCATGAGGAACACGCGCTCGTTGATGCCAATCGACAGGTCCGCACTGAACAGGTCATTCGTTTCCATGATCCGCACAAGGTTGTCGCGGGCCATCAGGCGCTGTTCGATCAGGCGCACGCGGTGGGCGGAACCGCCGGACTGCATCGAGGCACCCGCAAGACCGTCGGGAATCCGCGCGTCTTCGATCTGCACGACGGCAGCGGTTTCATAGACCCTGTCCTGCGACATCGCGAACTTGTAGGACAGCACACAGCCGATGGCCAAAATGACGAGCATCAGGAAAACGCGACGGCGCAGCGCACCAAAAACCTCGGCCGCGGACTGAAACTGGTTCATACACTTGCTCCCGCAAAGGGCCCCCGATGCGTTCAGAAGATGGCTGGCCCGACATGTCGCCCGGGTCTGGTCCAGGCTACGACGCGGTCCCGCCACCTTCATGACACAATATAGGCGGCCCGCCTTATTTCCGCCACGACTAACCTGCCCGCATTTTGGAAACAGATCATTTCCAAATCCGGGATCAGTGCCGCTTTTTTGCCTCAATTTACACTGGTCCGTCCTCCAACCGAGTCATTCAACACTGGCTGGTCAAGATTCCGTATCTTTGTGGATCAACGCGGCCCGATCCGTCGGACAGGCGCGCAATGGCAGAACAGGGTTTGTCAAAAGCAGGACGCAGAATCAAGGCAGGCTTTGGGTTTGGTCCGGGGGATCGGGGCGGAGCCGCGCCATGCGGCCACGGCGATGGACACCCAGGGCGGTATGTCGCGCCGGACCTCGCTCAGAAGGGGGCGCAACGTCTGTATCGTGATGTCTCAGGCGCTCCGGCGGGCGCGCATCGCACGGCGCCTTGCCATCGCATCGCTGCGGCTGGCGGCGCGGTCGTTTTCGGCCGGACCGGTGGCAGAGCGGTCCGCAGCAGCCGGTTGCACAGGCGCACCGGTCAGTTCGGCCACGCGCGCGGCCAGCGCCGACAGCAGCGGAAAGCGGAATATGTCGGTGATCGAAAGCTGCGCCGCCGCCATCCGTTCGCGGACCAACCGGTGCGTCTGTACCGCCAACAGGGAATGGCCGCCAAGATCAAAGAAATTGTCGCGTCGGGAAACGCCCTGCACCCCCAGCACCTCGGACCAGATCGCAGCGATGCGGACCTCTGTGTCGGCCATAGCCTTGGCCGTGGCTGTGGCCATACCGGGCATGCGTGCAACCACAGTTGCGGCGTCCTGCGGGACTGGCGCGCGCGCCGCCCTGGGCGGCAGCGGCGCCGGAAGGCTGCCCCGGTCGACTTTCTTGTTCGGGGTCAGCGGAAAGGCGGCCAGCCGCATCAGCCGCTGCGGCACCATGTAATCCGGAAGCCCCTGCCCCAGCGCGGATTTCAGCGCCGCTTCGTCAACCGCCACATCAGAGGTGTAATAGCCCACAAGGCGCATGTCGCCGGGGGTATCCTCGCGCGCGGCGACAACGGCCTGACGGATCGCGGGATGGGATTCCATCGCCGCCTCGATCTCGCCCAGTTCGATGCGGTGGCCGCGCAGCTTGACCTGGAAATCCACCCGCCCGATGAAATCGATCCTTCCGTCCGCACGGTGCCGCACAAGGTCGCCGGTGCGATACATCCGCCCCGGATGGAACGGGTTCGCGACGAACCGCTCGGCGGTCAGGTCCGGACGGTTCCAGTAGCCGCGCGTCACGCCATCGCCGCCGATCCACAATTCGCCCGGCATACCCACGGGAACGGGGGTCTGCGACGCATCCAGCACGTAAAGCTGTGTGTTGGCGATGGGCAGCCCGATGTTGACAACCCCGTCGGTATCCCGGGCCGGTTCGGTCGAGGACCAGATCGTCGTCTCGGTCGGGCCGTACATGTTCGTGACGATCGCCGCTGTGGTCCGGGCAAATTCCGCAACCAGCGCCCCGGGCAGGGGTTCGCCGCCCAGGAACAGGTGCTTCACCCGCCCCAGCGCAAACCGCGCCTCGTCGTTCATCGCGATCATGCGCGCCATCGACGGCGTGCATTGCAGATGCGTCACCTCATGCCGCAGGATCTGCGCGGCGATCGAGAAATCGTCAGGCGCAAGGTCGCGCGTTTCGTTGGCGCGCCTCAGCACCTCGGCTAGCGGCGTCAGCCCCCCGAACACGGTATCCGTGGCGATGCCATAATCGATGAGACAGGCAATTTCCGTCACGCCGATCCGTTTAAGCTCTTCCGTCCGGGCCAGCGCGTCGTCGATGGTGCCGAACAGGCCCGAGTCCTTGAAATACCTCTCGAAGGCAAAGTCGAGGATGCCGTCCATTTCCTCGGGCTCCAGCGCGCCAAGGTCAAGCTGGTACGGGCTGGTGACTCCGGCAGGTTTCTTGAAGGCCGGAAAGGCCCAGGCGTATTGCTTGATCAGGTCGGCGGCAGAGCGCAGGTAGTCCTTCATCGGCTCGCGCGCAATCTCGCGCGCCTCGTCGCGGGTGTCGGCCAGATAGCTGTGCAGCATCAGGGTGACGCTGTGATCCTTGGGATCGTGGCCCGCGGCGCGCAGCGCGTCGTGATACAGCGTGATCTTGCCCTCCACCTCGTCCACCGTCTGGCCCAGCAGATGGGTCAGCACGTTGCACCCAAGGCTGCCCGCCTCTTTCCATGTGTCGGGATTGCCCGCCGTCGTCACCCAGACCGGCAATTCGCTGGACACGGGGCGCGGTTGGGTCACCACCTCGTGCAGGGTGCCGTCCTGCCGGGGAAAGGCAACCGGCTCGCCGCGCCAGAGCTTGCGCACCGTGGTGATCGCCTCTGTCATGGCGGCCTTGTTCTGGGGCGGCGTGTTTTCCGGGCGCAGGATGAAATCGTCCGGCTGCCAGCCGCTCGCGATGGCCATGCCGGCACGCCCGTTGGTCAGGTTGTCGATCACCGCCCATTCTTCGGCGATGCGGGCCGGATGGTGCAGCGGTGCCACGCAACTGCCGCCACGCACCCCGATGTTGCGCGTCACCGCCGCGACAGCCGCACCGGTGACCGCGGGGTTGGGA
>JAGXGV010000160.1 GCA_024636635.1 Puniceibacterium sp.
ATAAAAGTTTTTGCAAGAATTTTATGAAAATTCTTGGGCGCTTCGCCTGGGGCAAGGGACGGACCGGCACCGAGGACCGGGCGCAGACGGTCACGTGTTCAACCCCTGCCCCTTCCAGGGCACCAGGTCACCCCTTGCCCTTCCAGGGCACCAGGATCCTCTCGGCCCAGCGCATCAATATGTCGATGCCGAAACCGATCAGGCCGATCAGGATGATCCCCATGATCACGATGTCCGTCAGCTGGAATTTCGACGCCACCATGATCATCATGCCCGCCCCCTTTTCCGCAGCGACAAGTTCTGCCGCCACAACCGTGCCCCAGCAGACCCCCATTGCCACGCGCGCACCCGTGAATATTTCCGGCAGAGAGTTCGGAACGATCACATGGCGCATGATCTGCGCCTTCGAGGCGCCCAGCGCATAGGCCGCGTGCACCTTCGATATATTCACGCCCGACACCCCCGATCGGGCCGCGATGGCCATGATCCAGAGCGCAGCGAGGAACAACAGAATGATCTTGCCCGTCTCTCCGATTCCCGCCCAGATGATCACCAGCGGGATCAGCGCCAGCGGCGGCACCGGGCGCATGAATTCGACGATCGGGTCGAACCAGCCGCGGAACCAGTCCGACAGGCCCATGGCGTACCCCAGCGGTATTCCGACCAGGGCACCGCAGAGGAATCCCACGACAACGCGGAACAGCGAATAGCCCAGATGTTCCCACAGGGTGCTGTCGCGGTAGCCATCGCGGGCGATGTCCATGAACCGCGCGGCGACGGCCTCGGGCGAGGGCAGCCAGATCGGTTCCATCTGCCAGCCCTTGGCGGGTTCGAAGTTCAGCGTGCCTTTCGGGCTCATGCCGATGCGGCCATAAGGGGTCTGGACCTCGCCTCCGGGGGAAAGTGGGGTGCCGTTCACCGCGATAACCGACTGGGTCATCCCCTCCGGCACCTCGTCGTTGCGTTCGACCCTGATCAGGCCGGACCGCCAGGCGCCGACCTCGTCCAGATCGTTCTTTGCGAAACCATCGCCGGGGTCGATGTCGGGCATCACGGGTTCTTCGCCCGCGCGCGTCACCACCACCGTCACCGTCGCATCGTCGCGTCGGCCGTCATCAAGTTCAGCGGTGTAGTCGAAGGTCGCGGTGCCGATGAAGGGTCCCGGCGCGTGCAAAACGGACGGCACCAGAGTCGACCCGGTGAACGCCGCCCAGAGCAGAAAGATCGTCAGGATCGAGATGATCGAGGCAAAGCGGTTTGGCACGACCGCGCTTTCGTCGCCGAAGGTCACCGTCTTGAGCGCGGCGTAGTCGTTTGTCGCGCGTTTCACGACGGTCTTCACAAGAAAAAACGACACGACGAAGATCAGGGCGTAGAGCGCGAGAACGATCATGTCGCAACCTCGGCGCGACCCATGATCTCCTCTTCCATGTCCCAGATCATGCTCAGGATCTCTTCGCGCCGCTGGGCGAATTCGGGGTGCTTCTTGACCTGTCGCAGGTCGGTGGCGACGCCCATGTCCGCAAAGGGCAGGCGGTATTCGCGATGGATGCGCCCCGGGCGTGGCGCCATGACAAGCAGCCGTTCGCCCAGCAAGAGCGCCTCTTCGACGGAATGGGTGATGAGGATGATGGTCTTGCCGGTCTCCTTCCAGAGCTTAAGGACCAGAGACTGCATCTTTTCGCGGGTCAGGGCGTCCAGCGCACCAAGCGGTTCGTCCATCAGGATCACGTCCGGATCATTGGCAAGGCAGCGCGCCAGCGCGACCCGCTGCTGCATGCCTCCGGACAGTTCATAGACCGACTTTTCCTTGAAATCCCCCAGGCCCACGATATCGAGCAGATGATCGACCCCGGCACCGTAGTCCCGTTCGCGTTTGCCCGCCATGCGCGGCCCGAAGCTGACATTCTCGCGTACGTTCATCCATTCGAACAAGGCGCCCTGCTGAAACACCATCCCGCGTTCGGCATCCGGGCCGGTGACACGATGGTCGTTCAGGATGATCTTGCCACCGGTCGGGGCGAGAAATCCCGCCACGATGTTGAGAAGTGTCGTCTTGCCGCAGCCCGACGGGCCGAGAACGGACAGCAGTTCGCCGTTTGCAAGCTCGAGCGAGACATCCTTGAGCGCCTGAACCGAGGTGCCGTTGGGCAGGTCAAAGCGCATCGACAGGTTTTCGATCTTGAGTCCGGTCATGACTGCCCCCCGTCCGTTTTTGGTGAAAGGATGTGGAACGCGCCCCGGACCCTTGCGGCCCTGCGTCGCCCGGAACAGGATGGAACCTTGGCAGCGACGCCCGCAAGGGCCCGGGGAGCGGCCCGGCCTACATACCGTCGGCAGAGGTCAGTGGCCCGGTGTTCACCCTGTCCGCATAGCTGGGAAGGGCAGAGCCGATCGAACCCGCGTCGACAAACACCTGCGCAACGCCCTGCATGAACTCCTGCGCGCCGCCGCCCAGCCATTTGGACGAAAGCTGTTCCTCGACCGGCGGAAAGACGAAGGTGGACAGGGTTGAAGCCGTATCCTCTTCGGACATGCCGGCATCCCTGGCGATGACCGGCAGCATTTCGGCATGGTTCTCCTCGTCCGCCCACATCGCATTGGCATTTGCCGTCACCTTGAGGAACCTGGCCACGGTGTCGCTGTTTTCTGCCACCCAGGAGGCCGGCCCCGAGGTCACGTCGAAGACGAGGATGCCGAGTTCCTCTTTCTCGGCGCCGGTCAGCAGAACGTTGCCGAATTCCTTGGCCCGGCTCAGCGATCCGCCCCAGCCGCAGAACATGTCAACCGACCCCTGCGCGATGGCCGCCGCGCCGTCTGGCGGCGCCATGTCCACGATGTTGAGACTGGCCAGATCCACGCCGAAATGGTCCATCTGCCGCAGAAAGCCGTAATGCGCCGCGGTGCCCAGTGGTACGGCGACCTTCTTGCCCGCAAGTTCGTCGGCGCTGTCCTTGTCGATTTCCAGCGCCTCGGCCACGACACAGTTGTCGTTGTCGGAATAGCTGACCGCCACATCGAGGATCTGGAGATCCTGACCCGCGCTGGTTGCGACCACAAAAGGCGGCACGCCCTGGCTGACAGACAGTTGCACATCCCCGGACGCCATCGCTGCCGACATCGCCGTGCCGGTGTCGAAGGACACCCAGTTGACGGTCATGCCCAGCGCCTCGTCATAGGTGCCCATCTGCTTGGCATATTCGAAGGGCATCGGCCATTCGAGGAAATATCCCACGGTCAGCGATCCATGCGCCGCCGCATGAGCCTGCCCCGCACCAAGCATCGTCAGTGCGGCGGTCGTCCCCAGCATCATTCGTTTCATCGTCATCCCATAGCACTCCCGTTGGAGCCCCCGGGGTCCGGGGGCCGCTTTGCGGCATTTCGGGCGATGCGTCGCCTCTTTGCGCCAGTGGCCGCCGGTCAAGGCGCCCTGCCCCCGATCCGAACGGAAAAGTCCGGACCGATCAATGGTTTTCGTGCGCAACGCCGCCGATTTCAGCGACACGGGAGCAGGACTTAACAATTTCCAAATGCCGGAAATCGCCGCGAATTCAGCGCAACGGCGCTGCTTTGCCCATGTTCAGACCTTGGATTTTTCTGGTCTGGCCCTATAAACCTGTATCATCTGGCCCTAACCTTTGCACAGGAAAGGGGCTGATGTGCAGGGGTCACGGTCGGACTGCGGCCCGCGGCCATATATGTCATGGCCGACACCCATTCCCGAGGAGTTTCCCATGGACGGCACCTTTAGCGATAACGATCTGAGCCGCGTGGTCGCGGCGGACAAGGCCCACGTCTGGCACCATCTGAGCCAGCACAAACCCTACGAGACATCTGATCCGCGCATCATCGTCGAAGGCCGCGGCATGAAGGTCTGGGACCAGCACGGCAAGGAACACCTGGACGCCGTGTCCGGCGGCGTCTGGACGGTGAACGTCGGTTATGGCCGCGAAAGCATCGCCAACGCCGTGCGCGACCAGCTGCTGAAGCTCAACTATTTCGCAGGATCGGCGGGGTCGATTCCCGGTGCGCTTTTCTCGGAAAAGCTGATCGGGAAGATGCCCGGCCTGACGCGGGTTTATTACACCAACTCGGGGTCAGAGGCGAACGAGAAGGCGTTCAAGATGGTGCGCCAGATCGCGCACAAGCGGTACGGCGGCAAGAAGCACAAGATCCTGTACCGGGACCGCGACTATCACGGCACCACCATCGGCTGCCTGTCTGCGGGCGGTCAGGACGAGCGCAATGCCCAGTACGGGCCTTTTGCCCCCGGTTTCGTGCGGGTGCCCCATTGCCTAGAATACCGCGCCTTTGAACAGGAGGGCGCACCGGTCGAGAACTACGGCGAATGGGCCGCCGACCAGATCGAGGCGGTGATCCTGCGCGAAGGTCCCGACACGGTGGGTGCACTGTGCCTTGAGCCCGTCACGGCCGGTGGCGGCGTCATTCCCCCGCCCGCGGGCTATTGGCAGCGCGTCGGCGAGATCTGCCGCAAGTACGACATCCTGCTGCACATCGACGAGGTGGTTTGCGGTGTGGGACGTACCGGCACCTGGTTCGGCTATCAGCATTATGGGGTCGAGCCGGATTTTGTGACCATGGCCAAGGGCGTGGCAAGCGGCTATGCCGCCATCGCGTGCTGCGTGACCTCGGAACGGGTGTTCGAGATGTTCAAATCCGACGCCAGCGATCCGATGGATTATTTCCGCGACATCTCGACCTTTGGCGGCTGCACGGCCGGCCCGGCGGCGGCGCTGGAAAACCTGCGGATCATCGAGGACGAGGGCCTGCTGGAAAACACCACGAAGATGGGCGACTACATGCTCGACCAGCTGGGCGCGATGATGGACCGCCACAGGGTCATCGGCGACGTTCGCGGCAAGGGACTTTTCCTTGGTGCCGAACTGGTGAGCGACCGCGACAGCCGCACACCGGCCCCCGAGAAAATGGTCGGGGCGGTGGTGGCCGACTGCATGGCGCAGGGCGTGATCATCGGTGCAACCAACCGGTCGGTGCCGGGATATAACAACACTCTTTGCTTCAGCCCGGCCCTGATCGCGACCAGGGATGACATCGATCATATCCTCACCGCGGTCGACGGTGCCCTTGCCCGCGTCTTTGGCTAGGACAGATCCGCTTTGTCGCCCTGTCGCCCTGTGCGGCGGGGCGACACCGATCCTTTGGCCAGAAAGTCCTGCAGATGTCCGGAACGCAACCCCTGGGTGCGCCCGTCACCGTGACGCTTCCCCGCCCAAGGCCGCCCCGAGCCCCGATGCAGGGTCGGCGCGGATGCCTGATGCCCACGACGGCAGACCACGCCGCCGCCCTGTATGCCGAGTTTTCGATCGATACCGATGCGCTGGGCTGGACCTGGCTGCCCTATGGTCCCTTCGCGTCAGAAGAGTGCTTTGCGGCATGGCTTGTTGAAACCTGCCTTGGCGACGATCCGATGTTTCATACGATTTTTGCAACGGACGGGACAGCGCTGGGCCTTGCCAGCTATCTGCGCATCGATCCGGGCAACGGCGTAATCGAGGTCGGGCACATCCATTTCGCCCCAGCGCTTCAGCGCACGGCGCTCGCGACCGAGGCGATGGCGCTGATGATGACGCGGGCCTTCGACGAACTGGGATACAGGCGCTATGAGTGGAAGTGCGATACGCTGAATGTCCCGTCGCGCCGGGCCGCCGAGCGGCTGGGATTCACCTATGAAGGCACGTTTCGGCACGCCGCGGTGGTGAAGGGGCGCAACCGCGACACGGCCTGGTTTTCGATGCTGGATCACGAATGGCCATTGCTGCGGTCCCGGTTCGCCCGCTGGCTCGTGCCGGAAAACTTCGACGCGACCGGCCAACAGCTGTCATCCCTGCGCTGAGTCCAAAAATTTTATTTGAAAATTTTTGCCAAGACTTTTTGTAAAAGTCTTGGGCGCGTACCGTCGTCGGCGCGCCGGGGGGTGTGTCCCGGACAACAAAAAGGGCCGCCCAGGGCGACCCTTCTCAAAGCGCATCGTGACTGGATCAGCCGTTCACACTGTCTTTCAAAGCCTTCGCGATGGTCATCTTGACCACCTTGTCCGCCTCTTTCTTGAACTGCTCGCCCGTCGCCGGGTTGCGCACCATCCGTTCGGGACGCTCACGGCAATAGATCTTGCCCACACCGGGAAGCGTTACGGCGCCGCCATCGGCCACTTCCTTGGTGATCAGGTTGCAGACTGCGTCGAGTGCTGCGCCTGCCGCCTTCTTGTCACTGCCCATTTCTTCGGCCAGAGCTGCCACAAGCTGCGTCTTGGTCATAGGTTTCGCCATTTCATGGTCTCCTTCTCTGCCCATCTCATAGGGCCTCTTCCGGTCAAGTAAACCGTATGTAGCAATCAAACACAACGGTTGGTGTATATTTGCAAGGGAAAAACGCGCATATAGCGGCGGTTTCCGCTGGGTTACAGAAAAGCTGTCTCATCAAAGCTACGCAATTTCCGGCTGTGGATCCGTTCCAGCGGCATGTCGCGCAACTGTTCCATCGCTCGGATGCCGATCATCAGATGGCGCGCCACCTGTGTCCGGTAGAAATCCGACGCCATGCCGGGCAGCTTCAGCTCGCCATGCAGGGGCTTGTCGCTCACGCACAGAAGCGTGCCGTAGGGCACCCTGAAGCGGAAGCCGTTGGCGGCGATCGTCGCGCTTTCCATATCCAGCGCCACCGCGCGCGACTGGGACAGGCGCTGCACCGGTCCGCGCTTGTCGCGCAATTCCCAGTTGCGGTTGTCCACGCTTGCCACGGTTCCCGTGCGCATGATCCGCTTGAGGTCATAACCTTCCAGTTGCGTCACCTCTGCCACGGCACTTTGCAGCGCGATCTGGATCTCGGCCAGCGCCGGGATCGGCACCCAGACCGGCAGGTCGTCGTCCAGCACGCGATCTTCGCGGAGGTAGGCGTGGGCGAGCACGAAATCGCCCAGGGATTGCGAACTGCGCAGACCCGCGCAATGCCCGACCATCAGCCAGGCATGGGGTCGCAGCACCGCGATATGGTCGGTTGCCGTCTTGGCATTGCTGGGCCCCACGCCGATGTTCACAAGCGTGATGCCCGCCCCGCCCGGCCGCTTGAGGTGGTAGGTCGGCATCTGCGGCATCTTGCCGGACGAGAGGATGTCCTGATCCGGACCGGTGATTTCGGCGTTGTCTGTCGAGACGAAGCTGGTGTAGCCGCTGTCGGGATCGGCCAGCATGGTTCGGGCGTAGGCTTCGAATTCGCTCACGTAGAACTGGTAGTTCGTGAACAGCACATGGTTCTGGAAATGCTCGGGGTCCGTTGCCGTGTAATGCGCAAGCCGGGCCAGTGAATAGTCCACACGCTGGGCGGTGAAGGGGGCCAGCGCCTCGGCGCCATCGGCGGCAGGCTTGGCCAGACCATTGACGATGTCATCGTTTGTCGTCGCAAGATCCGGCACGTCGAAGACATCACGCAGGGTGAAATCGGCGGCGCCTTCCTGCGGCACGGTCACGCCCGCGCGGTTGGCGACGGCGAAATGCACCGGCATCGGCGTCGTCGACAGCCCCACCTGCACCGGTACGCCGTGGTTGGCCAGAAGCAGACCGATCTGCTGGCGCAGGTATTTGCTGAACAGGTCGGGGCGGGTCACGCTGGTCGCATGGGTGCCGGGGGCAGAAACATGCCCGAAACTGAGGCGGCTGTCGACCTTGGCGAACGTGGTCGTCGTGATCCGCACTTCGGGGTAGAAGGCACGGAAGCGCACGCCGGGATGGCCGTCGACCATCGCCGTGTTGAAGGCACCGCACAAGAAGGCGACGGCGTCTTCGTAAAGTGCGCAGAGACGTTCGACGGCAGAGGCGGCATCGTCAAACATTTCGGGCGCCGGAAAATCCGGCGTCACGACCTCAAGAGTCATCGACTGATCCTGCATCCGACCCTCGTGCATGGTTTCGCGGCAAGGTGACAGCATCGTGCGGCAGGATCAAGCGGTGGTGCGCCCCGCCTTCCATCCCGTGCGACGTTCCTCGATCAGTGCCCCGGGTGACCTGTTCCCGTTGCAACGGGTGTTACAACACGCCGATGTCTGCCAGTGCCCCGGCAAGCTGCGGCGGCAAAGCCTCTTCGGACGCGCGCCTGCCGCCGAGGTCGACGGGGGCATCCGCGGGCGCGAGGTAGCGCCAGCCCTGAAACGGGCGTTTCTGTGCGGGGCTGGTGCGGATCAGCACAGGATCGAGCACGAAAGCGCACCGGCGGATGCCGTCGGTGCCGGTCTGATCGTCCAGCCGCAGGATGCGCTGGCGACATTGCACGAGCCCCTTGATGACCCAGTAGATCGATCCTCCGTTCAGGATCTCGGCCTCGCGCCGGGGCCACATGCGGGTGACGTGCCGGGGCAGGCCATCCGGCCCCCTGGCGCGGGCCGAACCTTGCCATTCGGCCAGATCGTCCACCCCTTCGGTGCCCACACTGAGTTTCAGGATGTGTGTGACTTTTTCCACAAATTTATCCCCAGATTCGCCCACATCAGTTACATATATTGTAGTCCGATGGTCCCCGGCTGCAAGCTGTGGTAATTTCGCGGATACACAAATCGCCCAGCCTTGCAGCCCTGCCGTTGTGAACCCGCAACGATCCGGTCTATCAATAGCCCCTGCCCTGTCACCGCCAGCCTTAGGAATCACCTCCATGACCCGCTTTGCCGCCCCCATTGCCGAACAGATCTGGGACATGAAGTACCGCCTGAAGGAGGCGGACGGGACCGCCATTGATTCGAGCATCGAAGACACATGGCGAAGGATCGCCCGCTCTCTGTCGTCGGTCGAGCAGCAGCCCGAGCTGTGGGAGGACAGGTTCTATGCCGCCCTCGAAGACTTTAAGTACCTCCCGGCTGGCCGGATCATTGCAGGGGCGGGCACCGACCGGTCGGTCACCCTGTTCAACTGTTTCGTCATGGGAACGATCCCCGACAGCATGGGCGGCATTTTCGAGAGCCTGCGCGAGGCGGCACTGACCATGCAACAGGGCGGCGGCATCGGGTACGACTTTTCCACGATCCGGCCAAAGGGGGCGGGGGTCAAGGGCGTGGCGGCAGATGCCTCTGGTCCGCTGTCCTTCATGGATGTCTGGGACGCGATGTGCCGCACGATCATGTCTGCAGGATCGCGCCGGGGGGCCATGATGGCAACCATGCGCTGCGATCACCCCGACATCGAGGATTTCATCGCGGCCAAGGCTGACAGCGCCCGCCTGCGCATGTTCAACCTGTCGGTCCTGATCACCGATCCGTTCATGACTGCGGTCAAGGCCGATGGTTCCTGGGATCTGGTCTTTGACGGCGTGGTCCTGCGAACCGTATCGGCGCGGGATCTGTGGAACCGGATCATGCGCGCAACCTATGACTATGCCGAACCGGGCGTGATCTTCATCGACCGGATCAACCAGGCCAACAACCTGGCCTATGTCGAGCAGATCGCCGCCACCAATCCCTGCGGCGAACAGCCCTTGCCGCCCTATGGCGCCTGCCTGCTGGGATCGATCAACATGGCCCGGCTGGTCGCTGACCCGTTCGGCACCGATGCCGCGCTGGACGAAGACGCGCTGTCCGACCTGGTCGCCACCGCCGTGCGCATGATGGACAATGTGGTCGATGCGTCGAAATTTCCCCTGCCGCAGCAGGCCGCCGAGGCGCAGGCCAAGCGGCGGATCGGCCTTGGCGTGACGGGCCTTGCCGACGCCCTGCTGATGGTGGGCCTTCGCTACGGTTCCGAAGAGGCGGCGCGCCAGACCGAGTACTGGCTGCACAGCGTTGCCCGCGCGGCCTATCTGGCGTCGGTCGATCTGGCCAAAGAGAAGGGTGCCTTTCCGTTGTTCGACGCCGAGGCCTATCTGGACAGCGGCACCATGCGCACCATGGACGAGGACGTGTGCGCCGCAATCCGCGAACACGGCATCCGCAATGCGCTGCTGACCTCGATCGCGCCGACAGGCACCATTTCGCTTTACGCCGGGAATGTGTCGTCGGGGATCGAGCCGGTCTTTGCCTATGCCTACACCCGGAAAGTGCTGCAAAAGGATGGTACGCGGACCGAGGAAGAGGTGGTCGACTACGCCGTGCAGATGTGGCGCGACCGGTTCGGCGATACCCCCCTGCCCGGGTATTTCGTGAACGCGCAGACGCTTGCGCCGCTTGATCATGTGCGCATGCAGGCGGCGGCGCAGAAATGGGTGGATTCCTCGATCTCCAAGACCATCAACTGCCCCGAGGACATCGGTTTCGAGGATTTCAAGGAGGTTTACCTTTCAGCCTGGGATCAGGGCTGCAAGGGCTGCACGACCTACCGGCCGAACGCGGTGACGGGGTCGGTGCTGACGGTGTCAGTGGAGAAAAAGCCAGTCGAAAGTCTGTATGAGCGCATTCAGGTTCGGGCGAAGCAGTTGGGTCTGTCTGATCGCGCCCTGTCGCTGAAAGCCGGTCTGGCGCATGGATATGTCCATTCGATTGGCAAGGAAAACAAATCTCCAAGCGTTGAGAACCTAAAGAGGATCGCAGAGGCATTGGGCACAGGTGTTGCCACTTTGCTTGAAGAAACCGCGCCCGAAGTCCTCGCCGCGACCGACGCCGAACCGCAGCAGCCCCATGGCGATGTGATTTACATGTCCGAACCGCTGGATCGCCCGCAGCAGCTTGAAGGCAATACCTACAAGCTGCGCTGGCCCGACAGCGAACATGCGATCTATCTGACCATCAACGACATTGTCGTCGGCGGACGCCGCCGCCCGTTCGAGGTGTTCATCAACTCCAAGAACATGGAGCATTTCGCCTGGACCGTGGCGCTCACCCGGATGATCTCGGCGGTGTTCCGGCGGGGCGGCGACGTGACCTTTGTGGTCGAGGAACTGAAAGCCGTGTTCGACCCGCGCGGCGGCGCCTGGGTCAAGGGCAAATACATCCCCTCGATCCTGGCGGCCATTGGCGGCGTGATCGAACAGCACATGATCGTGACCGGCTTTCTTGAAGCGGAAGGCATGGGTCTGAAATCCGACCCCACTGCCCAGGTCGTGGGACTGGACCTTCCCCGTGGCAAAGCCTGCCCGTCTTGCGGCCAGTACGATTTACGCATGATCGAAGGCTGCATGACATGCGCAAGCTGCGGTCACTCGAAGTGTTCCGGGTGACGAGATTGGTCCAAATTGTTATTACGGGCATAGTTATGCCAAAAGCCGTGAATTCGCCTGCCAAGAGTTGGGTTTAGTTTTGCCAAAGACCATTAGGGATTGAAATTAAGGGGCTTTTTTGGAATGCGAATGGAAGCCCGTGTGCCGCCAAGCAAAGTTTCCACTTTTTGGGCAGTTTTGGGCACATTTTACAAGAAATCCGTGCACATTTGCGCCCGGGCCATGGGCCGGGGGCGTCGACGCCGCGTCACTGCTTCACAGACGTAGGCCGGGCTGAAGACCAGAGCAAGTCATCGGCTCCGAGCAAGAGAACAAAAAAAGGCCGCGGATTTCCGCGGCCTTTTCTGGTTCTGATCGCAGCCTTCTTTCAGACGCTCAGCTCATCCTGAGCGATTAGCGTCCGTAGCTCAAACGTCAGACGTTGTCGGAGCCCGCGCTCATGCTTCGGCGACTACAATCGAAATCTTCGAGCGCGGCCCGTGCCCTAAGCAGATCGGTCGCGCGCCAAGCTCGGCGAAGAAATTCATCGAGGCAATCGAGGAGGGTTTTGGCCCGGCGTCCGGGTTCGGTTCCGCCAACCGTGTAAGGATGACCTTCTTCCGTGTGGCAGAGTGTCGGAGCCCCTCCCAACTCTCGGATCAAAGACCGAAGACGGGCAGATACCTCGTTGGCCTCCTCCAATCCCGAGGGCGTCATGAGCTTCTCTGGTGGCGCCTTACACGCGCGATTCAAGGCAAAGCGAATCGAAAGGGGAAGGTCATCGCAGACATCGAGAACCACGTCTCGAAGGCGGCGCTGCCATCCAATCAGGTCAGCTACTGCTGTTCGATTTCCGTCGCATTTGTAGTGGATTTGAGCGGCATATTGTTCTCCTCGTCAGGTGCCGACAGTGTGCCGACACGTCAAGCTGGCGCACGAATGCGCCAGAAAGGCTCACGCGGCCACGGCCGCCGTTTGGGCTCGGGCTTGCCGCAGCCCGTCGAGAAGCAGACAGATCTTCTCGACGACAGGATCGCAAGGATCGATGAGTGCAAAGCGCTCCGCTTCCACGCTATCGAAGTCCTGAACCTTCTCCAGGCTAAGTAAATGCTCCAGTGCGTCGAGCTCCCGTTCCAGCCTGCGGGTGCGCGGTGATGCAAGGCTTACATCGTCGATGAGACGATGGACGCGCGCTTCGGCGACCGGTCCGCCGAGGAGGGAAGCCGACGAGCAAATCGCCTCCGCGTTGGCGAGGATGAATGCGGTGTGGGGAGGCGTGAAACAAAAATCACGGGGCATAGGAAGTCTCCTTGCGGGTGCCGACCCAACATGGGCGGCGTCAAGTTCCCCACGCCTCACATCGGCGCTACAACAAGAAGATTGGCTGTTCTGCCGAAGGCGAAATATGCGGATCGAGTTTTTTGAAATTAACCAAAAAGAGTCTTCAGCAACCAAACACAGGATTTGTGGGTGCCCTGAGGTGGCTCGAGCGGCGATCTCCGCGATGCTTCGGGATCGCTGCGCAAAGCCGAAAATGCTCAAATCCGCGATGAACGCTACCGGCCCGAATCTAGCCAAGGCAGGCGCCGCGGTCGCCGTAGGAACAGGCGAACCCCTGCTGGGCCGCAGCGGCAGTCGGTATCATGGCGAGAGCGAAGAGGGTAGCCCTGATCCTCACTTCGGCAGGTCCAGTTTCGGCAGGGCGCGGACGATCTTCATCGTCTCGAGGCTCACGGAGATGACGCGCTGGAACAGTTCCAGCGGGTAGGCCGGGTCGTCCATGGTCTCAACGGCGTAGTCGTTGGCGTCGTTGACGATACCGCTGTCCTTGTCGGTCTTGACCACTTGGCGCTCCATCACCCATTCCAGCGCGGGCTTGCCGTTGACGACGTAGTCGTAGGCCTCCAAGGGCACGTCGGTCATGGTGATGTTGGCGTTGTAGATTACCGTGGTCTTGTCGGTGTCGCCGCGCTTGCCGGCGAACTTCATCTTGGCGACGCGGTAGAAGACCTTCGGATCGCCTACGTTCCACAGGGCGGGCGTGCCCTGCTTGTAGATGACGGGGTATGGCTCCACCGTCTCGTAGTTCACATGCAGATCGCCGAGGCGCCGACCGGCGTCGGAA
>JAGXGV010000161.1 GCA_024636635.1 Puniceibacterium sp.
ATGCCAGGTGGCAAACAGCGTCACACCCTGCGCGCGCGCCAGATCGGCAAGCGCCTGCGCCTCTGACACCGTGGCGCCGGGGGGTTTTTCCAGCATCGTATGTTTGCCCGCAAGGATCGCCGCCCTTGCGATATCGAAGCGCGGCAGCGGCGGCATGCAGAGCGACAGCGCCGTAATGTCGTCACGGGCGGCCAGCAACGCGGCAAGATCGGCGTGGTTCTCTACACCGTCGACCCCGCCGGAGCGGCTGACCGTGGCGGCAAGCTCGAACGCCTCCGATCCCGCAATGGACGGAATGTGCTGGTCGCGGGCAATCTTGCCCACGCCGACAATGGCGAGTTTAGTAAGGCTTGCGGGCTTAGTGTGAATCACGGGGTACCTCGTTTCCGCGCTGGCCTTTCAGCACCTCAAAATCCGCGCCTGTGTCTGCGCCCTGCACATTGTCCACGAACAGCTTGGAATAGCCGCTTTGGAACATGGGCTTGGGCGGCGTCCATGCGGCCAGCCGCGCGGCAAGTTCGTCGTCGGAAATGTCCAGATGGATGCGCCGGGCGGGCACGTCGACCTCGATCATGTCGCCGGTGCGCACCACGGCCAGCGGGCCGCCCGCCGCTGCCTCGGGCGCGGTGTGCAGGATCACGGTGCCATAGGCGGTACCCGACATGCGAGCATCCGATATGCGCACCATATCCTTGATCCCCTTTTTCAGCACCTTGGGTGGCAGGCCCATGTTGCCGACCTCGGACATGCCGGGATACCCCTTGGGCCCGCACATCTTGAGCACCATCACGCAGGTTTCGTCAATCTCGAGCGCGTCGTCGTTGATGCGGGCCTTGTAGTCGTCGATATCCTCGAACACCACGGCGCGGCCGCGATGCTGCATCAGATGCGGGCTGGCGGCCGAGGGTTTCAGCACCGCGCCGTTGGGCGCAAGATTGCCCCGCAGCACGGCGATGCCGCCCGATGCGGCCAGCGCCTTGTCCACCGGCAGGATCACATCCTCGTTCCAGTTCTGCGCCTCTGACACTTCGTTCCAGATGGGCGCGCCCGACACGGTCAGTGCGTCCTTGTGCAGCATCCCCGCCTCGCCCAGACGTTTAAGAACGACGGGCAAGCCCCCGGCATAAAAGAATTCTTCCATCAGATACTTGCCCGATGGCATCAGGTTCACAATCGTCGGCACGTCGCGGCCGAGCCTGTCCCAATCCTCAAGCGTCAGATCCACCTCGACCCGGCCCGCAAGGGCAAGCAGATGGATCACCGCATTGGTGGACCCGCCGATGGCGCCGTTGCAGCGGATCGCGTTTTCAAACGCCTTTTTCGTCAGGATGTCAGAGGGTTTCAGGTCGTCCTTCACCATCTGCACAATGCGCCGTCCGGTCAGTTGCGCCATCACACGGCGGCGCGAATCCACGCCCGGAATGGCGGCATTGCCAGACAGCGCCATGCCCAAAGCCTCGGCCATGCTGGCCATCGTGCTGGCCGTGCCCATGGTGTTGCAGGAACCGGACGACCGGCTCATCGCCTGCTCGGCCTCAAGGAAATCCTCCTGCGTCATCTTCCCGGCCTTGATATCCTCGGACATCTGCCAGAGCGCGGTGCCCGACCCGACCCGTTCACCACGGAACCAGCCGTTCAGCATCGGACCGCCGGTCACGACGATGGACGGAATGTCGGTGCTGGCGGCACCCATCATCAGCGACGGCGTTGTCTTGTCGCAGCCCACCAGCAGCACGGCGCCGTCGATGGGCTGGGCGCGCATCGTTTCCTCGACCGCCATGGCGGCAAGATTGCGGTACATCATCGCTGTCGGGCGATAGGTGTTTTCCGAAGCCGAGAATACCGGCACCTCGAGAGGGAAACCGCCCGCCTCCCACACGCCGGCCTTCACCTTTTCGGCCAGTTCGCGCAGGTGCCCGTTGCAGGGCGTCAGGTCCGACCAGGTGTTGAGGATCCCGATCACCGGGCGACCGTCGAACAGGTCGTGCGGATAGCCCTGATTTTTCAACCAGCCCCGATGGTAGATGTTGTCGCGGGAATTGCCGCCGTACCATTCCTGCGAACGCAGGCGGCGGGGCCAGTTTGCGGGGGTGAAAGTCATGTCTGCTCCTGTAGTGAGCGCACGGCGACCGGTTGCGTTGCGGCGGCCGTGGTTGCCAGCGGATTGCGCAGCGGCAGGCCGAAATCCGGCGCTGCAATCTCGAACACGTCGCCGGCCTGTGGGGCAATGCCGTCGCCGAATGACAGCGTCGCGGTGCCGAACATGTGGATGTGTACATCACCCGGCTGACAGAAGACGCCGTATTTGAAGTGGTGATGTTCCAGATTGGCGATGGTGTGGGACATGTTCGCCTCGCCCGACAGGAAGGGTTTGTCAAAGATCGCCGTGCCGTCGCGCAGGATGCGGCTGGTGCCGGTCACGCTGTCGGGCAGCGTGTCGATCAGCAGTTCGGGGCCCACAGAACAGGGGCGCAGCTTGGAATGGGCGAGGTAGAGGTAGTTCTGCCGCTCCATCACATGATCGGAAAATTCGTTCGCCAGCGCAAAGCCCAGCCGAAAGGGCGTGCCGTCGGGACCGATGATGTAAAGGCCGGCAAGTTCCGGTTCCTCGCCGCCATCCTCGGCGAACCCGGGCGAGGTCAGCGGATGGCCGGGGGCGACCAGCGCGTGCCCCGTTCCCTTGTAGAACCATTCGGGCTGTACGCCGATGCCGCTGGCGGGTTTGCCGCCCTCAACCCCCATGCGGAACATCTTCATGCTGTCCGTCTCGTCCTCGGGCGCCTTGGCGTGCATCGCCGCCCGGGTCGAGGCCGAGCCGAGATGCGTGAGGCCGGTGCCGGTCAGGTGCAGATGCGCGGGGTCGGGGTGCAGCAGCGGCGGCAACAGGTCGCCCGCTCCGTAAAGCGCCTCAAGGTCCACCGCCCCGTTCAGGCCCAGCGTGGCAATGCACTCGCGCAGGGATGTGCCGGTGGCGGCGCAGTCCATCGCCAGATCATACAGCGACAGGTCGGTGCGGACCTCGAACGCTTCGGTCCCGTCGCGGGCGACGATCTGGATCTGCCCGTCAGGCTTGCGATATTGGGACAACAGCATGGTTCAGCCCTTCTTCTTGTTCATGACGTCAAAGATCACGGCGGCCAGCAGCACAAGGCCCTTGATGCACTGCTGCCAGTCGATGCCAATGCCCAGGATGGACATGCCGTTGTTCATCACCCCCATGATGAAGGCGCCGATCACCGCGCCGACGACGGTGCCGACCCCGCCGGACATCGACGCGCCGCCAATGAACACTGCCGCGATCACGTCGAGTTCGAACCCGGCACCGGCCTTGGGGGTGGCGGTGTTCAGCCGTGCGGCAAAGACCAGCCCGGCCAGGGCCGCAAGCGCGCCCATGTTGGCGAAGGTCAGAAAGGTCAGACGCTGGCTGTTGATGCCGGACAGCATCGCGGCCTTTTCATTGCCACCGATGGCGTAAATGCGCCGCCCCACCGTGGTGCGCGAGGTGACAAAGGAATAGACCGCGATCAGCAGCGCCATGACGATAAAGACGTTAGGCAGGCCGCGGAAATCGGCCATGAGGAAACTCATGTAGATCAGGGCGACAAAGATCAGCCCGTTCTTGGCGGCAAAAAAGGAAAACGGCTCTTCGATGCTGCCGGTCTTGCCCGCCTCGTTGCGGTTGCGGATCGCCAGGATCAGGATGCCCGAGGCGACCAGCACGCCGATCACCAGCGAGAACAGGTTCATCTCTTCGCCGCCCAGCAGGTCGGGAATGAACCCCGATGCGATCAGCTGGAACTGCGCCGGGAACGGTCCGACCGACTGCCCGGCCAGCAGCCACAGGGTCAGGCCCTTGAACACCAGCATGCCCGCAAGGGTCACGATGAAGGACGGGATGCGGAAATAGGCAACCCAGAACCCCTGCGCCGCGCCGATGATGGCCCCCGCGATGATGCACAGGATCCCGGCCAGGAAATAGGGAATGTCCCAGTTCACGATCATCACCGCCGCCAGCGCGCCGACAAAACCCATGACCGACCCCACCGACAGGTCGATATGCCCCGCGACGATGACCAGCAGCATACCGATGGCCATGATGATGATGTAGGAATTCTGAAGGATCAGGTTGGTGATGTTCACCGGCTTCAGCAGGATCCCCCCGGTCGCCACCTGAAAGAACGCCATGATGGCAATCAGCGCGAACAGGATGCCGTATTCGCGCATGTGGCTGCGCAGAAACGTCAGAGGCGACTTGACCGGCACCGGTGATGCGTCAACGTTGGTGGTGGTCTGGGTCATGTATGGTCCCCCGGTCTGCTGCCCGATTTGACGATTGTCGCCATGATGCGTTCCTGGCTTGCCTGCGCTGTGGGCATCTCGCCCACGAAGCGGCCTTCGTTCATGACGTAAAGACGGTCGGTGATGCCCAGAAGCTCGGGCAGTTCCGACGAGATGACGATGATCGCCTTGCCCGAGGCGGCAAGGTCGCGGATCACCGTATAGATTTCGAACTTGGCACCCACGTCGATGCCGCGCGTGGGCTCATCAAGGATAAGCACGTCCGGGTCGGCAAACAGCCATTTCGACAGAACGACCTTTTGCTGATTGCCGCCCGACAGGTTCACCGTCTCCTGCTCGATCGAGCTTGACTTGATGTTCAGCCGGTCGCGGTAGCGGTTGGCGACGGCGGCTTCCTTGTCGCGGTCAACGACCATGCCGTTGGACACACCTTCCAGGTGGGCCAGCGGCACGTTGCGCCGGATGGTGTCGTCCAGGACAAGACCAAAGGTCTTGCGATCCTCGGTGGCATAGGCCAGCCCGGCATTGATCGCGCGGCGCACGGTGGACAGGTCCACCTCGGTCCCGTTGATCGACGCGGTGCCGGTGATGTTGGCACCGTAGGACCGCCCGAACAGCGACATGGCAAGTTCCGTGCGCCCCGCCCCCATCAGGCCCGCGATTCCCAGCACCTCGCCCTTGTTCACATGGAACGACACGTCGCGCACCACCTGCCGGTCGGAATGCAGCGGATGGGTGACGCACCAGTTGCGCACCTCCATCGCGGTCTCAGCCCGGATCTTGGGGTCGCGCGCCGGGTAACGGTCATCCAGCGACCGGCCTACCATGTCGCGGATGATATGATCCTCGGATATACCCTCGCGGCAATCCAGCCGCGACACGGCAGCGCCGTCGCGGATCACGGTGATCGTGTCGGCGACGCGCGAAATCTCGTTCAGCTTGTGCGAAATCAGGATCGAGGTGATGCCGCGCGCCTTGAATTCCAGCATCAGGTCCAGCAGCTTCTGGCTGTCGGTCTCGTTCAGCGACGAGGTCGGCTCGTCCAGGATCAGCAGGCGCACGTCCTTGGACAGCGCCTTGGCGATTTCGACCAGTTGCTGCTTGCCCAGACCCAGCGTATCGACCTTTGTATCGGGATGTTCCTTCAGCCCAACACGGGTCAGCAGTTCCGCGGCGCGCCGGTTCGTTTCGCGCCAGTCGATGATGCCCTTGTGCGCGCGTTCGTTGCCCAGGAATATGTTCTCGGCCACCGACAACAGCGGCACCAGCGCCAGTTCCTGATGGATGATGATGATCCCGTCCGCTTCGCTGTCGCTGATGCCGCGAAAGGATTTCACCTGACCGTCATAGACGATGTCGCCGCTGTAGCTGCCATGCGGATAGACACCGGACAGAACCTTCATCAGCGTCGATTTGCCTGCGCCGTTTTCACCGACAAGCGCGTGGATCTCGCCTTCCTGCACGGACAGGCTGACCTGATCGAGCGCCTTGACACCGGGAAACTCCTTGGTGATCGCGCGCATTTCCAGAAGTACGGACACGGGAATTGCCCCTCGTTCAAGCGTCGTGAAAAGGGCCCTTGCCCGCCCGCGACGGCGGGCAAGGGTCAGGTTGCCGGTGGCGCTGAGGAGGTGCGCCGCCGGCAGGGAATGGAAGCTTACTCGATCTGGTCGCGGCTGTAATAGCCCGACTCCAGAAGGGTCGCTTCCCAGTTGTCCACGGTCACGGGCAACGGTTCGAGCAGGTAGGACGGCACGACCTTGACGCCGTTGTCATAGGTTGTGGTGTCGTTGATCTCGGGTTCGGCATCGCTCAGCAGCGCATCGACCATGCCCACGGTCACACGGGCCAGTTCGCGGGTGTCCTTGAAGATCGTGGAATACTGTTCGCCCGCAATGATCGACTTGACCGACTGGATCTCGGCGTCCTGACCGGACACGATGGGCATTTCCATGTCACCCGAGCCATAGCCGACGCCCTTGAGCGAGGACAGGATGCCGATCGACAGCCCGTCATAGGGCGACAGTACCGCATGCACGGTCTTGTCGGTGTAATTTGCCGACAGCAGGTTGTCCATGCGGGCCTGCGCGACCGAACCGTCCCAGCGCAGGGTGCCGACCGTGTCCATGCCCATCTGGCCCGACTGGATCACGATGTCGCCCGCGTCGATCATCGGTTGCAGGACGGACATGGCGCCGTCGTAAAAGAAATAGGCGTTGTTGTCGTCCGGGCTGCCGCCGAACAATTCGACGTTCCACGGCTTTTCATCCGGGAAACGTTCGTTCAGCCCATCGACCAGCGTTGTCGCCTGCTGCACGCCGACCTTGAAGTTGTCGAAGGTGGCATAGTAGCTCACATCGCCGCTGTCGCGGATCAGGCGGTCATAGGCCACGACCTGAATGTCGGATGCGGCGGCATTGGCCAGCGCGTTGGACAGCGTGGTGCCGTCGATGGCGGCGATCACCAGAACGTCCACACCCTTGGTGATCATGTTCTCGATCTGCGCAAGCTGGTTGGGGATATCGTCTTCGGCATATTGCAGGTCGGTGGTGTATCCGGCCTCTTCGAACTGCTTCACCATGTTCTCGCCGTCGGAAATCCAGCGGGCCGAGGATTTGGTGGGCATGGCGATGCCAACGTAGCCGGCATCCTGCGCCAGCGTACCAGTTCCGAAGGCAACCAGAGCACTGGTCGCCAGTAAGGTCTTGAATCCGTTCATGTTTTCCTCCCTTGGCGCGGCGCGCTCCGGTCTCCTGCCGGGGCGTGACACGCTGTCGTCTCTGGGCAGAGTGTCCCCGGCGGACCCTTGTTCGATTCCCTGACCGGCGCTCTGCTAAGTGAAAGATGACAAGTTGCGCCATTACAATCAAATCAGGAATTGACGGAATGATATATCTGGATTGATATATCGGGGACTCTGACGCAAAGGCCGACCCATGCCCCCAACCCTTCCCGACAGCGGTTCCACCGCCCGTCTGATCCAGCGCGGCCTGCGCCTGCCGCAGTTGCGCCTGATGATCGCGCTGCAAGAGACCGGGCAGATTTCCGGCGCCGCATCGCAGATGGGCATGACCCAGCCCGCCGCGTCGCGCCTGCTGGGCGAACTGGAAAGGACCGCGGGCACAAAGCTATATGACCGGCACGCCCGCGGCGTGATCCTGACCGAGGCGGGCCGCCTTCTGGCGCGCCGCGCCCGGGCCACGTTGCAGGACCTGGACGGCGCCTTTGACGAAATCGCGCTGCTGACATCGGGGGCACGGGGCAGCGTGCGGATCGGCACGGTGACCGGTCCGGGGCTCGAGATCGTGCTGCCGATCATCCGCGAGATCCGCGTGACCTATCCAGAGATCGAATTCAACGTGCTGGTCGACACCTCGGACAAGCTGGCCGAGGCGCTGCTGTCGCACGACCTTGATTTCTATCTCGGACGCCTGCCTGCCGGGATCGACCCGCGCGCCGTGACGCTGCGCCGTATCGGGACCGAGCCGATTTCGCTGGCGGTGCGGCAGGGCCATCCGCTGCTGCGCCGGACGGTGCTGACGCTGGCGGAGTGTCTGGCCCATGACTGGGTGATGCAGCCGCCGGGGGGGCTCATGCGGCTCACGGCGGAAACCTATCTGCTGGAGCGTGGACTGCCGCCGCCCGCGCGGGTGTTCAACACCTCGTCGCTGTTGCTGACCCTCGCGCTGATCAGCGACACCAATGCCATCGCGCCCATCGCGACCTCGGTCGCGGAACTCTATACCAGCGCCTCGCGGCTGGGCAGCAACATCCGCATCCTCGATGTGGCGCAGGACATCACCGTCACCGCCTATTCGCTGGTCTGCCGCCGCGATTCCGAACCCGCGCCCGCAGTGCGCCGGGTTCTGGCGCAGCTTTCACACAGGCTGGACCAGTTCGACGCCGAAGCCACGCCGACCCCGGCCTGAACCGCCGCAGGGCCGGCCGGTTGCGTAGGCCCCCCGGGCAGACGACCGGACCGCCTGACGTTTTGAAAACCTTCCTGCGCGACATGGGTCTGCATCCTAACAAGCCGCAATGATACGGAACCTTTCCGGCACGCTGCCGTTTATCCGGCAACTGACATAACAACTCTGGACCCGTATCATGGACCTGATCCGCATCATTTTCGCCATCCTCCTGCCGCCGCTCGGCGTGTTTCTCCAGGTCGGGCTGGGCAAACATTTCTGGCTGAACATCCTGCTCACGCTGCTGGGGTATATCCCGGGCATCGTACATGCCGTCTGGATCATTGCGCGCAACGGCCCCACCCGCGCATGACGGCCGAGGATGACTATCGCGCCCTTGCACGGGCCGAAACACTGGCCCGCCGGATGGACGCAGCCTTTCGGGTGCCTTTCACAGGCATCCGGATCGGCTGGGACGGTCTGATCGGCTTCATTCCCGGAGTTGGCGACACGGTCAGCCTGTTTCCACTGGCGTATCATCTGCACACCGCCCGGACGCTGGGCGTTCCGCGCAACACGATGGTGCGCATGGGGCTGAATTCCGGCGTGGACTGGCTGATCGGGCTGGTGCCGCTTGTGGGTGACCTGTTTGACGTGGGTTTCAAATCGAACCTGCGCAACGCCGCCTTGCTGCGGACCCACGTCGAGGCGCGGCATGGACCGCAACCGCACATAAAGGTCGGCTGACGCGCATCCGGCAACACAAATCCGGACAAAAAAAGGCATCCCGCAGGATGCCTTTTTTAATTCTTGCGGTTCACCCCGGATCGAGCAAAGTCCCCGGGGTTCGTAAGCTCAGCCGACCAGTTCGAGACCCGCAAAGAAATAGGCGATCTCTTCCGCCGCTGTATCCGGCGCGTCCGAACCGTGGACCGAATTCTCACCGACGGATTCAGCGAATTCCGCGCGGATCGTTCCTTCGGCGGCATCGGAGGGATTGGTGGCACCCATCACTTCGCGGTTCCTGGTAATGGCGCTTTCGCCTTCCAGAACCTGCACGACAACCGGCTCGGAAGCCATGAACTCGCAAAGCTCGTCATAGAACGGACGCTCCTTGTGGACGGCATAAAAAGTGCCAACCTGCGCCTTGGTCAGGTGGATGCGCTTTTGGGCGACGATACGCAGGCCCGCCTCCTCGAATTTCGCGTTGATCTTGCCGGTCAGGTTGCGCTTTGTCGCATCGGGTTTGATGATGCTCAGGGTACGTTCGATGGCCATTGTTCTTGCTCCATAGTCAAAGGCCGGGCTGACTGCCCGGCCACATTCCAGATCGCCGCCCCGATAACATGCGACACAGACCAAGGGAAGGGCGGAACCGCCCGGCCGCCCGACGCGAAACCGACCCTGCCCGTGGTTTGCCGCAAGGGGTGATTGGACCGGCGACCGCAAGGGATAATCGGACCGGCGATCAACGGCGCACAAGATGCAGCATTGCCTGAAACTCCGGCAAAGATCGCGCAATCACCACTGGCGCCTGACCCGGCGCGCGGAACGGCGCAACACTCTCTGGCGCCCGCGGCGGACCTCTGCTATGGCGCGCCCATGCTCAAGATTCAGGACATATCCTATTCCGTCGAAGGCCGCCCCCTGCTGGTCGAAGCCTCTGCGACGATACCCGAAGGCCACAAGGTTGGCCTTGTCGGGGCCAATGGCGCGGGCAAGACCACGCTTTTCAGGCTGATCCGCGGCGAACTTACGCTGGACACCGGGATCATCTCGCTGCCCAGCCGGGCCAAGATCGGCGGTGTCGCGCAAGAGGTGCCTGCCTCGGAAACCTCGCTGCTCGACACGGTGCTGTCGGCAGATACCGAACGCGCCTCGCTCATGGCGGAATCCGAAACCGCCACCGATGCGCACCGGATCGCCGAAGTGCAGACCCGGCTGGCCGACATCAACGCATGGTCGGCCGAGGCGCGCGCCGCCTCCATCCTCAAGGGGTTGGGCTTTGACGATCACGAACAGCTTCAACCCTGTTCGGCGTTCTCGGGCGGCTGGCGGATGCGTGTGGCACTGGCCGGCGTGCTGTTCGCGCAGCCCGACCTGTTGCTGCTGGACGAACCGACAAACTATCTCGACCTTGAAGGGGCGCTTTGGCTCGAAGCCTACCTCGCCAAATATCCCCACACGGTCATCATCATCAGCCACGACCGCGGGCTGCTGAACCGGGCCGTGGGCGGCATCCTGCATCTCGAGGAAAAGAAACTCACCTACTGGAACGGCCCCTATGACCAGTTCGCGCGGCAACGCGCCGAACAGCGTGCCGTTCTGACCTCGATGGCCAAGAAACAGCAGGCCCGCAAGGATCATTTGCAAAAGTTCGTCGACCGGTTCAAGGCCAAGGCGTCCAAGGCGAAACAGGCCCAGGCCCGCGTCAAGATGATCGAGAAGATGGACACCATCACGCCGCCCGAAGAGGCGGCCAAGCGCGTGTTCACCTTTCCCCAGCCTGACGAATTGTCGCCCCCGATCATCCATATTGAGGGCGGATCGACCGGCTACGGGGCGACAAAGGTACTGGGCCGGCTTGACCTGCGCATCGACCAGGACGACCGAATCGCCCTGCTGGGCAAGAATGGTCAGGGCAAATCGACCCTGTCAAAGCTGCTGTCGGACCGGCTGGTGCTGATGGACGGCAAGATGACCCGCTCCAACAAGCTGCGCATCGGCTATTTCGCCCAGCATCAGGTGGACGAGCTTCACATCGACGAATCGCCCCTGTCCCACCTGCAACGGCTGCGCCCGGACACGATGCAAAGCAAGCTGCGCGCGCAGCTGGCCGGGTTCGGGCTTGGCGCCGATCAGGCCGATACCGAGGTCGGGCGCCTGTCGGGCGGACAAAAGGCGCGCCTGTCGCTGTTGCTGGCAACAATCGACGCGCCGCACCTGCTGATCCTGGACGAGCCGACAAACCACCTCGACATTGAATCCCGCGAGGCGCTGGTCGAGGCGCTGACCGCCTATTCGGGCGCGGTGATCCTGGTCAGCCACGACATGCACCTTCTGGGGATGGTTGCCGACCGGCTGTGGCTGGTCAAGGATGGCACGGTCGCGCCCTATGACGACGACCTCGAGACGTATCGCAAGATGCTGCTGCAACCGGACAAGCCGACAAAGCCTGACAAGAAGGTCGAGGACAAACCCAAACGCCCCTCGCGCGATGCCATGCTCGCCCTGCGCTCCGAGGCCCGCAAGGGCGAAGAGCGGGTCAGGAAACTGAACGAGATGCGCGACAAGCTGGCGAAAAAGCTGGCCGATCCGGAACTGTACGAAGACGCCCGGGCGGGCGAACTTGCCACCTGGAACAAGAAATATGCCGAAGTGATGGACGCCCTCGGCCGCGCCGAGACCCTGTGGATGGGGGCACTGGAAAAGCTGGACCAGGCCGAAACCGTCTGATCCGCGACACCCGGTGCCGGATCGCCGCGCGCGCACGCACCCTCGTCCGCCTCCGGCGGGGATATTTGTGACCCAAAGAACCGGGGGACGCGCCCGGCTTCTTCTTTTCACAAATACCCCGGGGAGTGTGAGGGGCTGGCCCCTCACTCCGGCGTCGGCCGCACTGCCACCCCCGATCCGGCTTGCCACGGGGCCATCCGCCCCCTAATCGGGACCTTATGGACAGCGCCTTTCTCATCACCGCCTTCGTAACGCTTTTTGTCGTGATCGACCCGATCGGGCTGACGCCGGTCTTCATCGCGCTAACGGCCGACACGGATGCGCGCCACCGGCGCGGCGTGGCGATCCGGTCCTGCGCCGTCGGGGCGGGTGTGCTGTTCCTGTTTGCCTTCCTCGGGGAATCGGTTCTGACCTTCATCGGCATCTCGATGCCCGCCTTCCGCATCTCGGGGGGTATCCTTTTGTTCCTGACTGCGCTCGACATGCTGTTCGAACGCCGCACCAAGCGGCGCGAGGATCAGGCTGATGCCGAGGCGGACTATCCCGACCCTTCGGTCTTTCCCATTGCCATTCCGCTGATCGCCGGTCCCGGTGCCATCGCCTCGGTCATCCTGCTGACCGGACGGGCCGGGGGGGCTGCGGGCATCGCATCGGTGCTTGGCGTGCTGATCGGGGTGCTGCTTATCGTGCTGCTGTTCTTCTTCAGCGCAGGGCTGATCGAACGTGCCCTGGGCAAGACCGGCATCACCGTCGTGACCCGGCTGCTGGGCATGCTGCTGGCCGCCCTGTCGGTGCAGTTCGTGCTGGACGGGCTGCGCGACTTCGGGCTTGCCGGCTGACCGGCCCTACCATCCGGCCCCCGGCGCCCCTACATCAGTCAGGCGAAAGGGGAAGCAACGCATGTCATCACTCGAACTTGGAAACCTTGCCTATCTGGTCCTGCTGGGCGCCGTTCTGGTGTTCTGGCTCTTTGTGCAGAACCGCCAGACGCTGGGCAAGACAGCGCAGACTGCTGCGGCCTGGGGGCTGATCTTCCTTGGCACCATCGCCGCCGTCGGTCTTTGGGACGACATCCGCCAGACGGTTGCGCCGCAGCAGGCGGTCTTTGCCGACGCCGGACGGATCGAACTGCCGCGCGCGCCGGACGGTCACTATTACGTCACGCTCGACCTGAACGGTGCGCCGGTCCGCTTTGTGGTGGACACCGGCGCCAGCAGCATCGTTCTGACCCGCGCGGATGCACGGGCCGCGGGCCTCGACATGCAGGGGTTGTCGTTCCTGTCGCAGGCGATGACCGCGAACGGCCCGGTCCAAACCGCCCCGGTCGAGATTGCCCGCCTGAACCTGGGCCCGTTCAGCGACACGGGTGTGCGCGCCTATGTGAACGATGGCGAAATGGAACAGTCGCTTCTGGGCATGACCTATCTGCAACGCTTTGACCGGCTCGAGATTTCCGGCGGCAAGATGATCCTTGAACGCTAGCGCCGACATCGGGCTCACTTTCCAATGCGGCCGCCCTGCCCCGACAGCGGGCTCACTTTTCGGCCTTCTTTTCCCACCGGCCCGACTCTTCGGACCAGTATTGCGCGGGGCACCCCGCATCGGTGAGCGTCTTCCACTGGATGCGCGCCGCCTGTACCGCCGCGGCGTCGTTGCCGTCAAACAGCACGCAGACCCGCTCCATCGCCATCACCTCGGGCGCCGACACCTCGGCCCCGCCCACCGACATGAGGCAGACAGCGCCGTTGGGCAGATCCGTGCCAGTGGTCAGCAGCACCGGCTGCGCCGCGTCATGCGCCCCCCCCCACCAGTCCATGCGGCAGGAATCCATCCTCGGGCTTCAGCCAAAGGGCCTCGTCCAGCCAGGCCATCTGCGCCGGGTCCCTGCCGCGCACGGCGATGCGCCACTCCTGCTGAAGCGCGCGCTCAAGCAGTTGTGGCAGCACCAACTCAAGCGGGCGCTGCGTCAGGTGGTAGAAATAGGCGGCCCCCATGCTATTCGGACTCGTAGTTCTCTGCGATCAGCCGGTTGAGCGACATGACGCCCCAGCCGGTCGCCCCCTTGGTCGACAGCACAAGATCGCGCGGCACATGTGCGACCCCGGCAATATCGACGTGGATCCACGGCATCCCGTCCTGCACAAAGCGGCGCAGGAATTCGGTTGCGGTGATAGACCCGGCAGGCCGCCCGCCCGAATTCCTGACATCCGCCACCGGCGATTTCAGCAGATCCGCATAGGCCTGCCCCATCGGCATGCGCCAGGCGCCTTCCTGTTCGGCCTCTGCCGCCTTCAGGAACTGGCCGCAAAGTCCGTCGTCGTTGGAATAGACCGCCGCATGGTCATGCCCAAGCGCCACGATGCAGGCCCCGGTCAGGGTCGCAAGGTCGATCATCGCGGCGGGTTTGATATGCTCCTGTGTGTACCACATCACGTCGCACAGGACCATGCGCCCCTCGGCGTCGGTGTTGTTGACCTCAATCGTGTCACCCTTCATCGAGGTGACGACATCACCCGGACGCATGGCCTTTGAATCGGGCATGTTCTCGACCAGGCCCACCAGCCCGACGACATTCGCCTTGGCGTGGCGCAGCGCAAGCGCGCGCATGACACCCGCCACAACCCCTGCACCGCCCATGTCCATGGTCATCGTCTCCATGCCCGCCGAGGGCTTGAGCGAGATGCCGCCGGTATCGAACACCACGCCCTTGCCGATCAGCGCCAGCGGCGCGACGCCCTCGACCCCGCCGTTCCAGCGCATGATCACCATCTTGGACGGGCTTTCCGACCCCCGGCCGACCGCGAGCAGGGCGCCCATGCCCAGCTCTTCCATCTGCGCCTCTTCCAGCACCTCGACCTCGACGCCAAGCGCCTTGAGCGCCAGCAGCCGGTCGGCGAATTCCACGGTGTCGAGCACGTTGGCCGGTTCGTTGACCAGATCGCGGGTAAAGACCACGCCTTCGGCGACGGCCATCAGCGGTGCGGCTGCGGCCTCGGCCTCTTCGGGTTTGGTGCAGCACAGGACGGCGTCGCCCAGAGCCTCGGCCTTTTCGGATTTGCGCGCGTCAAAGCCATAGCCACGCAGCGCAAGGCCCAGTGCGACCTCTGCGATGCCGCGCTGGGATTCCGCAAGAATGGTCAGGCCGGACTTGCCCGCCGCCCGTGCCAGCGCGGCGCCGGCCTTGCGGGCAAGCGACGCATCAGCGCGCCGTTCGAGCCGGACCAGATCCACCGCCTCGGCCGCGACACCGGACGGCCAGGCCAGGCTCAGCACCTGCGCCTCCTTCATCTTTTCCCAGCTTTCCGACTCGACCGCGCGAGCCACGGCGCCGCGCGTCAGCCGGTTCAGACGCCGCGCGCCCGGACTCATCTTGCCATCGGCGGTGATGAAGACGGCAATGCGCCCGGACGCGGCGGCCAGCGCCTCAAGGTCCACAGGCGCAAAGGTGATCTTTCTCAACTCGGTCATATTCAGCTTCCTCTCCGTTTGCCCAAGAGGTAAAGCGCCGGCGCCCCATTGACCAGAGCCACCTTTTCCCGCAGATCAGGGTCCTGTAGGGTCACACCCGACGCAACGGGTTCTGGAGGGAACGGATTGGCCAGATTCGACAGATACGTGCTGTCGCAACTCATGGTGCTGTTCGGCTTTTTCGCTCTGGTGCTGGTGTCAGTCTACTGGGTGAACCGGGCGGTCATCCTGTTCGACCGGCTGATCGCCGACGGCCATTCGGCCGGCGTGTTTCTTGAATTCACCGCGCTCAGCCTGCCCAACGTGATCCGCATGGTGCTGCCGATGGCGGCCTTTGCATCCTCTGTCTACGTCACCAACCGGATGATTTCCGAATCCGAACTGACCGTAGTGCAGGCCACCGGCTTTTCGCCCTGGCGGCTGGCGCGCCCCGTGCTGGCCTTCGGGCTAATCGTCGCCTGCATGATGTCGCTGCTGACCCATTTTCTCGTTCCAAAAAGCCTTGAACAGTTGCGTCTGCGCGAATCCGAGATTTCGGGATCGGTCAGCGCGCGCCTGCTGCGCGAGGGCGCGTTCCTGCATCCCACACGCGGCGTCACCTTCTACATCCGCGCCATTACCCCCGAGGGCGAACTGTTCGACGTCTATCTGTCGGACCGCCGTCAGGAAGACCGCGTCGTGACCTACACCGCCGAACGCGCCTATTTGCTGCGCGATGCTGCGGGACCGAAACTGGTGATGCAGGCCGGGCTGGCGCAGACGCTGAACATCCGCGACGAGACGCTGTCGACCACCAATTTCTCCAACCTCACCTATGACATCAGCGGCCTTGTGACGGCCGAAAGCCAGCCGCGCCGGAAGATCGAATTTGTGCCCACGCTCGAACTGCTTACCGATACAAGGGCCGTGGCCGACGCGGCCAGGGACTCGCTCGGTGAGACGCTGGAAGAGGCGCATACACGGTTCCAGCAGCCGCTGCTGGGCATCGTGGCGGCGCTGATCGGCTATTCTGCGCTGATGATCGGCGGATTCAGCCGCTTTGGTGTCGGCAAGCAGATCGTCTTTGCAATTTTCCTGCTGGTCGTGATCAAGCTGATCGAAAGCGCCGTTACCGATCCGGTGCGCGACAATGCCGCGCTCTGGCCGCTGATCTACTTGCCCTCGCTGATCGGTTTCGGGATTAGCGGCGCGCTGCTGCGTCGCGCCGCCGGGCCGTTCAGGCCCGCCCAAAGCCGGCGCCCCGCCGTGACCGGGGGCGCGACATGATCCTGCACTTCTATTTCGCGCGCCGGTTCCTGCGGGTGTTCCTTGGTATGCTGGCGATCTTCTTCCTGTTCGTTTCGCTGCTGGATCTGGTGGACCAGCTGCGCCGTTTCGACGCCTCGGTCAGCTTTGGGCAGGTTCTGCAACTGACCCTGCTCAACACACCGCAATCGCTGTACCAGATGTTGCCGCTGGTGATGATCCTCGCCTCGATCGCGTTGTTTCTGGGGCTGTCGCGGTCGTCGGAACTTGTGGTCAGCCGCGCGTCGGGCCGGTCGGGGCTGACCGTGCTGATCGCACCGGCGACAGTTGCGGCACTGATCGGCACGCTGGCCGTCGGCATGGGCAACCCCATCGTCGCCGCCACGTCCAAACGCTTTGCCGACCTTGCCGAACGCTATGACAACGGCGGTCTCAACATCCTGTCCATCGGCGCCGAGGGCCTGTGGCTGCGCCAGGGCGACGACACCGGACAGACCGTGATCCGCGCCGCCCGCACCAACCCCGACGCCACCACGCTTTATGATGTGAGCTTTGTGGCCTACGCCCCGAATGGCGGCCCCATGCGCCGGATCGAGGCGCGAGAGGCGACGCTGGAACCCGGCGTCTGGGTACTGCACGATGCCAAGATCTGGCCGTTGGAAAGCGGCGTGAACCCTGAAACCTCGGCCACCCGGCAGGACGAGATGCGCGTGCCCTCTTCGCTTACGCAGGACAACATCCGGGAACGGTTCGGCAATCCTTCGGCGGTGCCGATCTGGGATCTGCCGGCCTTTATCGCGGACCTCGAACTGGCCGGCTTTTCGGCGCGGCGTTATCAGGTCTGGTTTCAGATGGAACTGGCGCGCCCGCTGTTCCTGGTCGCGCTTGTGCTGGTGGGGGCCGGGTTCACCATGCGTCACAGTCGCCTCGGGCGCACCGGCATTTCCGTGCTTGCCGCGATCATGCTGGGCTTTGGCCTTTACTACATCCGCAATTTCGCGCAAATCATGGGCGAGAACGGACAGATCCCGACAATTCTTGCCGCCTGGGTGCCGCCGGTTGCCGCACTCTTGCTGGCGCTGGGACTGATCCTGCACATGGAGGACGGCTGATGCGCCTGTTGCGCACTTTTGCCGCGCTGCTGCTTCTGACAGGCACCGCCGCTGCCCAGGACGGCGCCACGGATGCCGCGCTTCTGGTTGCCGACCGGGTGCTGGTCGAAGGCGACAACCGCCTGATCGCCACCGGCAATGTCGAGGCGCTTTATGACGGTACACGGCTGACCGCGACCCGCATTATCTATGACCGCGCCGCTAACAGCCTGACGCTGGACGGGCCGGTGCGCATGACCGATCCGCGGGGCAACGTGCTGGTCGCCGACTCGGGCGAAATCGACCAGGGGCTGGAAAACGGCCTGCTGCGCGGGGCGCGTGTGGTTCTGGACCAGCAACTGCAACTCGCCTCGGTCGAGGCGCGCCGCGTCGGGGGCCGCTACACCCAGCTGAGCCGCGTCGCCGTCACCTCGTGTCAGGTCTGTGGCGACGATTCCGCCCCGCTCTGGTCGATCCGCGCCAGCCGCGTGGTGCATGACGAGGAAGAGCGCCAGCTTTATTTCGAAAACGCCCAGCTGCGGGTGCTTGACGTGCCGGTGTTCTATGTGCCCTACCTGCGTCTGCCCGATCCGACGCTTGATCGCGCGCGCGGCTTTCTGATCCCCTCGATCCGCTCGACGACGCTGCTGGGTTTCGGGATCAAGACGCCGTATTTCATCCCGATAGGCGACAGCAAGGACATCACCCTCACCCCCTATCTGTCCCCCGTTACCCGCACGATCGAGGCGCGGTACCGGCAGGCATTCCGCTACGGCACGATCGAGGTGAACGGCGCGCTGACCCGTGACACGCTGATCACAGACAGCGCGCGCGGATACCTCTTTGCCATCGGCAGTTTCGATATTCGCCGCGACTTCACGCTCAGCTTCAACATAGAGGCGACCACCGACGACGCCTATCTCAGTGACTACGACTATTCCGGCGCCGACCGTCTGGAAAGCGATATCACCGTCTCGCGGTTCCGGCGGAATGAACTGATCTCGGCCTCGCTGCGGCATTACGAATCCCTGCGCGAGGGCGACAGCAACGCGACCCAGCCGTCGATTGTCGGGTCGCTGGAATATGAACGCCGGTTCTTTCCCCGCTTCGGAGGCGAGGTCCGGGCCGGCGCGGAACTGCACAACCACTTTCGCTATTCCAGGCTCGACATCGACAGTGACGATGCCGACACGCTGATTGACGGGCGCGACGTGACCCGGCTCAACACCGCGCTCAGCTGGCGCAATCGCTGGACCCTGTCGGGGGGCGTGCGCGCCGGGGTTCTGGGCCAGCTCTGGGTGGACCGGTTCTGGGTCAGCCAGGATTCCACCCGGCCCGGCGACGTCAGCCAGATCACCCCCGCCGTGGCAGTGGATTTGCGCTGGCCCTGGGCGCGGGCGGGGGTCAACGGCGCGCGCTGGCTGGTGGAACCGGTGGTACAGGCCGGCTGGATCGGCGGCGAACGGGTGCAGGTCGCCAATGACGAAAGCACCCGGCCCGAATTCGACGAAGGCAACCTTCTGTCGCTGTCGCGTTTTCCCGCCCCCGACCGGCGCGAACGCGGCTATACCAGCGCGCTTGGCCTGCGCGTGCTGCGCGACAATCCCGGCGGGCTTACCGCCGGGCTGACCCTGGGCCGCGTCTGGCGCGAAGCCGACGACACCGACTTTACCCGCTCTTCGGGCCTGTCGCCCGCAACCTCTGACTGGCTGCTAGCCGGGCATATCGACACATCCGACGGTCTGGTGCTGACCGCGCGCGGGCTGTTCGACATGACCGAGCAACGCGTGTCCAAGGCCGAGGCGCGGGCCATCTGGACCAACGACCGCATGGATCTTGGCGCCTCTTATGTGCTGCTGGTCACCGATCCGGATGAAAACCGCAATCAGGCACAGTCGGAATGGAGCTTTGACGGCAAGTATCAGGTCACCACCAACTGGGCGGCGGCGACCAACCTGCGCTATGACCTTGTCGACGGGCGGTTCGCCCGCTCGGGCCTGAACCTCGAATACCAGAACGAATGCGCGGTTGTGAACTTTTCGGTCTCGCGCCGCTATGCCTCTTCCGATAGTCTTGAACCATCGACAGATTTTGGCCTGACCGTCGCGCTGAAGGGATTCAGCACCGGCGGCAACGCCGGGGAGTACCGCCGATCATGCCGCTAAGAACATCCAGTCTTTTCCGCGCCGTGGCGCTTGCCGCGCCCCTGCTGCTGGGCGCGGTCGCCCTTGTGGCCACCAGCCCTGCCGTCCGGGCGCAGGATCTGTTCGCCCCGGCCATCCTGGTCAACGAAAAGGCCGTTACCGGATACGAACTGCAACAGCGCGAGCGGATGCTTGGGGTGCTGAACGCGCCGGGCGATCCACGCAGCCTGGCGCGCGAACAGCTGATCGACGACCGCCTGCGCGTGCAGGCCGCGCAGGATGCCGGCATCCGCCCGACCGAAGAAGAAGTGACCGAGGGCATGGAGGAATTTGCCGGACGCGCCAACCTGTCCCTGGACGAATTCGTGCAGGCGCTGGCCGGTTCGGGCGTGGCGGAACAGACTTTCCGCGATTTTGTGCTGGCCGGCGTTTCCTGGCGCCAGCTGGTACAGGCCCGCTTTGCCGGCCAGAGCAACGTGAGCGATGCCGAGGTTGACCGCGCCCTGTCTTCGGGCAGGACCGGCGCCAGCACCGTGCGCGTCCTGCTGTCGGAAATCATCATGCCCGCCCCCCCGGCCGAAGCCGCGGCCGTGCGGGCCCGCGCCGAACGGATTGCGCAGCTTACCTCTGAATCCGACTTTTCCGCCGAGGCGCGCCGCTATTCGGCCACCGCCACGCGGCAGGCCGGTGGCCGTCTGCCCTGGCAGAACATCAACGACCTTCCGCCGGTCCTGCGCCCCCTTGTGCTGGCATTGTCCCCCGGTCAGGTGACCGACCCGATCCCGATTCCCAATGCCATCGCGCTGTTCCAGCTGCGCGGCATCGAAGAGACCGGATATTCCGCCCCCGAAGTTTCCGCCGTGGAATACGCAGCCTACTACATGCCCGGCGGGCGCAGCGCGGAAACACTGGCCCGCGCCCGGGTTCTGGCGTCTCAGGTCGACCGCTGCGACGACCTTTACGGTGTGGCCAAGGGCCAGCCTGAAAACGTGCTTGACCGCGGCAGCCTGCCGCCGTCCGAAATTCCGACCGACATCGCGATGGAGTTGTCCAAGCTGGATCCGGGCGAGGTGTCCACCGCGCTGACCCGTTCGAACGGGCAGACGCTGGTGTTCCTGATGCTCTGCGGGCGCACCAATGCCATCTCTGAAGATGCCTCGCGCGAGGATCTTGTGCTTGGCCTGCGCAACCAGCGCCTTGGCGGTCTGGCGGACGGATACCTTGCCCAGCTGCGCGCCGAAGCCCGCATCATCGAGCGATGACGCCGCCGCCCGTTGCGCTGACCTGCGGCGAACCGGCAGGCATCGGCCCGGAACTTGCCGCGGCGGTGTGGGACGCGCTGCGGGGAGAAGTCCCGTTCTTCCTGATCGGCGACCCCGCGCACCTGCCGTCCGGCGCGGTCTTTCACACCATCGCCGACCCCGCCGAGGTTGCGCATGGGGCCGGGCCGGGGCTGCCCGTGTTGCCCCATCCCTTTGCCGGGCCGCGCACGCCCGGCACGCCGCAACCGGCGCAGGCGCAGGGCGTGATCGACGTGATTGCCCGGGCTGTGGACCTGACACGCAGTGGCACCGCATCGGCCATGTGCACCCTGCCGATCCACAAGCAGGCGCTTCAGGAAGGCGCCGGTTTCGCCTGGCCGGGTCATACCGAATACCTTGCCCATCTGGCGGGCGCGGACGAGGTGGTGATGATGCTTGCCTCGGCCCGGCTGCGCGTCGTGCCCGCGACCATCCACATCCCCCTGGCCGGAGTTCCGCAGGCGCTGACCGCTGAACTGCTGCGCAAACGCATCCGCATCACCCATACCGCCCTGCGCGTCCGGTTCGGCATCGCGTCGCCACGTATCGCCGTAGCCGGCCTGAACCCCCATGCCGGCGAAGGCGGGCGCATGGGCCGCGAAGAGATCGACCTGATCATTCCCGTGCTCGACACCCTGCGCGGCGAAGGCATGACCCTGATCGGCCCGCTGTCCGCCGACACGATGTTTCACGCCGCCGCCCGCGCGCGCTATGACGCCGCGATCTGCATGTATCACGATCAGGCGCTGATCCCGATCAAGACGCTGGATTTCGATCAGGGGGTGAATGTCACCCTCGGGCTGCCGTTCATCCGCACCTCGCCCGATCACGGCACAGCCTTTGACATCGCCGGGCGCGGCATTGCCAATCCGTCGTCGACTGTGGCGGCGCTGCGCATGGCCTGGGCCATGGCACAGGGCCAGGCGGGATGAGCGGCATTGATGATCTGCCGCCGCTGTCCCGCGTCATCGCACAGCACGGGCTGACAGCGCGGAAATCGCTGGGCCAGAACTTTCTTCTGGACCTCAACCTGACGGCCAAGATCGCCCGGCAGGCCGGTGACCTGTCGAATATGGATGTGCTGGAAATCGGTCCCGGCCCGGGCGGGCTGACCCGCGGGCTGCTGGCCGAAGGCGCGCGCCGCGTGCTTGCCATCGAAAAGGACAGCCGCTGCCTGCCCGCGCTGGCCGAGATCGCGGCGGCCTATCCCGGCCGTCTGTCGGTGATCGAAGGTGACGCGCTCAGGGTCGATCCGCTGGAGCATCTGACGCCACCGATCGCCATCGCCGCGAACCTGCCCTACAATGTCGGCACCGAACTGCTGGTGCGCTGGCTTACGCCCCACGACTGGCCGCCGTTCTGGCAAAGCCTTACGCTGATGTTCCAGCGTGAAGTGGCGGAACGCATTGTCGCCGCACCCGGGTCCAAGGCCTATGGCCGTCTCGCCCTGCTGGCCCAGTGGCGGGCCGACGCGCGCATCGTACTGTCGCTGCCGCCCGAGGCGTTCACCCCCGCGCCCAAGGTGTCCTCGGCCGTGGTCCACCTGACCGCCCTGCCCGAGCCGCGCTTTCCCGCCGACCCAAGGGTTTTGTCGACCGTCGTCGCCGCCGCGTTCAACCAGCGGCGCAAGATGCTGCGCGCGGCGTTGCGCGGGCATCACCCGGATATCGAGACCATCCTGCAAAGTGCGGGGATCGCGCCGACCGAACGCGCCGAACAGGTCCCGCTCGAGGCGTTCTGTGCCCTGGCCCGGGCCCTGTCCGACGCGCGCGCATGAAGCCCGATCCGGAAATTCCGCCCAGCCGGGCGTAAACGGCATTTTCAGATGGGGGCGCACGACCGCCCTTGTCCCTGATCAAGCAGCACGATGACAAACGGCCCGCCTCTGACGAGACGGGCCGGGATTGCTTGAGCTGGTCATGTCTGCGGTCATGGACGGGCCTGCGGTAATGGACGGGCCTGTGGTAATGGACGGGCCTGTGGGAAAGCATCACCAAGCTATGACCGCGGTCATAACATCCGCGGCGGGCTTATTCCGCAGCGTTTGCCGATCCTTCGTCCGAAGGGGTGTCGTCGGACGCCTTCGCCTTTGGCTCGGGCTTCTTGCGCGGCTTGCGCTTTGGTTTGGGTTTGGCGGCGGCTTCGTCCGCAGCCTGCTCGGGAGCAGCGGTTTCGACTGGCGTCTCTTGCCCTGCGGCGGGCTGCGCAGAGGATTGCGCCGGGGAGGATCGGGTCCGCCGGGACTGTCGCGCGGGTGCGGGCTGCGCAGTTTCGGATGGCACGGGGTCGGATGGCACGCGGTCGGATGGCACGGGGCCCGAAGGGGTGTGCACGGACTGCGCCGCGTTTTCCGGAGTCTCGACCAGTCCGCTGTCGTCATCAGACCCTTCGGACAGGTCCAGCACGTCCTGCGCCACATAGCGTGGCTGTTCGGACGGCTCGCGGCGCGGGGGACGCGGGTCGTTGCCCCGGCCCTGCCCACCGTTGCCGGACTGGGTATTGCCGCCGTCGTTCTGGTTGTAATTCTGGTTGCCGCTGTTCTGGTTGTTGCTCTGGTTGCCGCTGTTCTGGCCACCGGTGTTTTGGCCGCCGGTGTTTTGGCCGCCGGTGTTCTGGCTGCTGTTCTGGTTGCCGTTGTTCTGGCCACCACCGTCAGAGCGGTCGCGCTGCTGCTGGCGGTCGCGGTTTTCCTGTTCCTGCTGATCGCGGCGCTGGTCCTGTTCGCGCTGCGCCTCGCTCAGCATGCGCATGTAATGTTCGGCATGCTGCTGAAAGTTTTCGGCAGCGACGCGATCGTTGGACAGTTGTGCGTCCCGCGCCAGCTGGTTGTATTTATCGATGATCTGTTGGGGCGTACCACGCACCTTGCCATCCGGACCCGAACTGTCAAAGACGCGATTGACGACATTGCCGACAGACGAGGTGGAGCGATTGCGGTTGTTCTTGGACCGCGAGCGGGATTTTGATGATCTCATATCCGAGTTTCAGCCCTATCTGTGACTGCCTTGTGATCGTGATGGGTGCGTTATGCACCCGAGCCTGCCTGATCACTTCGATGTGTGGCTTATTGTCAAGCGGGACCGCGCAAAGGCATCCTCCGTCTCAACGCCCCTGAATAAACACGTCCCGGCACTTCGCACAAGCATAAAACACAAAACTTGCGCAGTTTTGAAACGGATACGTCGCTAAACCGGGGGAAATATGGCCTGAACCACCCTGTCACGGCCATCAAGATCCGTCTCGACCGTAATACTGGACAGTCCGCCCGCCTGCATCATGGCGCTTACCGCCGCCGCCTGGGTTGGCCCGATCTCGACCAGAAGCCGCCCACCGGGGGCAAGATGCGCCATGGCGCCCGCCACGATCACGCGATAGGCCGCCAACCCATCGCCACCGTCGGTCAGCGCCAGGCGCGGTTCGTGATCGCGCACCTCGGGCGCGAGGCCCGCCATTTCCGCCGCGGCGATATAGGGCGGATTGGACACGATCAGATCGAACTGCCCGCTGACCGGCGCGAACCAGTCACCCTGATGCAGCGCGGCCCTGTCATCCAGCCCAAGCAGGCTGCGGTTGCGCCGCGCAACCCCGAGCGCGGCATCGCTCAGATCGGTGCCGGACCCGTCGGCACCGGGACATTCCGCCACCAGGGTAAGCACGATGCAGCCCGACCCCGTGCCAAGGTCGAGAACGCGCCGGAAGGGCTGCGCAAGGGCGGTGCGGATCAGGGTTTCAGTCTCGGGTCGCGGGTCGAGGACATCGGATGTGACACTAAAATCCCGGCCATAGAACATCCGCCGCCCCGTCAGATGCGACACCGGCACCCGGCCCGTCCGACGGGCGATCATTGCGTCGAACAATGCGCACTGCGCCGAGCCCACCTCGTCGGGCAGGACAAGCGTCAGCCGTCCCGTGGGCACGTCCAGCGCATGGGCTAGCAGGCGGCGCGCATCGCGCCCGGCATCCGGCACGCCCGCACCTGTCAGCGCCCGCGCGCCCCGTGCCAGCAGGTCCGCGCCTGTCATGCCCCCATCTCGGCCAGCATGGCGGCCTGGGCGTCGGCGGTCAGGGCATCGATGATTTCGTCCAGATCGCCCTGCATGACCTGATCGAGCTTGTAGAGCGTGAGATTGATGCGGTGATCCGACAGCCGCCCCTGCGGAAAGTTGTAGGTGCGGATGCGTTCGGACCGGTCGCCACTGCCGACCTGCGCGCGGCGGCTGGCCGAACGCGCGCTGTCCACCTTCTGCCGTTCCAGATCGAACAGCCTGGTGCGCAGTACCTGCATCGCGATGTCGCGGTTGCGGTGCTGGGACTTTTCCGAACTGGTCACGACGATGCCGCTGGGAACATGGGTGATCCGGACAGCCGAATCCGTGGTGTTCACGTGCTGGCCCCCGGCCCCGGACGCGCGCATCGTATCGATGCGGATGTCGTTCGCGTCGATCTTGACATCGACCTCTTCCGCCTCGGGCAGGACCGCCACCGTCGCCGCCGAGGTGTGGATGCGCCCGCCGCTTTCGGTGGTCGGCACCCTCTGGACACGATGCACCCCCGATTCGTACTTGAGCCGGGCAAAGACGTTCTGACCGGTGATATGGGCCACAACCTCGCGGATGCCGCCCAGTTCGGTGGCCTGCTCTTCGATGATCTCGACCTTCCAGCCGCGCGATTCGGCATACCGCTGATACATGCGCAACAGGTCACCCGCGAACAACGCAGCCTCTTCGCCACCGGTGCCGGGCCGGATTTCCAGCATCGCCGGGCGGGCGTCAGCGGCATCCTTGGGCAAAAGCGCCAGTTGCAGCGCCGCCTCGGCCTCGGGGAGGGTGCCGCGCAGGGTGTAAAGCTCGTCCTCGGCCAGCGCCTTCATTTCGGGGTCGCGCAGCATCGATTCGGCCTCGGCGATGGCGGCTTGCAGCGCCTCCCAGGCGTCGATCCGGTCGATCACCGGCCTGAGGTCGGAATATTCGCGCCCGAGCGCGGCAAGATCGCCGCCACCGGCAGCCAGCTTGGCCTCGAGAAACTCGAAACGCTGGCGGATCTGGATAAGTCTGTCATTGGGAACCATGCGCCGCTCTGTCCCCTATTGCGCCGCAACGGTCAAGACCCCGGCACGACGCAGGGCCGCTCAGTCCTGCATCCGGGCGTCGAGCTGTGCCAGCCAGCCCTCTACACGGGCCTTGTTCGTGCCCATGTCGGACTGGCCGAACCGAAGCCGGGCGTAAAGTTCGACCTGACCGTCATTCAGCTGCACCGTGGTGTAGTCTGGAAAGGCCATCCACTTGGACCGGGTGACGTAAGTGATGCGCCCATCCTCCACGCTGCCTGCCAGCAGTTCGGTGCGTGGCGTGGCGAGGATGATCCGGTCGAGCGCCGAGAACACCTCTTGCCCGCCCTCGAGCCGACGGCGCACGCCCTCTGCCAGATCCTGATCCGCAGTGACCATGGGATCTACATTCCACACCGCCGGGTCAGACGGCGCCAGACGGATAAAGGCGATGCCGCCCACGACCGCCAGGACAATGATCCAGAATATCATTCGCACTTTGCCTCTTTCCCTGTCCCTGCACGTTGCTTCAACGTGACGCTGCCGTGGCACGTTGAAGCAACGTGACGCTGCGGTGGCAGAATCGCAACCCGCCCGCGGCACCGGATTTCATCTTCGACGGGTCCAGGCCCACAGGCACAGGATTTCCATCGCCACGTGTGCTCCCGCCACGGCGGTCGCGCCGGTTGTATCGTAAGGCGGCGAGACCTCAACCACATCGCCACCCAGAAGGGTCAGACCGGCGATTTCCCGCAGGATCACCGCCGCCTGCGCCGTGCTGAGCCCACCCCAGACCGGCGTTCCGGTCCCCGGCGCAAAGGCCGGATCTAGGGCGTCAATGTCGAAGGTCAGATAGCAGGGCGTATCGCCGATGATCTGCCGGACCTTTGCCGCCACGGCAGACGGCCCGGTTCTGTGGACCTCGGGCGCGTCGATGATGTGTACGCCTTGCGTGTCGGGATTGACCGTGCGGATGCCCACGGCGACGGATTTTTCCGGAAGGATCAGGCCCTCTTTCACCGCCTTGTAGACAAAGGTGCCGTGGTCGATCCGTGCAGGGTCGTCATCCACCCAGGAATCGGAATGGGCATCGAACTGCAACAGGGCCACGGGGCCGAATTTTTCGGCATGGGCGCGCAGGATCGGCAGGGTGATGAAATGATCCCCCCCCAGCGTCAGACAGGCTGCGCCTGCGTCCAGGATGGTGCGGACATGCTGCGTGACGGCGGCAGGAAAGGCGCTGATCCGGGCATAGTCGAACGCCATGTCGCCGTAATCCGCCACGCTGAAGTCGCCCAGCGGATCGAAGCCCCAGCCATAGGGCGGGTCATAGGGTTGCAGCGTGCTGGCCTCGCGGATCGCGCGCGGGCCGAACCGGCAGCCGGGCCGGTTGGTCACGGCCTGGTCAAAGGCGATGCCCGTGACGGCCACATCGACACCTGTCAGATCCTTGGTGTAGCGCCTCCGCAGGAAGGATGTCGCCCCGCCAAAAGCGTTCTCGTGGCTGAGCCCGCGCGAAGTATCGCGCGTAAACGCCTGATCCACCTGGTTTTTTGCGTCTTCAAGTGCCATATGGATGCCCTTTCCGGCGTCGAGTTGAGTGGGTGGGAGACGCAAGGACGGACATCCGCAACCCATGGATCATTCGATGCGGCCCCTTGTCGGAGCAGGACAGTCGGTGCCGTGCCCAGCGCCATATGACGCCGCCTTGCCCCGACCGCGCGCCCCCGACCGCGCCCCCGGCCCGCTCCGGGTCAGCTTTTTTCGACCATGGCGGATCATGTCTGAAGTCGGCGCGTGCCTTGCAGTACTGAACCACCATCACGGGCTGTGCAACCGGTGCGCAAGTGGCTGGCGCGTCTCGATCAGGCGGGCAAAGAACGAGGCGCCGTAGGGCGCGGCCTCGTCGTTGAAGTCGAATTTCGGATGATGCACCGACGGCCCGTGACCCTGCCCAAGGAACAGGAAGGCACCGGGCCGGGCATTCAGCATGTAGGAAAAATCCTCGGCCCCCAACTCGGGCGCGAGGTCGTCCACGACAGAGGTGCCGACGCCCCGGGCGACATCGACGGCGAAACCGGTCTGATCCGCGTGATTGACCGTCGGCGGATAGCTGTGGTGATACGCCACCCGCGCGCGCACGCCATAGCTTTGCGCCTGACCTTCGGCGATGACGCGCAGACGCGATTCCGCCAGAGCGCGCAGGTCGGGGTCGAAGGTGCGTACGGTGCCCGCAAGACGCACCACTTCGGGAATGATGTTCATGGCCGAACCGCCGTGCATCTGCGTCAGCGACACGACGATGCGCTGCTGCGGCGCGGCATTGCGCGACACGATGGTCTGAAGCGCCTGCCCGATGGCCAGAGCGCAGGGTATCGGGTCAAGACATTTGTGCGGATAGGCTGCGTGTCCGCCCTTGCCCGTCACGACGATCTCGAAATCGTCCACCGCCGCCATGATCGGCCCGGGGGTGGTGCGGAATTCGCCTAGCGCGGCTAACGGGTCGGTGTGCAGGGCATAGACCTCTTCGATGTCGAAACGCTCCATCATGCCCTCTTCGACCATGATCCGCCCGCCGCCAATGGTTTCTTCGGCGGGCTGGAAGATCAGCGCGACGGTGCCGGAAAAGGCGCGGGTTTCGGCCAGGTAGCGCGCCGCCCCCAGCAGCATCGCCGTGTGCCCGTCATGACCGCAGGCGTGCATCCTGTCCGGGATTTCCGAAGCCCAGTCCACCCCGGTCTCTTCCTGCATCGGCAGGGCGTCCATGTCCGCGCGCAATCCCGTCACCGGACCCGGACCCTGGCCACGCAGTATGCCCACGACCCCGCTGGTGGCCAGCCCCTCATGCACCTCGTCCACGCCGAAGGCGCGCAGTTGCGTGGCGACAAACGCCGCCGTCCGATGGCAGTCGAGCCCCAGTTCCGGCGTGCGGTGCAGATGGCGGCGCCAGGTCTTCATGTCTTCTGAAAACTCCGCGATGCGGTTCACGATCGGCATGTCTGGACACTTTCCCCCTGTTGTCGCAGGACTGTTCCTGACGCAAATCGAAAGGCCCTGCAATGTCCGACGATCTGATCCACGATCCCGACGGCGGAATGCCACGGCTGCTGGCGATCATGGCGCGCCTGCGCGACCCCGAAACGGGATGCCCCTGGGACATCGAACAGGTCTTCGGCTCGATCGCACCCTACACCATCGAGGAAGCCTATGAGGTTGCGGATGCGATCGAGCGCAAGGCCTGGGACGACCTGAAGGGCGAGTTGGGGGATCTGTTGCTGCAATCGGTCTATCACACGCAGATGGCGGCAGAGGCCGGCCTGTTCACCTTCGACGATGTGGCAAACGGAATCTCCGACAAGATGGTGGCACGCCACCCGCATGTCTTTGGCCCTGACTCGCGCGACAAGACCGCCGAACAGCAGTCCCTGGACTGGGAAAGGATCAAGGCGGCGGAAAGGGCCAAGAAAGCCGAAACCGGAGTTCTTGACGGTGTGGCATTGGGCCTGCCGGCGCTGATGCGCGCGGTCAAGTTGCAAAAGCGCGCGGCGCGGGTCGGGTTCGACTGGCCCGAGACGGACGAGGTGATCGACAAGATCGTCGAAGAGGCGCAGGAGCTGCGCGAGGCGAGCGATCCTGACCATGCGCGCGAGGAATTCGGCGACCTGCTTTTTGTGATGGCGAACCTGGCGCGGCACATGGACATAGACCCGGAAGACGCCCTGCGCGCGGCCAATGCCAAGTTCACCCGCCGGTTCGGCCATATCGAGGCAGCTTTGGCCGCGCAGGGGCGCCGCCCGCAGGACAGCGACCTTGCCGAAATGGATGCGCTTTGGGATGCGGCAAAAGCAGAGGAACGTCGAGGCTGAGCGCCAAAACTTTTTGTAAAAGTTTTGCCAAGGCTTTTTCAAAAAGCCTTGGGGTGGCGCGGGTCCGCACAAATCCGAGTTATTTGTTCGGGTATTGACCCAAGTAAAAGAGTCGGATTTAAGGTCGCCACAAGCAACCCCGAGGGAGACCGAAATGACCTTTCGCATCACGACCGCGCTTACGGCCTTGATTGCCGCCACCCCCGTACTTTCCACCCCCGTACTGGCCGAAGTGAACATCTATTCACAACGCCAACCCGAGTTGATCGCACCGATCACCGACGCCTTTACCGAAGAGACCGGCATCGAGACGAACGTGGTCTATCTGGATCAGGGCCTCACGGAGCGGCTGAGTGCCGAGGGCGACCGCAGCCCCGCCGACATCATCATGACAGTCGATATCGCGCGTCTGGCCCAGACCGTCGAAGCCGGCGTGACCCAGACCGTCGACAGTGACGTGCTTGAGGACAATATTCCGGCGCAGTTCCGCGACCCGGGCAATCAGTGGTTCGGCGTCACCAGCCGCGCCCGCATCGTCTATGCCAGCAAGGAGCGCGTTGCCGACGGCGACGTCACAACTTACGAGGATCTGGCGGATCCCAAATGGAAGGGCCGTATCTGCACCCGCTCGGGCACCAACGACTACAACCTTGCGCTGCTGTCGGCCGTGATCGAGAACGTCGGCTATGAAGCGGCCAAGGAATGGGCGCAGGGCCTCAAGGCCAACCTCGCGCGCAAACCCCAGGGTAACGACCGCGCGCAGGTCCGCGCAATCTGGGCCGGGGAATGCGACATTTCGCTGGGCAACACATATTACATGGGCAAGATGCTCGAGGATCCGGAGCAGACGGAATGGGCCAATTCTGTGCGCATCGTCTTTCCGACCTTCGAGGATGGCGGCACACACATGAATGTGTCGGGTGTAGCCATGACCGCGGCGGCGCCCCACCGCGAGGATGCGCTGGCCTTCATGGAGTTCCTTGCATCGCCGCAGGCACAGGAAATCTATGCCGAAGCCAACCACGAATTTCCGGTCAACCCGGAGGTTCCCCGTTCGGAGCTGGTCGAATCCTGGGGCGAGTTTACCCCCGATGACGTCAATCTGATGGACCTCGCAGCCCTGCGCGGGGATGCGCTGCGGCTTATGGAAGAAATCGACTTCGACGGCTGAGCCGCGCGAAACCGCATGAAACGAACCGGCGGCCCTGGCTGGGGCCGTCGATACTCCGGGACATCAAGAGGCCCCGACGAGCGCAGTCGTAGGGGCGGAAAAGTCGCTAAATGCGGAGATGCCTGTTCTCGAAAATAGGGGACACACCCGCATACGGCAGCTTGAACCCTAGTGGCCCTGCGACTTTCCCGACAGTCCATCGATGATCGGGCATTCAGGGCGGCCGTCGCCGTGGCAATGCTCAACCAGATGCCCGAGCATCTCGCGCAATCCGGTCAGCTCCACGATCTTGCGGTCGATCTCGCCAAGTTTCTCGGTGGCGATTGCCTTCACATCCGCGCTGGCACGGTCGCGGTCGGTGTAAAGCGAAAGCAACTGCCTGCATTCTTCGACCGAGAACCCGAGGCTGCGGGAACGCTGGACAAAGCGCAACCGGTGGACATCCTCGGAGGAATAGTCGCGGTAGCCATTCGCGGCCCGGTCGGCAGTCAGGAGCCCGATGTCCTCGTAATAGCGAATGGTCTTGGGCGGCAGGCCCGATTGCCGGGAAGCGGTTCCGATGTTCATGGCGTATCTCCGAAGCTGTATCTTCTGATATTGGGGTTCCAGCCACTGGAAGTTCAAGAGGTTTCGAAGCGATCTGCAGGATGTGGCCGCGCGGCTTGCACCGCGCGGCCAGCTTAGGCGTTAGTCGGCGTTCTCAGACAGCCAGTTGGTCATCAGCTCGATCTCGCCGGCCTGCGCAGCAATGATCTCTTCGGCCAGCTCCCGCATCTGCGGATCGTCGCCATGATCGAGCAGCACCTGCGCCATGTCGATTGCGCCTTGATGGTGGGCGATCATCGCGCAGGCGAATGCCGCGTCGGCATCCTCTTTCATCATGCCTTCTTCCATGGCCGACATGGTGATCATCATCTTGCGCATGTTCTCTTGGACATGTTCGGGCATGGCGTCGAGACCCATGCCTTCCATTCCCATCATACCGGCCCCCATGCCGCCGGTCTGATCACCTTCCATGGCGCCATGCCCCATGGCCGAGTGGTCCATTCCGCCCATGGCGGACGCATCGATGCACTGCTCGGGCAACTGGAATTCCGCGTCCTGCGCCAAGGAAGGCGACGCGAATGCGGCTGCGGCAACAGCCGCTGCGAGGATCGTTTTCGAGATGTTCATCTTGAGTTCTCCTGATTGAGTGAATTTCCTGAGCGATCAGACCGGCAAGCGTCGCGGCGGAGGAAGGACGACCGCCGGACCTCTGCCAAAGCTGAGCACGGCTGCGGCAGGTGTCGTTTCCTCGTCAGCAACAAAAACCGTCATGTCATGCAGGTCGCTCGCAATTCCGGGATGACAATGCGTCATCACGCAACAGCCGATTCCGGAAGCATCGCAGTCGGCATAGGGGCCAGCGTGCAGAACACCTTGCGGGTTGTTCCGGCTCTGTGCCGCGTCGTGGCTGTGGTGCTGTGATTGCATCAGGTCACCCTCTGGTGAGAGAGACCCCGGATTGTCAGGCGACCAGACAACCATGACCACCAATGCCAGCAGTGCGGCGATCACCATCCTCCGGATCCGCGCTGACGTCTTCATCGACATAAGCTGCGGTCCTGAACGTGTCTGGCGCTGCCGCCGCACGTGATGGTGTCGATCTGGAACTGCATGAGACTCACCTTCGGAGACATCAACTGTCCTTAAGATAGGGGTTCCAGTCAGTGGAAGGTCAAGGGAAACAATATACAATATTCAGCCTTGTCCTTCAATCAACTGGAAGCAGCATAGGGTTGATTGAGGACGAAGGAAGAGGACCGGCCGGATGCTGAGTGATCTTCTCGACACCGGCCTTGTGATCGAGAGCGGTGGTGGTGAGGGCAATTGCGCGCGACACGCTTTGAAAGGTTTTTCGCTGTCTCTGGCTTTGTTCGACCGCAAAAACCAAGGCCTGATGGGTCAGGATAATGCCGAAACGCCATTGGCAATTTCCCGGCGGTCGGGTTTCAGGGCAAAACGCGCCGTGGCGGTGTCCACGGAATAAAGGTTTTCAACCTCTTCGAGGCGGTCAAGCAGGTCCAGCACGCCGTCTATCACGCAGCGGGCCTGTGCATCGCTCATCAGATAGCTGAAGTTCAGGCGGACCCAGCCGGGTTTGGTCAACTCGTGTCCCTGCCCCAGCTGCGCGAACAATCGCCCCGATGCGGCCTGATCAATGTCGAGCAAGGCATGAGCATAGGGCCCCGCGCAGGCACATCCGCCGCGTGCCTGGATGCCATGCACATCGCTGAGCATGCGGGTGAAAAGCTGATGGTGAAACGGCGTGCCATCGCGGCGGCGCACCAGAAACGAAAAGATCGGCAGGCGGTTCGTATGACCGGCCCCCAGCAGAGTCAGTTGCGGATGGTCCTGCCAGGCGGCCAGCGTCATGGCGTTCAGTTCCTGTTCGCGCCGCTCGATGAAGGTGCTGCCCAGGACATCCTTGACGATGAATGCGAGCGCGGCGCGGATGTCGCCGATCATGTTCGGCGTTCCGGCCTCTTCGCGCGCGGACAGGCTGTCGGAATAGCTGTGCGCCCACGGCGAGACAAAGCTGACTGTGCCGCCGCCCGGCGATGTGGGCCTGTCGATCACGACCGAGGCATCGCGCAGGATCAGAACGCCGCTTGCGCCGGGACCGCCGGGAAACTTGTGCACCGAGATGACCGCCGCATCCATTTCCGCACCCGGTTCCGGTGCCACGTCGATGTCCAGATAAGGACCGGCGCCGGCAAAATCCCAGACCGCAAGCGCGCCATGCGCCCGCAGCAGCCGCGTGACCGGCGCCGGCGGCGTGATGATGCCGGTCACGTTCGAGGCGGCGGAAAAGCTGCCGATCTTTACCTCGGCGTCCGCGTGTTCGATCAGCCGCGCGCGCAGCACCTCAAGGTCGGGGCCACCTTCTGACCCCTCGGGGATCTGGATCACCGTGGCCCGGCTTTCGCGCCAGGGCAGAAGGTTGGAATGATGTTCGTACGGGCCGACAAAGACAACAGCAGAGCGGGCCGTGTCCACGCCGAACAGTTTGACCAGCCGGTTCAGACCGCTGGTTGCACCGGACCCGGTGAAGATGACCGAATGATCCGGCCCGGCCCCGGTCAGCCGGGCGATTTCCTGCCGTGCCGCGTCGCGCAGCCCGGTCATGAAGGCGCCGCAGAACGATGCTTCGGTGTGGCTGTTGGCATAATAGGGCAAAACATCGCTGCGAATGAAATCCTCGACCTGCGCAAGCGCCCGGCCCGAAGCGACATGATCGGCATAGACCAGCGGCACCTGTCGCGTCAGGCCCGGAATGAGCATACCGTCACCAATCAGGCCGGCGCGCAGACGCGCGACCCTGTCGTCGGTTTCGATGGTTTTGCGAAATCTGGTCAGGCTCATGGCAATCCCTAATGTTTTTCATATCATACCCACCGCATCCGCAGGAAAAGTGATCTAATTTATGGTCTAACCGGCAAAAATTTCACATAATGATCGCATGAAAAGCGATTCCCTAGATCAGATTGATCGTCACATCATTCGTGCCCTTCAGCAGGATTCCTCGATCCCGCAGCGGGAGCTGGCCGATCTGGTCGGATTGTCACAGAACGCCTGCTGGCGTCGGTTGCAGGCCCTGAACAAGCGGGGCATCCTGCAGGGATCCGTGGCTCGGATCGACCGGCGCAAACTGGGGCTGGATCTGGTGGTCTTTGTGCTTGTGCGCACGCCCCGGCATTCGACCGACTGGCTGACATCGTTTCGACGTGCCGTGCTGAACACACCCGAGATTGTCGATGTGTTCCGCATCGCAGGCGATTACGACTATATGTTCAAGGTGATCACCCGCGACATGACCAGCTATGACGCGGTCTATCAAAGGCTGATCGCGCAGATCGAGCTGGATGCCGTCACATCGTATTTCGCCATGGAATGTATCGCCGAGGATCGCCCCCTTGTGATCTAGGCACTTTCGACTTTCCGCCTTGCGCAGCGCGCCATGCCTTTTCGGGCGCGGGTCTGCGATTTGCGACAAGGGCGCGCAGTCCCGGTCAAACCCACAACTTCCGCGCTCCGGGGCGGCGATGCGGTTCATGTCGTGAAACATCGGCGCCTTGCCGGACTGGTCGAACAGGGTTGCGTTAGGGCGACTCACGTTTTCCCAAATAAGGTGTCGGCTCTGGACTCAGGACAACCGCACAGCGGGTTCCAGGCGTTTTCCTTGTCGCGCAATTGGTCGACCCAAGTTCCAGACAGAGGAAAATCACAGCACTTCTGAAATTTGTGGTCATATCTTAGGCATTCTTCATAACATCTCAGAATGAACCCCTGAGCAGACTTAAAAGTACCCTTGAGCTGTTCAGGGATACATTCCTAGGCTCTTTTCACTGGCAGGTACGGCGTACCAGAGCCGGTAGAACGAAAAGCGCATAGGGCAGATGATACATGGTGGATGACGTTGCACGCGAACGGTGGGGCCTGGGTGAAGGCGGCGCAAAGGCGCGCGACGCCTTCGAGGCGATCCGGCGCGAAGTCGTGTCCTGCCGCATCCCGCCCGGCACCACCATCAGCGAAGCCGAGATGTGTGCCCGTTTCGATCTGGGGCGTGCCACCTGCCGCGTCGCGCTTCAGCGGCTGGCCCAATCTGGTCTGGCCGAGGCGATCCCGCGCCAGGGCTACCGCATCAAGACGCTGACCCTGCGCGATATCGAAGAGATCTTTGAGTTGCGCGCGCTTCTGGAAACCCACGCGACGCGCAGTGCGGCGGGGCGGGTGCAGCGCGGACAGCTTGAGCGGCTGGAAAAGGCCTGCCGCCAACTGATGCCCAACGACATCGGCAATCAGATCGACTTTTTCCTAGAAGCCAACCGTGGCTTTCACATGGCCATCGCGGTCGCGGCGGGCAACGACCGTCTGACGCGGGCGCTGGGCGGCGTGCTGGACGAAATGACGCGCATCGTGGCGCTGGGCTATGGCGGACAGCAACAGCGCCCGAACCTGGGCACCGATCATTCGGAAATCATCGACAGGCTGGTGGCAAACGATGCGGACGGCGCGGCGCGCATCGCACGGCGTCACGTCAACGCGTTCCGCGACCTTGCCATCGAAAATGTGATGACCACCCTGCGCGACGCCCCCGAGATCGGAAACTGGAACCTTGCCGACATGGCAAAGGGCCGCACGACATGAGCGCGGTTGCCCTGGACGGCATCAGCAAGTGGTTTGGGCGCAAGGCGGATGTGCCACTGCATGTGCTGGACGACATCCGCTTTGATGTGCCGGACGGGCGCATTCTGGCCATCGTCGGCGCGTCGGGCTGCGGCAAGAGCACGTTGCTGAACATCATCGCGGGGCTGATCCCGCCGGATGCCGGAACGGTGACGGTCGGCGGCGTTTCGGCGGGCACGGACGCGGTGGTGCCCCTGTCCGTGATGTTTCAGGAAGACCGGCTGTTGCCCTGGCGCAGCGCCGCGCGCAATGTCGGCTTTGGCCTAGAGGCGGGGCAGATGGACGCCGCCGAAAAGGACCGGCGCATCCGGGACGCGCTGGGGCTGGTCGGTCTTGGCGAATTCGCTTCGGCCTATCCGCATGAACTGTCAGGCGGGATGCGCAGCCGGGTCGCCCTGGCGCGCAGCCTCGCCACACGTCCCAAGGTGCTGCTGATGGACGAGCCGTTTTCCAAGCTGGATCCGGGCACCCGCAGCCAGATGCACGACGAGGTGTTGCGCATCGCCGCCGCACAGGCGGTCACCGTCATCTTTGTCACCCACGATGTCGAAGAGGCCGTTGTTCTGGCCGACCGCATCGTGGTGCTGCAGCCCCGGCCCGGTTCGGTGCGCGAAATCGTTGAAATCGACCTGCCCCGGCCACGCGATCCGCTGACGCTTGAGGTGGCCGAGGCGGTGCGCAAACTGAGGGCGCTGCTATGAGCGATATCGACCATGGGCGGGATCCGGCCGCCACCGCGGCGCTGGAACGTCGCACGCAATCGATTGCCGCTCTGCGCAGGTCTGCCGTGAACCGCATCCTGCTGACCGCCATCGTCCTGATCCTGTGGTACTTTGCATCGCTGAACACGGCGGCATTCGTGCTGCCGTCGCCGCAGCGGGTCGCCGAAACCTGGATGAACCTGATCACGCGGCCCAGTTTCTGGGACGATCTGGGCATCACGCTGGGGCGCGTCCTTGTGGGCTTTGTCGTCGCGGCGGTGGTTGGATCGGCGCTGGGTCTGATCATGGGGTTCGACCGGCGCATCGGCGATTTCCTGGAACCGGTGGTGATCGTGATCAACACGGTGTCGTCGGTGATCTGGGCGATCTTTGCGCTGATCTGGTTTGGCCTGTCCGAAGCGACAACCGTGTTCGTCGTGTTCATGACCGCCATGCCGCTGATCCTGACCAACGTCTGGAAGGGCACACAGCAGGTCGATGCGGGCCTTGTGGAACTGGCGCGCACCTTCCGGATGAGCCGCAGCCGCATCCTGTTCAAGATCTACCTGCCCACGATCCTGCCCGAATTCTTTTCCGGCGCGCGGCTGGCCTTTGGGTTCGGCGCGCGTGTCGTGCTGATCGCCGAGACGCTGGGCGCGACCAGCGGCATCGGCTACCGGCTGCGGCAGGCGGCGGATCTGGTCCAGACCGATCAGGTGTTTGCCTGGACCATCACCCTTGTCGCGCTGATGCTGACGGTGGAATTCGCTGTGCTCAAACCGATCGAGGCGCGGCTGTTCGCCTGGCGCCGGGTCGCAGCACCATGACAACCAGTCTTCCCCAACGACCGACTCCCACCCCTAACCCTAAGGAATGAAGCATGAAATTTCTCTCCTTGACGGCCGCGCTGGTCAGCGCCTTCCTGATCGCACCCACCGATGCCGATGCCCAGGAGCTGAGGATCGGCTACTGGAGCTCGGGTTCCAGCCTTGGCTTTGGTTCGTTCCTGAAAGAGGGCGGTTACCTTGAGGCGCAGGGATTTGATGTGACCTATGTGACCTTTCCGGATGTGAACGCCCCGACCAAGGCATTGGCCGCGGGCAGCATCGACTTTGCCATCGGTGCAAGTGCTGGCGGCGCGCTTAGCACGACGGCCGATGGCCTGCCGCTGAGCATCATCCTCGCGACGCAGGTCGCAGATCTGAAATTTGTCGTCCCCAAGGATTCACCCATCACCTCGATGGAGGAACTGGCGGGCAAGAAGGTGGGGATGTCCCCGGCAGGCAGTGCGACCGCGTCCATCGCCACGGCCATTCTGGACAAGAACTACGGCATTGCGGGCGACGCGGTTGAGGCGGTGCCGGGCAACGATTCCCGGCTGGCGCAATTCCTGGTACAGGGCGATATCGACGCCGCCGCATTGCGCACGGTCAGTCTGGCCCTGCTGCGCGAGGCGGAATTCCGCGAGATCGGATCCTTCCGCGACGAATGGGCCAAGATCACCGGCGCCCCCGGTGCGCCGATCCTGGCCGTGGGCCTGATCCGCAACGAATGGCTTGACGAATTCGGCGACGAAGTTGCCGGGCGGATCGTCGCGGGCATGCGCAACGCGCTTGAGGACGGCAGCACCGATACCGACAGGGTCGTCTCGGCGCTGGTCGAGGCGGCGGCGCTGCAACCCGAAGATGCGCAGGCTTATGCCGAGCTTTGGGATGATATCTATACCGTTTCGATGACACCCGAGGATGTAACCTCGCTTGAGGTGGCGTTTGACACCTTCAAGAGCGTCGGCGTGCTGAGCGGCGACTTCGCCGCCGATGCCGTCCGCACCGGCCCGTTCGAAGCCTCCAGGACAATCGACTGAAACTGAAGCAAGGAATATAAAGTGACCTCTACAATGAAAGCTCTGGTGCTTGACGAGCACGGCGGCCTGGACAAACTGCGCGTCGTCACCGACCGCCCGATCCCGGCGGATGCCCCCGGCCATGTGGTGATCCGGGTGGGCGCGTCGTCCTTTAATTATCACGACGTGTTCACCGTGCGCGGCATGCCTGGCATCAAGGTGCCGCTGCCGGTCATCATCGGTCTGGACATGGCCGGCGAGATCGCATCCGTGGGCGAAGGTGTGGAAGGTTGGAAACCGGGCGACCGGGTTCTGGTCAACCCGCTGAACAAGGAAAAGGGCCTGATGGGCGAGATGCTGGACGGCGGCATGGCAGAATACTGTCTGGTCTCTGCCGACCAGCTGATCATGATGCCCCCCGATGTCAGCTATGAGGATGCCGCATCGCTGCCCGTGGCCTATGGCACGGCGCACCGGATGCTGATCACCCACAACACGGTCAAGGCGGGTGACAAGGTGCTGGTGCTGGGCGCTAGCGGCGGGGTCGGCACCGGCTGCGTCATCCTGGCCAAGCATCTGGGTGCCGAGGTCATCGCCTGTGCAGGCAGTGCCGAAAAGCTTGAGCGGCTCAAGGCGCTGGGGGCCGATCACGTCGTCAATTACAACGAGGACAATTTTTCGAAATGGGCCATCGGGCAGTTCGGCAAGCCACAGCGCCGCACCTACGAGGGCGGCGTCGATGTGGTGGTGAACTTTACCGGCGGGGATACCTGGGTGCCGTCGCTGAAATGTCTCAAGCGGGGCGGCAAGCTGCTGGTCTGCGGCGCGACGGCGGGTTTCGATCCCAAGGAGGATTTGCGGTATATCTGGAGCTTCGAGTTGCAGATCCTGGGATCCAACAGCTTTTACGATGACGACCTGTCCGGGTTGATGGATCTGATCCAGGCCGGCAAGTTCAAGCCCGAGATCGACCGCGTCGTCCCGCTGGAAGAGGCCGCCGAGGGGCTGGCCGCCATCGAGAACCGCACGGTGATGGGCAAGATCGTGGTCACGCCATGACTGAGGAGAACAGCACGATGATGACGAAAGAAGAGGTTGAGGCGCTGCTGCGCAAGGGGCCGTTCCATGAATGGCTGGGGCTTCGGGTGATCGACCTGGGCGAAGGCACGATCGAGCTGCGCGCGACATGGCGGCCTGAATGGGTCGTCAACACCAAGGGCGGTTATACCCATGGCGGCATTCTGGCCACGCTGGTGGATCTGACCGCCGACTGGGCGCTGGTGTCGCATACCGGGCGGGGGGTGCCGACGGTGGACCTGCGGGTCGATTACCACCGTGCCGCGCTGGAGGGCGATCTGTCCTGTTTCGGCAAGGTGATCAAGACGGGCCGCACCGTATCGGTGGCCGAGGCCGAGATCAGGAATGCCGAAGGCAAGCTGCTGGCCAGCGGCCGCGGCGTTTATCTGACCCCTGCAAGCTGAGGACATCACACCGTGCAAGCCGCCGTGCAAGCCGCCGAGAAAACCGTCGTGCAAGACCTGGATCATATCGTCATCAACACGCTGACCCGCATTGGCGCGGCGGCGGACCTGTTCAGGGCGCTGGGGTTTATCCTGACGCCGCTGGGTCGCCATTCGCTGGGGTCTCTCAACCATCTGATGGTGTGCGAGGGTGCCTATCTTGAACTGGTGGGAGTGCCGGAAACGGGCAAGCAGCGGGCGGATGTCCTGCATTCGGCACGAGGCCTCAACGGCCTCGTGCTGCGCAGCAACGACGCCGAGGCCACCCATGCGCAGATGGCCGCGGCCGGGCTGGATCCGTCCGACCCGGTCAGCTTTTCGCGCCCCGTGGACATCGACGGCACCGAAACCGAAGCGCGGTTTCGCACCGTCCGCCTGCCAGAGACGCAATTTCAGGCCGGGCGGGTCTATTTCTGCGAACATCTGACACCGGATCTGATCTGGCGTCCCGACTGGCTGACACATCCCAACGGTTTTGCGGGGTTCGAGCGGATCGTTGTCTCCAGCACCGACCCGGCCACGGACGCGGCGCGCTATGCCGCGCTGTGCGGGTCGCAGGCCGCCGCGAACGACGGCGGGCTGCGTGTCCCGCTTGGGGGGATCGACATCGACATCGTCGCGGGTTCGGCCCCCGCCTTTGCCACGCTTGGATTGCGGTTCGCATCGCTTGATACACTGCGGGATGCGGCCATGTCACACCCGGATGCGGTCTGGAGCGATGACGGGCCCGCGTGCGGCACACTTAATGTGCCGTCGCTGGACCTGACCCTGACCTGTCGGGGCATGGGATGATTTCGAAAAACCTTGGGGCGCTGAGGGCAGCGGCTGCCGATCCGCACAAGCCGCTGCTGATCGGCTATGATTTTGACAATCGCGCGACGACCCTGACCCTGTCCGAGGTGGACCGGCTGGCGGACGGATTTGCCGGGCTTCTGGCGCGGCGCGGTCTGGTGCGTGGCACACGCATCGGCCTGCTGTCCGCCAACCGACCGGAATATGTCGTGGCCCTGCTGGGCGCGATGCGGGCCGGAATCGTGCCGGTGCCGATGAACTGCAAGTTTCCGCGCGCCACGCTGGCCCATATCGTGACCGATTGCGCGCCCGCGCTGATCCTGTGCGACGCCGAACGCCGCGCCGATGCCGAAGCGATCCTGTCCCCTGACGCGGTGCTGGATTTCGACGCGCCCGGCGACGGGGACTGGCGCGGCTGGATCCCGACCGACGCGGTGGCCCCGGTGGAACCGGGCCCGGACGAGGTGGCGCTGATCCTCTACACCTCGGGATCGACGGGCCGACCCAAGGGAGTGAAGCTGTCGCATGCCGCGCACCGCTGGGTCGCACAAACGCGGGTCGCCGAATATGGCCTTGAGGACGAACGGGTGCTGGTCGCGGCGCCGCTTTATCACATGAACGCGCTGGCGCTGATGCTGCTGGTCTGTGCCAGCGGCAGCACGGCGGTCCTTTTGCCGGCCTTCAAGGCGGCCCACTACATCGACGCGATCGAGCGGTTCCGGTGCAGCTGGCTGACGGCGGTGCCGCCGATGATCGCCATGATGCTCCGCGAAAAGGCGGCGCTGGCCGCGCATGACATTTCCAGCGTCCGGGCCATCCGTATGGGGTCTGCCCCGGTGACGGTCAAACTGATGGACGACATCGCCGCGCTGTTGCCGGGGGCGCGGGTCATCAACTCATACGGGACGACCGAGGGCGGGCCGGTGGTTTTTGTCGATCACCCGGAAGGGCTGCCCCTGCCGCTGGGCGCGGTCGGGCATCCCCACCCCGAGGTGTCGGTGCGCCTGTGCGGACCCGATGCCCCGGACCGGGGCGAGCTTGAGATGCGCAGCCCCGGCATGATGCTGGGCTACGTCAACCGCACGCGCGCTGATTCCGCGATCACGGCGGACGGGTATTACCGCACCGGCGATGTCTTTGCCCGCGACGCGGACAATTTCCATTATTTCGTCGGGCGCGGTGACGATATGTTCGTCTCGGGCGGCGAAAACGTCTTTCCCGGCGAGGTCGAGATGGTTCTGGTGCGCCATCCCGATATCGTCGAGGCCTGCGTGGTGCCCGTGACGGACGAGATCAAGGGAACCAAACCGGTGGCCTTTGTGCAGTTGCGCGCGGGCGCGGAACTGTCCGAACAGGCCGTGCGGGACCATGTGCTGGCGCATGCCCCCGCATATCTGCACCCACGCCGCGTCTGGTTTCTGGACCGCCTTCCCCTTTCGGCTACGAACAAGGTGGACCGCACCCTGCTGCGGCAGATGGCGCAGGAACGACTGGCACCGGCAGGCGGCTGATCCCGCAGGGGCACCACCGGAACGCATTACGCAAGCGAGGCAACGGGTTGCGGCCCGATGACCGGCGCCTGACAAAGTCTGTGCCACGGGTCGATCGGTTGGCCGTCATCAAGCGATCGCTGCACCGCGACACGTCGCGTTGGGCGATGGGCCCTAGATCACCAGCGTCGCGTTCAGATTGGCCAAAGCATGCGCGAGGCTGAGCGCGGTTGAGGCTGAGGTTTTCGGATTGGCGCTGGCCCGGCCGGCCATTTCAACGCGCAAAGTGCCGATGCCGCTTTCGGCGGTGAGCGTGCCGGTGTTGCCATCGGCGGCGGGGTCCGCGACAAGCCGGACGGTGGTGCGGTCCAACCCGAGGCCGGCCAGCGCCACTGTCGCGGCCAGGTTGGCGTTTTTCGGATAGGCCAGCGCGGCTTCGCGGGCAGAGCCTTCGAAAATGACGTGGCTGCGATCAAGCGTGTCAAGGTTGAGGCTGTCCTCGGCCGGGGTGCCGCGCCAGGCAAGCGGCGGCTTGACCGAAGTATAGCTCACGCGCTTGAGGCCCGCGAGGCGGTGCGCCCCCAGCCCGTCCAGCCCCGCGATGGCGCCCGCCGGAACCCGCAGCCGCGCGCCGCCTGCCCGGGCACAGGCCAGCAGGTCGTCCAGTGCGCCGGGGCGGGCCAGCGCGCCGGTCGAGATTGCCATGACATCGTGCCCGGCGCGGAGCAGCGCCGGGGCGTGGTCCAACAGCGCCTGCTGGCCTGCCGCCTCGACCACGATGTCGGGTGAAAGAGCGGCCAGCGCCGCGACCGTGTCGGGCATGGCGACGCTGTCGGGCAGCATTGCGGCCATGTCCGGCCTGGCCGAGCGGAGCAGTACGCCGACGAGGCGCGGCCCTTGAGTATGGCGCAGCAGTTCGGCGCAGAGCGCCTGTCCGATGGCGCCGTATCCGATGACTGCAACGGTGATCTGTGGCCTGTTCATGTTTTTCTCCGTGGGTGTCGGGGCGTTACCAGCCGGTGCTGGACACGGCCCGGGCGGTTTCGACGACGGCGGGCGCAAGTTCTTGGACCAGCCGCGCGGACGTCCAGCGAGGGGCGGCGACGGCGATGTTCACCGCGGCGCTGACCTGGCCGTCGGCGCGGAAGATCGGGGCGGCGATGGACAGGTCGCCAGAGAAATACTCTTGAATCGCGGTTTCATAGCCGTTGGCGCGCACCGCCTGCAACCGGTCGCGCAGGGCGGCGGGATCGGTGATGGTCATCGGCGTGTAGGCCACCAGCGGCTGTCGGTCGAGGATGTCGTCGACCACCGGCTGGGGAAGGTGCGCCAGGATCGCGCGCCCGGGCGAGGTGCAGAACAGCGGCAGGCGCGAGCCGATCACGAGGTCGGCACTGATCACCGTGGTACTGGTGAAGCGCGAGACAAAGATGATCTGGTCACCGTCCCGGCGGGTCAGGTTCACCGTCTCGCCGGTACGGCGGCTGGCCTCGCGCAGGTGGGGAAAGGCGGCACCGACCAGCGGGTCGTTGCGCAGATAGGCACAGGCAAAGTCCAGCATCCGCGCTGTCAGCCGGTAGCGGCGGGTCGCGGGATCCTGGCGCAGATATCCCAGAGCAAGCAGCGTGTGCACGAAACGCTGGGTCGCGCTGCGCCCGATGCCGGTGCGTTCGGCGATTTCGGCAAGGCTGAGCGGCAGGTCGCTGTGGCGGAAGGCGTAGAGCACGCTGAACGCCTTGCGCACGGTGCCGACATAGAGCCGGTTGTCGGCGCCCGTCGGTTCAGGCGCGGCGGCCGGAAGTTCGGTCTTGCGCGCAAAGGCCGGCGCAAAGTCGTCGATGCCTTCTTTGCCAGCGCCGTCCTTGTTTATTCGGTCGTCGTCCATGCAGGGATCCTTTGCGGGAATTTTCGTGGCAGCCGACGCCAAGATTGACAAGGGCAGGATGCGACAATATCGTAGAACGATTGGTAGTAATTGAATACCAATACACACGAGGGTCCAGAATGCAAAAGCTTTCGAACCGGGACGTGATCTGCGCGGGCGTGCTTGTGGTGTTTTCGGTCGCTGTATGGATACAGGCGCTGGCCCTGCCCAGCCGGGCCGCGATGTTCCCGCGGCTGGTCATCGCGCTGCTGTTCGGGTTTTCGGTGATCTATCTGGCACGCTCGGTCTGGCGGGCTTCGCCAGAGCGCCCCGCGGCGCCATTTTTTCGCAATGCGGGGCGGCTGTGCGTGGCGCTGATGCTGATCGTCGGTTATGTGCTGATCTTTCCCCGTATCGGTTTCTTTACGGCGACGGTGGTGTTTATCCCTGTCTTTTCCATCGCCATCGGGCTGCGCCGCATCGTTGCTGCGGTCCTCGCCTCGATGGTGTTCACCACCGGGGCCTGGATCGTGTTCGTGTTGCTGCTGGGACGGCGGCTGCCGCCTGAGAAGATTCTGACCTGGGTGACGGGAACCGTGTCATGATCGAGGACCTGCTGAGCGCTGCGGTCGCGCTGATGGCGGTCGAGAACGTGGTCGCCATGGTGCTGGGCACGCTGATCGGTATCGTGATCGGCGCGCTGCCGGGGCTGACCACGACGATCGGCCTCGCGATCCTTATCCCGTTGTCCTTCGGGCTGAGCCCGCTGGTCGCATTGGGGCTGATGGCGGGGCTATACAACGGGTCGATGTATGGCGGCGCAATCCCGGCGATCCTTCTTAATATCCCCGGAACACCGGCCGCAATCGCGACCACGTTCGACGGCTACCCCATGACGCAGCAGGGCAAGGCGGCCACTGCGCTGCGCATCGCGTGCTATTCCTCGGCTGTCGGCGGCCTGGTCTCGGCGTTCGCGCTGCTGCTGCTGGCACCGCCCCTGTCGATGGTGACGCTGGCCTTCGGGCCGCCCGAATATTTCTGGATCGCGGCCTTCGGACTGGTGTCCATCGCCGTGCTGATCGGCGGCGACCCGATAAAGGGCATCCTGAGCGCGCTGCTCGGGCTGCTGATTGCAAGCGTGGGGATGGACACGGTGACAGGGCGCATCCGGTTCTCGTTCGGGCGGCTGGAGCTGGTGGACGGTGTCAACATCGTTGTGGTTCTGATCGGGCTGTTCGCCCTGCCCCGCGTGTTGCAGATGGCCGAGGATGCAGCGATGACCGGGGTCCGGGTCGCCGACCTCAAGATCGGCCGGGGCGACAGCACGCCGGTGGCTGTGCGCCCGCTGATCCCGACCTGGACGCGGTCGAGCATCATCGGGGTGCTGGTCGGCATCCTGCCCGGCGCCGGGGGCAACATCGCGGCCTTTCTCAGCTACAACGAAGCCAAGCGGTCAGACCGCGACCCCGAAAGTTTTGGCCGCGGCAATCCCCGGGGCGTGGCCGCCGCCGAGGCCGGCAACAGTTCGGACAATGCCGCATCGCTGATCCCGACGCTGACGCTTGGGGTGCCGGGCAATGCCATCGCGGCGCTGATCATGGGCGGGTTGCTGGTACACGGATTGCAGCCGGGTCCGTCGCTGTTCCGCGATAACAGCGATATTGTCTACGGGTTCGTGTTGCAGATGATGATCACATCAGTGCTGTTGTTCGCGCTGGGAGGCATGATCGCCACGCGGATCTTTGCCCAGGTGCTGCGGGTGCCGCAAGTGATGCTGGCGCCGATGATAGTGGCGCTGATGTGCCTTGGATTGTTCACGGTGAACAACAGCCAGTTCGAGCTGTTCCTGATGATCGGTTTCGGCCTCTTCGGCTATGTCCTGACGCAGATGCAGTTTCCGCTGCCTCCGATGATCCTGGGGGTGATTCTGGGCGGCATGGCCGAGCAGAACCTGCGCACGGCGCTGCTGATCTCGCGCGGGGACTGGTGGCACCTGCTGGCCAGCCCGATCTCAAAGGGGATTGCGGGGCTTGTGGTCCTGGTGCTTCTGGTGCCGCTGCTGCGGATGTTGCGCCAATGGCGCGCTACGGCACGGGACGGCACCTGACGGCGAACCACGGTGTCCCGCGCCTTCGGTGCCGGTGCAGGACAACCCCGAGAGCACGGCACCGCAACAGGGAGTGTACAAATGAAGAAGATGACAACAATCACGGCAATGAGCCTGCTGGCGGTGTCGCCGGTCGCGGCGCTTGCGCAGGCTGAATTTCCGTCGCGCCAGATCGAGCTGATGATCGGATTTTCCGCAGGCGGGAATCTTGACATCCTGGCGCGACAGGCCGAGCCGTTTCTGGAAAAACACATGGGTGGCGCAGATATCGTGGTCATCAACCGGCCCGGTGCAGGTGGCGCGCTGATGCAGACGCAGCTCGCGGGGGCAACTCCGGATGGCTACACGCTGGGTCTGTTGTCGATGCCGGGTGTGGTGACGGTTCTGTTCGGCGGTGACGTGGACTACGGAGTGGACGATTTTGAATATAGCGGCACCTTTACCTTCGAGCCGCACAGCATCATGGTCGGCATGGACACGCCCTATGAGACGCCCGAGGATCTGATCGCCGCGGCGCGCGAAAACCCCGGCGAGGTGACGATCGGCGGTGCCGGTATCGGGTCGGCGGCGCATCTGGCCGTCAAAGTGCTGGAGCGGGCGGCGGATGTCAGGTTCTCGTTCATTCCATCGCCGGGATCGGCGGAGATGCAGAACCAGGTGATGGGTGGCCATATCGACGGCGGTGTGACGACGATCAGTTCGTCCTACACCCGTCATCAGGAAAACCAGGCCCGGGTGATCGGCACCCTGTCGGGCGAACGCACCTCGGTCGCGCCCGAGATCGCGACCTTTGCCGAGGCGGGCTACGAGGTCGAGTGGGGTGCCCTGCGCGGCATCGCGGCGCCCAAGGGCACGCCGCAAGAGGTCATGGACAAGATCACCGAGGCGGTGCGTCTGACGCTGGAGGACCCCGAGTTCCAGGCGGTGGCCGAGCAGAACAACATGCTGCTGCGCTATATGGACGGTGACCAGTTCGAGGCGAGTGTACGTAGTGTGTATGCCGACCTTGAAGAGATCTGGGCCGAGGAGCCCTGGGTCGAGCAGTAAGCATCGACCGCGGCGGGCCAAAAGGTTGGCCCGCCGCCCCTGCCCCCTTGAGCATCGGAAAACCGCCCATGTCCCAGTTTCGCCCGGTTCTGTACGGACGCCACCATGCGGTGTCCTCTGGCCATGCCCTTGCCACCCATGCCGCCGCCGAGGTTCTGCGCGACGGCGGCAATGCAATCGACGCGGGCGTGGCGGCCGGCATCGCGCTCGGGGTGCTGGAATCCGAGCTAGTGAGCGTGGCCGGCGTTGCGCCGATCATCCTTTACAGCGCCGAACACGACCATGTGGTCAGCATCAGCGGCGTCGGCCCCTGGCCTGCACTGACCGATCCCGCGGTATTCGAGCGGGATCATGGCGGGCAGATCCCGACCGGGGTGCTGCGCACGGTGGTGCCCGCGGCACCGGATGCCTGGATCACGGCGCTGGAACGCTACGGATCGATGAATTTCGACCAGGTGGCGCGGTTCGCCATCGACTATGCGGCAAACGGATTTCACATGTATCCGCTGATGGCCGAACTGATCGACAAGAACCGCGCCAACCTTGAACGCCATGGTGCAAATGCCGCGATCTACCTGCCGGGCGGCGCGGTGCCGCAGGTCGGAGAGCTGTTCTTTCAGACAGATCTGGCGCGTTCGCTGCAATACATGGCCGACGAGGCGCGGGCGGGTGCGGTGCGGGGCGGCAGAGGCGTCGGGCTGGCCGCGGCGCGCGCGGCGTTCTACCGCGGCGATCTGGCCCGTGCGATCCTGGACCATCAGAAGGCCGAGGGCGGCTGGCTGCGCGCCGCCGACCTGGCCGAGTTCCGCGTCGAAGTCGAGCGGCCGCCGCGCGTCACCTTCCGCGGCGTCGACGTATATGGCTGCGGCGCCTGGTGCCAGGGTCCGATGCTGCTGGAGGCGCTGAACATCCTCGCTCCGCTGGAGCTGGAAAGGCTGGGGCACAACAGCGCGGATTACCTGCATGTGCTGGCCGAGACGATCAAGCTGTGCGCCGCTGACCGCGAGCGGTTCCTGGGTGATCCGCGACATGTAGAGGTGCCGTTGGAGGGGCTGCTATCGCAGGAATTTGCGACCAACCGGCGGGCCTGCATCGATATGGGCGCTGCGGCGGCAAACATGCCGGCGCATGGCCGCAGTCCCGGAACCGAACCGCCGGTCGAAGGGCAGATGGACACCAGCTATGTCTGTGTGGTGGACCATGCGGGCAACGTGTTCTCGGCCACGCCCAGCGATGCGTCCAACAATGTGCCGGTGGTGCCGGGTCTTGGGTTCGTCGTGTCGGGGCGCGGGTCGCAATCCTGGGTGGCGCGGGACCATGCCTCGGCCGTTGGACCGGGGCGGCGTCCGCGCCTCACGCCCAATCCGGCGCTGGCCGTGACGCCTGAACGGATGATCCCTTTCGGATCGCCCGGCGGCGACGTGCAGACGCAGGCGATGTTGCAGGTTTTGCTGAACCATCTGGTGTTCGGCATGGACGTGCAGGCGGCGGCGGATGCGCCGCGCATTGCTTCGTACAGTTTTCCGTCATCCTTTGCACCGCACGAGAGCGAGCCGGGCGTGCTGCGCGTCGAGGCGCGCATCCCCGAGACCGTCCGGCAAGATCTGTCCGGGCGCGGTCATGGCGTCGTCGACTGGCCCGGTTCGACCTGGCTGGCAGGTTCGGTGTCGATGATCTCGGCTGATCGGGTGGCGGGCGGTACGCGCCGCGCCGCCGCGGATCATCGCCGCGCCGGCTATGCACAGGCTTGGTAGGCAGGGCATGACCATGACCGACACCCCCCGCAGCGCGCTGGTCCTCGGGGCCGGGATCATCGGCACGGCCAGCGCGCTGCGCCTGGCGCAGGCCGGGGTTGCGACCACGCTGATCGACTGGCAGGCGCCAGGGGCCGGGGCGTCGTCGGGCAACGCCGGTTCGATCAGCGAGGAATCCATCGTGCCGATCGCCCTGCCGGGGATGCTGGCGCAGGTGCCGGGCTGGTTGCTGGATCCCACCGGGCCGCTGCACGTGCGCTGGCGCTATCTGCCGCGCGCCGCGCCTTGGCTGGCGCGATGGCTGCTGGCAAGCCGGATCCGGACCGTCGAAAGGTCTTCGGCCGCGCTGCGGGGGCTGCTTCACGGCGCGGTGGACGAGTATCATGACCTGCTGGGCCCGCAGGAGGCTGCGCGGCTGATCCGCCGCAATGGCCAGCTGATTCTGTGGCAGTCCGACCGGCAAAGCCGCAGCGAGCGCGCAGGCCATGACTTGCGCGAACGGCACGGAGTGGCGATGCGCTGGCTGTCGGCGGGCGAGATCGGAGAGCTGGAGCCCGCTCTGGCGCCGGTCTTTGCCCGCGGCCTGCTGCTGGAACGGCACGGCCACCTGGTCGATCCGCTGGCCACGGTGCAGGCGCTGGCGGCGCGCTTTGCCGCCGCGGGCGGTACGCTGCGCAAGGCCCGCGTCGCCGCGCTTGAGCGTGGGCCAGATGGCGACACCCGCGTCGTGCTGGAGGGCGGCGAGATCTTGCAGGCCGACCGCTACGTGCTGAGTGCGGGCGCCTGGTCGGTGCGGCTGGCCAAAGCGCTGGGCCTGCGGATCCCGCTGGACACGGAACGCGGCTATCACGTGACGCTGAAGGGCCTGGGGGGGCTTTGCACGCGTCCGATCATGCATGGGGACAAGGCATTCATCGTGACACAGATGGCCATGGGGCTGCGCGTCGCGGGCACGGTCGAGATCGCAGGAACCGATGCGCCGGCGGACTACAGGCGCGCGGAACTTCTGCTGGAGCATGCCCGTGCGATGTTTCGCGACCTGCCCGACGCGCCGACCGAGCACTGGATGGGGTGCCGCCCGTCGCTGCCGGACAGCCTGCCGGTGATCGACAGGATGCGCACGGCACCGGACGTCGTGCTGGCCTTCGGGCACGGCCATCTGGGCATGACTGGCGCCCCCGCAACAGCGCGGATGGTGCGCGACCTGGTGCTGGGGCGACGGGTAAACGCCGATATCTCGGCCTTTGGGGCCGGCCGGTTCGACCATTGGCGGTCCTGAGCCGCGCTGCCGATTGCTGTCGGATTATCGGACTGATGCGCTCGGGGCGATGCCGTGCATGGCTCGATCACGGACCCGGGCGGGCGGCTCTTCAGGCACCCGCCCGGATCGCAGAGATGCATTCGGTCGCCGTCTGTACGCCCGGGTAAGACAGCATCCCGACAGACTTGGTGGTGCGAATGACCTCTGGATTGCAATCGGGCGACACAACCATCTGAGCGCCGATGCCGTTCAGCCGGTCCACATCCTGGATGGAAAGAACTGTTCCGGCACCGATGGTTGCCTCACTGCTGAACGCCATGCACATCTTTTCGATGCTGTTGAAAACAGGCGGGCAAGGAACCTCTCGGTAGGGGCTTCGCATCAGCCTTGCTTGGCGCCGACCATTCGGCAGGCAAAGACGGGCAATGCATCCGTCGCGGCGTCGGATCGCTGCGCAAACCAGGGTGCGAGCAGGTCAAGCAATGCGGGCTCGAAGTCATCGGGGTCCAGTGTACCCATGCCGTTTCCAGAGGACAGGTCTCCTGCGACCTGTCCGGCAAAATCGATGGCAAAGGCACGCAGGTTCGATATCCCCCAATCCAGACCGATCCATTTAATGTCTGTCATTGCTGTTCCTGTTCTCTTGCTACCGGCGCCTGTCGACGCCTTGCGACACAGCACAGTGGCGACACTCACCCGAAAAATGGCGCATTACTCCGCTCTGGTCACTTTGCGGGACGTGGAAAAGGCGCGGTCGATATCGGGATGAAGCTCGAGCCCGAGGCCCGGGCCAGGCGGTACGGTTATCATGCCGTTCTTCACCTGCGGCAAAGCGGTGACGAGGTCGCGGTACCAGGTATGGTAAAAGGCGCGGACGCTTTCCTGCACCAATGCGTTGGGAGCGTTCAGCGACAGATGCGTGGAGGCCGCGAGCACGACCGGCCCGGTGCAATCATGTGGCGCCACCGGCAGATGCCAGGCCTCCGCCATCGCAGCTATCTTGCGCGCCTCCGAAAGCCCGCCGCACCAGCTTATGTCAAGCATCACCACGCCGGCGACGTTGGTTTCCAACAGATCACGGAAGGCCCAGCGGGTCGCAAGCGTCTCCGAGGCGCAAATCGGGGCGGGTGACGCGTCGGCATAACGCTTGAGGCTGGCAAGGCTGTCCATGCGGATCGGATCCTCGTGCCAGAAGGTATCGAACGGCGTCAGCGCCTTTGCAATCTGCATTGCCGGAAGCAGTTGCCAAAGCGAGTGGAACTCCACCATGATGTCCATCTTGTCGCCGACCGCCGAGCGGATGCGTTCGAAGGGCACAAGCGCGGCCTTGAGGTCTGAGGTCGAGATATACTGCCCCCGGGTCTTCTCTGCCGAGATGTCGAAGGGCCAGATCTTCATGGCGGTGATCCCCTCTTCGAGCAGCGACAGCGCCAGTTCGTCAGCGCGGTAGAGGAAGCCATCGAGATCGTCATACTGGTGTGCCGTGCCGCTACCCCAGTTCGCCACCGTCTGGCCCGTAGACTTGCGGATGTACTCGGTCCCTGCGAAGGTGTTGTAGGTCCGGATCGAGGGCCGCGTGAACCCGCCGAGAAGCTGCGCGATCGGCTGTCCGGTCACCTTGCCGAACAAATCCCACAGCGCGATGTCGAAGGCAGAGTTCCCGCGCATCTCCACCCCCGACGAGCGGAAGCCGACATAGCCCGCAAGCTCAGCCGACAACGCATCGATCGCCAGGGGATCGCGTCCCATGACCCGGGGCGCGATCCAGTCGTGAATGTGCGCCTCCACGGCGGCCGCGCCAAAAAACGTTTCGCCCAATCCGGTCAGCCCCTCGTCGGTATGCACGATGATCCAGATGAGATTGGGGCGCTCGGCGATCCTGAGCGTCTCCAGACCGGTAATTTTCATCGCGCAGTCCGTTCGTTCTTGTTGTTGCGGGTGGTGCCGCGGGCCGACATGACGGCATCCAGTTCGATCCTTTTCGGCATTTCGCCTGACAAAGGGTCCAGTGCTGCGCGGATCAGGTCGATGGCGCCTCGTCCGATCTCGTATCTCGGCGTGGCGACCGAGGTGAGGGGCGGAACCATGTGACGGCTCATTTCGAGGTCGTTGAAGCCGCAGATTCCAAAGCTTTCCGGTACCCGCAACCCCCTGCGCTGGGCCTCGAACAGGGCCCCGGCCGCAAGGTCGTCATTGGCGCAAAAGACCGCATCGGTGTCGGGCGCGGCGGCAAAAAGATCGGCAAGCAACTGCCCGCCCATGCCGACCGATGACGGTTGCGGCGTCGTAATCATCCGGCGCGCATCGTCCAGGCCCACCGTCCGGAGGCCAGAGCGATACCCCGCAATCCGTGCCTGTGCACGCGGATCCATGCGCGCGCCCAGAAGCCCCGGCCTGCGATAGCCTGCATCGATAAGGTGGCGAGCAACCATCTCGCCTGACGCGTATTGCGAAAATCCGATGATCCGATCCACGGGCTGATCGCTCAGTTCCATTGTCTGAACCACGGGACAGGGCGCCTCCATCAGCATTCTGCGCGCGGCCTCTGTCTGATCGACCCCCGCCACGATCAGGCCGGAGGGTCGCTGGTGCAGGAAGGTGCGGATCAGCGATTCTTCCTTGCTGGGCGAATACCGAAAATTACCGATTTGAATAGTCAGGGAGGTGTCTTCGATGGCGTCGTACACGCCACGCAGGAAATCGGCGAAGACCGCATTGGTCAGGGACGGCACCAAAAGACCCACCACGCTGGTGCGAGTGGAGGCAAGCGCGGATGCGGCGGCATCCGGGACGTACCCCAACTTCTGCACCGCACTGAAAATTCTCGCCCTTGCGCGCTCGGACACCTTGGCGGGCTGCCGCAGCGCACGTGACGCGGTGATAGCGCTGACACCCGCCGCGCGCGCCACATCGTCGAGAGTTATTCTGTTTCGTGCCATGATGTTATCATACACTATCCAACCGCGCCGCCAATCCCCTCCAATTGGATTATTGACTAATGACAGCGCTGTCATTTACGATCAGGCTCGATGGCGTGGTGTGAGTCCGCTGCGTGTCGAGAGATAATGAGGAGGAAATCCAATGCGATTGATCACAACACTTGCAACTACGACGATTCTGGCCGGAGCGCTCGCAACGGCCGCCGCAGCTCAGGATTACAGCCTGCAGTTTCAAAGTTCCGACCCCGCCGGCAATGCCAACTTCATCCTTCAGCAAGAGTGGGCCAAGGATGTCGCAGAACGGACCGACGGCGCGGTAGAAATCGAACTTCTGCCGGTCGAGACCATCGTCGCGCATTCCGAAACGCAGGACGCCGTGGCCGCGGGTATCATCGACGGTCATTTCACCGACACGTCCTATTTCGCCGGACGAGACCCTGCCTTCGGGCTGATCGCCAACCCGGTCGGCGCGTGGGCCTCACCGCAACAGATGTTCGATTTCATGGAAAACGGCGGCGGCAAGGAGCTGATGAACGAAATGCTTGAGCCTTACGGCCTGCATTTTATCGGCGCCACGACGCCGGGACTGGAATCGTTCCTGTCAAAGGTTCCGCTTGAGGGTGTCGATGACCTCGAAGGTTTGAAGATGCGCGCGCCCGAGGGCATGGTCCAGAACGTGTTCGCCGCCGCAGGTGCCGCACCCGTCAATCTGCCGGGATCCGAGGTTTTCACTTCGCTCGACAAGGGTGTCATCGACGCTGCGGATTACTCCGTATTTTCTACCAACCACCAGCAGGGCATGCATGATGTAGCGACGCACCCGGTCTATCCGGGCTTCCACTCGATGCCCCTGGTTGAGGTGTCGATCAACAAGGGCACATGGGACTCCATGCCTGCTGAAATTCAGGATGCGCTCGAGGCGTCCGTGCTTGATTGGGCGCAGATGCAGGTGGCGACGCTGGCCGAGCGCGACGAAGCCGCGGTCGAAGAGGCGAATGCAAATCCCGACATCACGGTGCACAACTGGCCGGAAGAAGAGCGCGCGCGCTTCCGCTCGATCGCGCAAACGGAGTGGGAAAAAGCCTCTGGCGGGTCGGAGAACTCGCAGAAGGTCTATGACACCTTGACGACTTATCTCCGCAACGAAGGCTTGATGAACTGATCGATGCCGCACCCTCCGGGCCACCAGCGCCCGGGGGGTCTTCCGCTTTCAGAAGGCAAATTCGACATGCAAGACGACACGACACCCGAGCACCCGGAGCCGGGGCTCGGCGGCCCCGCGCCAGAATCCGGTGCAATGGGTCGCCTCATCGACCGGCTCGGTGTGATATTCGCACTGGCGATCCTCTGCTCTGCCGGGATCCTCTGGCTGGAGGTCATCCTGCGCTACGTCTTCAACGCGCCGACAATCTGGGCCCACGAGACGGTGATCTTTCTGACGGCGGTTTCGTTCGTCTTTGGCGGACTTTATGTCGCGGCGCGAAACGCACATATCCGCGTCGTGCTGATCTACGACATGCTGCCGCCGCGCATCCGCAGGCACTTTGACGTCGCAATTTCACTGGCCTGTGCTGGGTCCGCCGCGTTTTTCGCAATTGCGGCGTGGACAAGCGTAAAGCGTGCCGCCTGGACTCCCGCCGGTGATTTCCGGCTGGAAACAACCGGGAGCGCATGGAACCCGCCGACACCCGGCCTGCTCAAGCTGTTTCTGTTCCTGATCCTTATTGCCATGGCGGTGCAGTTTCTCGTGCTTGCATGGAACTACTGGAAACGGAAGGTCGTTTGATGGAACTTCTGACACTGCTCCCCGACTTCAAGGCCATGGGGATCGAATGGGCCACGTTCTGGATGTTCGCGGCGCTGTTTGGGCTTCTGCTGACGGGCATGCCGCTCGCGTTCGTGACGCTTCTCGTCGCACTTATCTTTGCGCTGGGATGGTTCGGTCCGATGGCGGTGCCGCTGATCACCAGCCGCATCTTCAGTTTCGTCAATTCCTTCGTCTTCGTCTCGGTGCCGATGTTCGTGCTGATGGCGGCGATCCTCGACAGATCCGGTATCGCCAAAGACCTCTTCGACGCGATGCGCGTGGTCGGAGGGCGGCTTCGCGGCGGCGTGGCGATTCAGACGCTTCTGGTCGCTGTCGTCCTCGCGGCCATGTCCGGCATCATCGGTGGAGAGGTCGTCCTGCTTGGACTTCTGGCGCTTCCACAGATGTTACGGCTGGGCTATGATCGCAAGCTCGCCATCGGGGTGTGCTGTGCCGGGGGGGCGCTGGGCACCATGGTCCCGCCGTCGATCGTGCTGATCATCTACGGTTTGACAGCCTCGGTTTCGATCGGAGAGCTGTTCACCGCCTCCTTCCTTCCAGGCCTGATGCTCGCCTCCTTTTACATCGCCTATGTGCTGATCCGCGCCCACCTGAACCCGGCGCTCGCCCCGATACCGGAGCCCGACGAAAGCACAACGGTTGAAAAGCTGCGCCTACTCAAGGGACTGATCCTGCCGATCATCGTGGTGATTTTCGTGCTGGGCTCGATCTACGGCGGTATCGCTTCGGTGACCGAGGCCTCTGCCATCGGCGTAATCGGGGTCATGCTGTCTACCGTCATTCGCGGGGAGTTCACGCTCGAACTCATAGTTGGCGCGGCAAAGCGGACACTGGCCACGGTCGGTATGATCGTCTGGATCGGGATCGGCGCGTCGGCTCTGGTCGGGGTGTTCAACCTCATGGGCGGGATCGACTTTGTCTCGTCGCTCATCAACGGCGTTTCCGACAACCCCACGATCATCGTCCTGTTCATGATGCTGATCCTCTTCATCCTCGGAATGTTCCTTGACTGGGTGGGGATCGCGCTGCTGACCATGCCGATCTTTGTGCCCATCATCCGCGACCTGGGGCTCGATCCGGTCTGGTTCGGCGTGGTTTTCGCGATGAACATGCAAGTAAGCTTCCTGTCACCGCCGTTCGGCCCTGCCGCATTCTACCTGAAATCGGTCGCGCCGCCGGACATCTCGCTTGGAGAGATATTCCAGTCCCTGCTTCCCTTTATCGCGATGCAGATCCTCGCCTTGGCGTTACTTATCACTTTCCCCGGTATAACCGGCCGGTGAGAGCAGAGGGAAAAAACATGACCCACAAGAAAACCGATCTGAGATCCCGCCAGTGGTTCGACAACCTGGACGACCCCGAGATGACCGCACTCTATATCGAGCGGTACCTCAACTACGGGCTGACGCTGGACGAACTGCGCTCCGGCAAGCCGGTCATTGCCATCGCACAAACTGGCAGCGATCTCGCGCCGTGCAATCGCCACCACATCGAACTTGCCAAGCGCGTACGCGATGGCATCATTTCCGCGGGCGGCGTGCCGCTCGAGGTGCCATGCCATCCAATCCAGGAAACCGGTAAGCGTCCCACCGCGATGCTGGACCGCAACCTGACCTATCTGTCGCTGGTGGAGTCGCTCTTTGGCTACCCGATCGACGGCGTGGTTCTCATGGTGGGCTGCGACAAGACCACACCCGCGCTCCTGATGGCGGCGGCGACCGTGGGCATTCCGGCGCTGGCGCTTTCCGTCGGCCCGATGCTGAACGGCTGGCACAAGGGCAAGCGCGCCGGGTCCGGGTCAGTGATCTGGCAGGCGCGGCAGCAACTCGCAGCGGGAGAGATCGACGCCGAGGAGTTTTTGCAGATCGCTGCCTCTTCCGCCCCGTCCGTGGGCTATTGCAACACGATGGGGACGGCGACCACCATGAACTCTCTCGCGGAAGCGCTGGGTATGCAGCTTCCTGGTGGGGCGTCGATCCCCGCGCCGTACCGGGAGCGCGGGCAAATGGCCTGGTATACCGGACAACGGATCGTCGAGATGGTGCACGATGATTTGCGACCCTCCCGCATCATGACTCGCCAGGCCTTTGAAAACGCCGTTGTGGTCTGTTCCGCCCTTGGTGGCTCAACCAATGCGCCGATCCACCTGAACGCGATCGCGGCGCATCTGGGCCTGACCCTTACCAATGACGACTGGGAACGGCTGGGCTACGAGATCCCGCTGCTTGTCAACCTGCAGCCGGTGGGCAGCTACCTGGGCGAGGACTTCCACCGCGCCGGCGGCGTGCCAGCGGTGATCGCTACGCTCCTGCGCGCGGGACTGCTGCCCCACCCGGACGCCCTGAGCGTCACGGGCCGCACCGTGGCCGACATCTACAGCGACGCGCAGATCGAGGATGAGGACGTCATCCGATCGGTCGAGGCGCCGATGCTGCACAACGCCGGCTTCTTGAACCTGGGCGGCAACCTCTTCGACAGCGCGATCATGAAGACCTCTGCCATCGGGGAGGAGTTCCGAAAACGCTACCTCGAGAACACCGACGATCCGATGGCCTTCGAATGTACCGCGGCCGTGTACGACGGCCCCGAGGATTTCCACGCCCGGATCGACGATCCCGCGGGCGGGCTCACGGTCGACACGGTGCTGGTTATGCGCGGGGCCGGTCCACTGGGCTATCCCGGCGGCGCCGAGGTGGTGAACATGCGGCCGCCGTCCTACCTGATCAAGCAGGGCGTCCGGACCCTGCCCTGCATCGGCGACGGGCGGCAATCCGGGACGTCGGGCTCCGCCTCGATCCTGAACGCCTCGCCCGAGGCGGCTGCTGGCGGGGGGCTGGCCCTCCTGAAGACCGGCGACCGGGTACGGGTGGACCTTAACGCCAGGCGTGCCGACATGCTCGTACCTCAAGACGAAATCGATCGGCGCCGGGCAGAGCTCGAAGCGCAAGGCGGCTACCCCTGCCCCGAAAGCCAATCCCCATGGCAGGACATCTTCCGCGAAAAGGTCCAGTCCTTCGAACGCGGCGCCATCCTCGAGGGTGCAACCGATCACATCGACATCGCGTCGAAGCACGTGCTCCGAAACAACCACTGAGGCCCTCCAGTGCCCGGCATTCTTTGCCTTGGAGAGCCACTCCTTGAATTCAATCATCTGGGCGGGGCAGACTGGCGGCAAGGCTTCGGCGGCGATGTCTCAAACGTCTTCGTCGCAGCGGCGCGCCAAGGTGCATCGGTCGGACTGCTGAGCCGGATTGGAGGCGACGAATTCGGCCTTTCGCTGGAGAAAATGTTACTGCCAGTCCTTTGCGCGCGCCCCAAGCCGGATCGTGCTCGATATCGATGATACCTTTGACGCGGTGCATGGCCACCAGCAGCTGCGCCTGTTCAATGCGTTCTATGACGAATACGGATTTCAGCCGATCGTTGTCTTCGACGGCGAAGGTCGGCTTGTGGGGACACTGCTGCGCCCGGCCCGCCGTCCCAAAGGGGCCGAGAGCGCGACCCATATTGGCCGGTTGATCCGGGAGATCCGCAAGCATTGGCCCGGGACCGGCATCCTGCTGCGGGCCGACAGCCACTACTGCACCCCCGAGGTTCACCGTGCATAACGGCATGGTTGCTGATCCGCTTCCGCCAGATCAGCCGGAAAGCCGAGCGGATTCCCCGCCAATAGGCCGTATCGTGAACCAAACCGAAAGCCTGTCCCCGATTTTATATTTGATCCACGGAGGCTCCAACCCACTGACTGATCACATGAACCTGTCAGCTTCGGCATCGCTAGCCTCGCGCTCCCGCGTAGTATTCCACCTTGGATTCAAACCGACCGACCAAGGCAGCCAAGCTCAGTGCAAAGGCGAACAGTATCAGGATCAATGCCCAGAAATGCGCCATGAGAAAGTTCTGCGAATAGAGGTTGAACAGGGCACCCACGCCGATGATGGACACCAGAAGCTGGCCGATCACCACGCCCTTCACGCCGCGGATGACGCCAAGCCGTACTCCGGCAAGGATCTCGGGCAGCGCGGCAAGCAGGATGATCCGCAGGCGCTGGAACCGGGAGGCGCCAAATGACTGAGACATCTCCATCAAGGAAGGCGACACATGCTGCACGCCGGCCCGGGTGTCGAGCGCTATGATCCAGACGGCGAACATGAAGACGGTCGCGACCACGGTAGGAGTACCCATACCCAGCAGGATCATGATCACCGGGACCAAAGCCGAGAGCGGTGCCGACAGGAAAATGTTTACCCACATGTTCAGAAGCCGGTCCGCAGGCTTGACCAGTCCCATCAGCATCCCCAGCCCGATGCCGAAGACGACAGCGAGGGCAAGTCCGGCCAGGTAGCTGAACATGGTGATCCGGGCGGCGGACGCGAAGCTTGGAGTGCCAACCACATCGCCGAGCGCCGCCAGCACCTCGGTGA